>JADFNI010000026.1 GCA_022563455.1 Nanobdellota archaeon
TCTGATCTTGCAATAACTGAAGTGAAAATAATTGGTTGGAGTTGATTAATTTGTTAAAGCTAAATTAATAATTCTAAGAAGTCCGCAATTTTAATAAATAGTTCTCAATTTGTTCTACATAAGAAGAATGATGCCCAATTGCTTCTCTTAATCTATTATAATATTTTTCTACATTGTCACTTTTAGTGTCAATTACTTCTTCAATTACCTCTGCAAACTCTTTTTCATTTGTTGGATTGATAAATCTTATTCTACCTGTTGGATCTTTGTATTTCCCCCGAAGTTGTTCACTTACGATAGGGTTTACTCCGCATAACATAGACTCATAAGGTATTCCTGATTGATGAATGGGAACTCCGAAATTATACTCTGGGATAATAACAGATTTTACGGATCGTATCAATGGAGGGATTTTCCAAGGGGGCAGGGCCCCTAAAAAATGAACTCTCCCTTCTAAGTCATTTTTTCTTACGATTTCTTCATTCAGATTTCTTGACGGTCCATCTCCAACAACCACTAAATTAATATCTTGTTTTGTATTTTTCATTGCAGAAATTAGATAATTAAGGCCTTTTGATTTGGTTATTTTTCCCAAGAATAATATGCTATCTTCACTTCTAAGATTTTCAGAACCAACTAATTTTGAAAGATTGGTTTTGTCTCCGAATGGTTCAAATTCGTCTGAAAAACTGGGAGTATGAACAAGTGGATTTGCTCCGATATTCCTAATAAATTCTTCAGATCTTTTGTAGGTTATTACTCCTTCTGATTTTATCAAGACTTCTTTTAATATGGTATGTAGGGAGGGATGTTCATAAAGAAAAGAAATATCACTACCTGCATGCTGAGTTATATGGGGCGTTCCTGTGAATTGCGAAATAGAATGTCCAGCCACTCCGTAGGGAACTAAATACCATGAGTATAATATATCGGGATTAAAAGATTCTACTTCTTCGAGTCCGAGGGAAATTAATTTTTCAAGGAAGGGATTTGTTTGGGGGATAAATCTATGGGGAATTCCTTTGTTAGTACTAACAACAGAAAGATTTTCAGAAACCATTCGCTCGCTATCTTCCGGTGTAAGTTTAGCTCTGTATTGTTCTTCTACCTCCATAGAATTAGTTAATACTTTAATTTTATGTCCTTTCTTTGCTAATGCATCCAATAACCAATAAGCTTTATTCCCTTCCCCACTTAAAATTGGAGGGTATTTCCCTATGTAGAGGATCTTCATAAAAATCTATTTATGTTCAAACTTATAAAGCTATTTATTTTCTATGGGGTTTTTTCTCTGCTAAATTCTCTCATAGTTTTTATTTGTTTTTCTATATTTATTTCTAGTTTATCAAAAATCATTTGAGTATAATCATTTATTTCTTTCTCTCTTTCAATACCTTTAGGTTTATTTAACTTAAGGTGATGTATTAATTCGTGTGTAAGAATAGTAAGCATCAATAAAGTGTCTTCTCTAACTTTTAGGGTTAATGGATGAGAAAAACTTGGACCAATCCAATCCACTATGTAAACCTCAATTATTTCCTCACTCCATTCTTGATTTAAAATATTTGGGATCAAATCAATTATTTTATTTGTTTCCTCAGAATATTTTTGTTCAAACATACCTCCAAGTCTAACAACATCTTCCCAAGTTCGATTGATTTTTTTATGTTGGTTTAAACAATCAAAATATACTTTAGAATATTTAAATTTTAATCTCATTATTTAATAAAGGAACACTTAACCATTGCATCCACACATAGCGCCACCACAATTTGAACCTGAACAGCTACTTCCGCTGCATCCAATGGTGCAGTTAGCTCCCTCCCCATTTAAACCAAAAGAATTTGGTTTAATGTTCCAGATTTCAGATAACTCTCCAAAAACTTCGGAATAGGCCCTAACAAATTTTCTTACACCATCTGACTTTTTATTACCTAATCCAGTATGGGATGTTTCTGGAATATGATGTAGGAAACTTCCTAAATGAGTATCACAAAATCCTGCGTATTGTGGAGTAAATAAAATAAATTGATGCCAAACATCATCTACCTTAGGACTTGTCATCGCTAAACCTTTATATCCCAATCCAAATAATCCTGAAATTTTTTTAAATTCAACAAAAGCTTCCTGATAAGAATCTCCATCGGTGAACTTGCCTGTTATATCTAGTTTTTCTTGCAAATAAGGAGCCTCAAATCCATCCAATCTCTCTAATAGATTTCTTTGCTCTCGCGTTAAAATAGCATGCTCAGCAGGAATAATTCCATGATAATGAGAATCTACAACTTTCTCTAAAGTTGGCAGTAAGCTTAAGGCTTGAGACATAGTTTCTAATATTAATCAATCTTTATAAACTTTATTATTTCCCAAGGCCTCTGAAGCACCATCCACCCATAATAGGATATTAAAATCCTTGGATTCATTACTAGATTAATTTTTTAATTTTAGTGAGGTTTTAAATTGGGTATTTTCTCTGCTCAAATAAATAATCCGTCTCTGATTTTTAAAAAACTCGTGTATTTTGTTAGTTGGATTTCATAGAATGTTGTCTCTAAATAATAGTAAAAAGGCAAAGTTTATAAAGATTAAAAGGTTTAGTCTATCATGATAAAATCATTGACTGATATGGTAAAAGGTGCTGGTAGTGCTGCTGGTAAGACTATTAGAAAAGGTCTTTACGGGGCGGTTGTTGCTGGTGCTATTTTGGGATATTCAGGGGATGCTGAGGCTCGAGGGACTGAAAAGCATTCTGGAAGAGATATTTATTCTATTAGTTTTGCAAATCATCCGGGTGGAGGTAGTTTAATTTTTGTGGATGGTAATAAAAAATATTTTGTAGCTGATAAAAATGAAGCTTCAAAAGTTGTAAGAGATATAAATGACGGATATCTTACGCATGGAACTCTTATAGGGGAATGTGAGTCTGGGGAATATGGTTTTTGTGAAGATGTTAGTGGAGTTCATATAAGTGAGTTTACAAATTCTAATTCTAAGTTTAGACGGGATCAAAAGGAAAATGGGGGTCTTAGGGGGGATAATTATGATGGTTCTTTTAGGGATAGGGTTACTAGTGCTAGGGGTGGTGAGCGTGGGAAGTCTGATTCTGGTGGGCGTTATTCAAGGACTTTGAGTGATGATGGGACTGTTAGTGCTGCTGCCACTGTTAATGTTCCTGATTTTTGTTTTTTTGCTGATATGAGTTCTGTTCAGCGTGTTGAGATGGCTTTGGGAGATAATTTGATGGAAAATGATCCGCCAGTCGTTGTTTCAGACAGTCACCTAATGGGGTTTATTAGTTATGATCCATTTAGTGTTGATGGATGTGCAGATAATCCTTTTTTAACTTTTGAAGGATGGGAAGGATATATCACAGGAAGATATTCTTATACTCTTGGTGTTGGAAATAAACCCAATGATTTATGGATGCTTGAGGATTTAAATGGTGATGGAATAGGAACTTATGAACCTTCAACTGGAAAATGGACTGTTGGGGCTGATGATTATTTTTATAGTCCTGAGGAGACTTTTTTGAATGATATTTCTTTAGACCAAGGAGGAACTAATGAACTTCCCCCGTTAGGTAGTTTTGATGATCTCCCATCAATGAAAGTCGTTCCTGTTCCAGAGCCTGAAACTGCAGTTGGATTGTTAACAGGAATGGCGATGATGTATGGGATGAAGAGAAGAATGGATTCAAAGAAATCTCAAAAGTATTCTAGAGGGATGTGATTTGACAATTGATCTCAAAATCTTTATAAACTTCTAATATCTTTAATTATTGAAGATGAGGTTGATGATATTTATTTTAGTTGGTTTGTTTTTTATTGGGATGGCGAGTGCTGCTGTTCCAGAGCATTGTGATCCTTCGATGGTCGGGTATTGGAATATGGATGGGAATGCTGATGATTCTATTGGGGGGAATGATGGGGCTGGCTATATAGAATCTATTATTCCATTTAGTCAAGTAGGTACTGCTGCAGATTTTGGAGGCTCAGATCTTATAACTATACCAAGTTTTACAGAAATTAATTTTACAAGTAATTTTACAATTGAATTTTGGATAAATAAGAGATCTTCTCCGGCTTCAGTCACGGACTTAATTACAAAAGGAACGGCTTATGGGATTAGGTATGATGGGAATACAGATAATTTAAATTATTACATTGGGGCAGAGAGTATAATTTCTAGTATCCCTGTTGTTGTTGGGGATAATACCTACGTATCTCTTGTTTATGTAGATTTTGGAGGTACGAGGACTCTCAATACTTATATAGATGGGATTGATGTTGGATCTTTAGTTCTTTCTTCTTCAGTTTCTCTTTCACCATCCGATTTAATTATCGGAAATACTTTTAGAGGTTGGATCGACGAAGTAGCAATGTATGATCGTGCACTTACTGCTGCTGAGATAACTGCTCATTATGATCTTTCAAGTGCTGGGAATAATTACTGCCCAGGCATTGGGGACTCTGGAGGATCGAGTACGGATACTGAGTTTACTATTGAGGGGTGTTATCTTCCTTCAGGGGAAGGTATTATTTCTGGGAGCTGTTCGACTGATGGGTTTTATTATTGTCCAACGGACTCTACTGATGAGCAGTCTACTCTTGATGATGTTGAGGCGTGTTCTAAGGGGTCAAGCAGTATTGATCCAGGGAATACTTGTTGTCCTAGTGGATATGTTTGTAGTAGTGAATCTTTTAAATGTGAACAATGTATAAATGACTGTCCCGAAGAAAATGAGACTACAACTGACAAGGCTTGTAGTGTTTATAATAGTAGAGAAACTTGCTTGAACGATACTGAGGGGTTGGGCCAAATTGGGATTGGAACTGATGTATGTGGAACTACGATTTATGATAATGTTACTCTAGAGCCTTATTCGATTCCTCGAGACTCTTGTAGATGTGAATGGGAAGATATTGATGGTCCTGGGGGGAACGGAAAGGTTTGTGTTCTTGCATATAATGTTACTCAACAACAATCAAGTGTAGGTACACAGAATGAATTTACATGTTTTAAGGATTTTAGCGTTAATAAGTGTATTAAGGGGGTACAAGGAATTTCTTGGTCGGTTAATTCTTCTATATATCTTAATGGGGATTTTATAGGTAGTGGAGTTCCAGATAATATTTTAGCATCTGCTGGATGTCTTCCTGGGAATAGGGATCGAGACTGTGGAGCTCCAGTTATTAGGCTTCCGGGGTTTAGTTTGTTTTCTTTTATTTTATCTGTTAGCGTTATTGGGATGTTTTATTATAGGCGAGAAAAGTGGTTGAAGATTTAATACTCTTTTCAAAACATTTATAATTGCTGTTTACGAGGTCTTTTTATGAGGGTGATTGCGAGTGTTTTAGTTTTAGTTTTAAGCTTATTTTTATCCAGCGGAGTTATTGCTGAAGTCAGTAGTGCTACTGACGCTAATTTTGTGATTAAAGCTTTGACTAATGAAGAAGTTGTAGTTGTTGAAAATTATGGTGAGTCCAATGCTGTTCTTAATGCTATTGGGATTGCTATTAGTACTATTTTAGTTTTTCTTGTTACTAGAAAGATTCTCGGGATTATTTCTTCTCGAAAAAAGCCTGGAACTTCTAAACGGGTAAAATCTCACTCTCGAAAAAAGAAAGTTAGTCGACGTAAGAAATAGTTGGCGTTCGATATCTATATTTGGCGTTCGATATCTATATTCCCAGAAATTTACTCTGTAAATTTCTTTCCCACCCACCCTAATTGTCGAACTTTATGATTGCCATGATTTATGTATGTTTAACTATTCTTATTTTAGATTGGTCGACGTAAGAAATAGTTTATAAAGGTTTGAATCTAATTCATTTTATGAGAGAGGTGAAGTTGTTTTTGTTGCTTGTAGCTTTTGTCGCTGTTTTTTCCTCTTACGTAATTGCTGAGGTAGAAGTTAATGGATATACTTTTGAGACAAATTATTCTCCTGGAGAGACGATTAAAGGTTTTTTGAATTTGACCTTGACTAATCACGATTATCTTTCGTTTGTTACTTCGAGCCTCGGAGATTCTATTTCTTTGGGAGATTTTCTGCAGGCAAATGCTGACGCAAGGAATTTTTCTTTTACTTGTATACCTAATGACTGTTCTAGTAATTATGATGTTGGCGAGGGATCTACTAGTATTAGTGTTCCTATAACTCTTGGGACAACTAAGACTGTGGGGTTTGTTTTGTATGGGGATAATGTTTTGATTAATAGCATTGATTTTACTGTTACTAGTGATTTTGGAACTGAGGAGGGTAGACCTATAAAAATAGAGTTTTTTGAAGAAGAAGAATGGTTGTTTAATAAATTTTCTGAAGAGTATACGGGTAAGAACTATGGATGCTATGATTCTTCGGCCGCGGTTTATAGCGGTTTTTTTATTGGAGGGACTCCTTATTGTGAGCAAATTTTTTCCCATGAGACAAACTCATTTTATATTGGTGTCAGGGTTGGCCTTGAGGATACTAAGGATTTGTTGATGAGTGTATATGGGATTGATGGGAGTTTAGTTACTAGTTGCGAGTTTAATCCTAATACTGAAGATGGATGTAAAACTCCTTCGGAAATTGAGAGTTTTCCCTTAGGATATTATGATGTTTGTGTTTCTTCAGTTAATAATGATCTTACTGATTATAAGATTTTTACGGATTCAACTGGAGAGTCTTGTGGATATTTTGGTGATGGTGTTGGAAGTGTGGAAAACAGCATAGTTGATTATGCAATTTTTTCTAGTGGAGCAAAGTTTGCTGATGCTTCTTCTCTTGGAGACTTGGAACTTAATTTTATTGATTTAGCAAATGCAGCTGACAGAATAGTTGATAGGCGTTATGACCGAGACTGTACAAATGGGTGTGCTCTTCCTATTAAGTTAAAAGGTCTTATTCAAAATTTAGTCATTTCAGATATTAATATTGGATATTCAGATATAAATGGCAACTTGAAGGATAATCAAGTTTATAGTTTGAGTGAAATTTCGGCTTTAGTTGAAACGGTTGGCACTGTGGATCTTAGTCTTACAAAATTTAACATAACTTCTAGCGGAGAATATACTTTGTTTATTGGGGAAGATGAAATAGTTAAGAAAAATGTTAAACAACTCCCATCACCAATTATTGTTGGAGTTTCTCCAATAAACCCCCCCGCAGGTGTTCCGATTAGTTTTTTTGTGGATGTTACAAATGTTTTAAAGAACGCAAGCCTTACTTATAATTGGGATTTTGGGGATAATACAAAGATTACTACGAAAACTAATAATGTGACTCATACTTATAAGGAGATTTCTTCGTATACCCTCATCTTAGAGGTTATAGGTTCTGATGGATTAAAATCAACTAAATCTTTTAATATTATTACACTTAAACCGAAATCTGCTATTGCTTTTACTTTAGTTTCTAAACGAGAAGCTTTTGAGGAATTTGTTAAGGGGGTTAGGAGATATTCTGTGTGGTATGGTGAAGCGTTCGAGAATACAATTAAAGTTCAGGATTTTTATGATGCATTGGACTCTTTAGAAAGATTAGAGTCTTCGGCCGTTACTAATGATGATTATCTTTTTCTCGCAAAAGAACTTTATGATTTAAAAATCCCTATTAATTTAGAAGTAAGTGTTGAGTCTGGGTTCTCATTTTTGACCAGCATAGAAGATATTGATCCCAAGGTTGTTGCTAATTTTGCTGGAGGGATTAGTGGAGATGATTTGGAAGGGTATAGTGAGGCTATTCTTAGATGGCAAACTCAAAATATTGAGTCAACCATTAATTCTAATATACTTTCAATTGATTTTTGGAGTGGAGAGAAGGTGAGAGTTTTTAGAACTTATGAACTAAGTATTAATTCTTTTTCTGATACGACTAGTTACTTAGTTATAAATAAACCTTTTTCGGAAGTTTTCTTTAAGGACTCTATTAAAGCGGAGAGGCAGGGAGAGAATACTATAATTGTGATTGAGCCAAACGAGCAAGAAAAGAAGTTTGAATTTTATGTTGAAGACGGTGAACCTGTTAGTTTTTTTGTGGCACCACGTTTGAGTGAGATTGTGGTTGAAGTTTTGATTGATCCTACGTGTAATTATAATAATGTTTGTGAGGAGGGGGAGGATCATAATACTTGTAGGGCTGACTGTAAGCCTGTTAAACTTGCCGGTTTTTATGTTTTTTTGGTAGTATTTTTTGTTCTTGTCTTGTATTCGATTTTACAATTTTGGTATAAAGTTCATTATGAGAATTTCTTATTTGGAGGAAACAGAAAAGAACTTTTTAATCTTTTGAATTTTATTACTAATGCTAGGTCTCGTGGAGTGTTAGACTCTGAAATTAGAAAAGGCTTAAGGAAACAAGGGTGGAGTTTGGAGCGTGTGAATTATACACTTAAGAAATCTCGGGGAACGAGGACTGGAATGTTTGAGTTATTACCTTTTGAAAAGATTGAAAGTTACTTTAGAAATAGAAAGATTGCAAAAGAAGTTGCTATTGGAAAAAAGCAACAAAATGACGCAAAGGTTAATAAATATCCCTATCGAAATATTAGGAGAAAATGATAAGGATAATTAAAAATTTTTCAAGAAGGCTGTTTTCGAGAATTTTTCGGAAGAGGGGCGAAGTAAAATTGGGTTTTTATGGATCCCCTAATGCTGGAAAGACTAGTCTAGCGAATAGAATTTCTCAAGATTGGTTGGGTGAGGATTTAGGAATTGTTAGTAAAATGCCTCATGAGACTCGGGAAGTTCAGTTTAAAGAAAAAGTTATCTTGGAAAGGAACGGTAAAAAAATTGAATTTAAATTAATTGATACTCCAGGAATTGCTACGAAAATTGATTTTGAAGACTTTATGAAATTTGGATTAAAAAAGAAAGCGGCTCAAACTAGAGCAAAAGAGGCAACTCAAGGGATTATTGAATCTATTAAATGGCTTGATGATATGGATGCAGTTATTGTTTTAATTGACTCGACGATAAACCCTTATTCTCAGGTAAATATTACAATTATTGGAAATTTGGTTGCTAGAAAGATTCCAGTTTTGGTTGTTGCAAATAAGATAGATTTAAAAAAATCAAATATTAAGAAAGTACAGGGAGCTTTTCCAGAATATGAAGTTGTAGGAATCAGTGCTCGAGACGGAGATAATATGGAAGAGTTTTACGAAGAGCTTTTTAAGCTTGTAAAAAAGGTATGATATAAGAATGGTAAAAAAAAGAAGGGTTGATAAGAAGTCCTCTGTGGCTAAGAAGAAGGTAGTAAAGAAAAAATTATCGAAGAAAGCTATACGAAACAAAAAGAATAGAAATTTGTTGATTTATTTTATGCCTTATTCTGAGATTGCAAAAGAGGATAGTATTGGCAGGATAAAAAAGATTATGGGAATTGTGTTGGACCAAAAAATAATAATTTTGCAAGGAAGGCTTAAGGCTGATGAGGAAATACGACTTATTGAAAATTCCATGACTTTGATTGATAATATTCCTGGCTTTCAGGGAATTGAAATTGCGGCCATTTCTGGAGATTCAGAATTCGATAATTTGTTTCATAAGGTTCGGCATAATATTGCTAGAATTCTAGTTGGAGAGCAAGATGCTATTACCATTATTGGTCCTGCGACTATTGTAAAAGATATAAAGAAGGACCCTAAAAAAATTGAGTTAATGCTTTCTAGAGGATAAACCTTAAATAAGTTTAAATTATATATCTTTATGAAAAAAAGAGGAATAAGTTCTATTGTTTCGACGCTTTTGATTATATTGTTTACATTATCTTCTGTGGTATTAATATGGGTAGGAATTAGTCCAACTATACAAGACTCCGTTAGTGACTCTTCAACTTCTTTTGAAAATGTTGAGGGAGGTCTAAAAATTATTACGAGCAAGGGATATACTGTTTATGATCCAGGTTCTGGAAAATTGAGTGTTCAAGTTAGGAGGGGAAGTGGAGATTTGGAGATTACTCGGATAGATTTTATTTTTGTAATAGATGGAGATTCAGTTGTCATTAGTAGTACAAATGTCTTAAATCCTAATGAGATAAAAACTTATAGCTTTAATGATCCTTTGTTAACTGAATTTAGTGGAACTGATTCAATTAAGATTGCTGTTATATATGGAGATGATGATAATGGAATTGTGACTTCTAAGGCTACTGGTATCAAAAAGGGGATAGTTAGTGTGGAAAATATTGATATTACAGATATTACACTTAGTCATTTGTATAGTGATCTAGTGTTTTATTTGCCATTCGATACTAGCCCTGTTGGGGGAATTTCATATGACTCTACTGAAAATAATAATGATTTAAATATTTATAATGGGACTGAGTATGTAACTACTGGAAAAATCGGAGGAGCATTTAATTTTGATGGAGTTGATGATATTGGAATTATTATTAATACACCAGAATTAGAAAGCATGGTAACTGATTTTTCTATAGCTTTATGGGTTAAACCTGATTTTGATTCATCAACAGATAAAAGTGGTGTTCCAATTGATAAATTTGATAGTAATGGGGGGTGGAAGTTGTTATTTAGACAGAATACAGATGTTTTTTCTTTTAGATTTCGGAATTCTGGGGTAAATCAACAGTGCGAGGTTACTAATACTATGACTTTTAGTGCAGGGACTTGGATACATGTTATTGGAACTTGGAATGGAACCTATTCATCAATATATATTGATGGTGTTTTGAATAATACATGTTTGTTAACAGGTCCTATGAGTAGTAGTGTAAATCCTATAAATATTGGACAGTCATTTAATTTTAGGGCTTTTTGGAATGGATCAATAGATGAGGTAATGTTATTTGATAAGAGTTTGACTTTCTCTGAAGTAACTGAAATATATAATAGTAATTATATTGGATAATAGCGTAATATTTTTATATTCTTATTCCCAAATTTCTTTATGAATATAACTGAGTCCAAATCTATTTTTAATGATCTTGAAGGAATGTCTGTTATGGAAATATTAGGTGGAATTAATTCAATGGATCTTGAAGTTCCTAAGATTGTTAAAGAAGCCATTTCCCAAATTGAAGAGTTGGTTAATGAGGTTGTAAAGAGAATGAAGGTCGGTGGGAGACTTTTTTATATTGGAGCTGGGACTAGTGGGCGTTTGGGAATAATTGATGCAAGTGAGTGTCCTCCAACTTTTGGTGTGGAAGATGATTTAGTTGTTGGGATTATAGCTGGGGGGGACTTAGCTATAAGGAATGCTGTTGAAAATAGCGAGGATGATTTGGAACAAGCTTGGAAGGACTTGAAAAGAGAAGGGGTTAGTGATAAAGATTTTGTTATTGGGATTGCGGCTTCAGGGTCTACCCCTTATGTTGTTTCGGGAATGAAGAAAGCACGAGATAATGGGATTGCTACTGGGTGTATTACGTGTAAAGAGGGAACTGAACTTGCCTTAAACGTGGATTATCCTGTAGAGGTTGTTACTGGGATAGAATTTATTGAGGGTAGTACTCGAATGAAAGCTGGTACTGCTCAAAAATTGGTGTTGAATATGATATCTACTACTGTAATGATTAAACTTGGAAAGACAAGGGGTGGTAAGATGGTAGATATGAAAATTAGTAATGAAAAGCTCTTTTTGAGGGGATTGAATATATTGAAGGAAGAATTAGGTATCGGCACGGATGAGGCTAGTAAACTATTAAGAGAAAAGGGATCTGTTAGAAAAGCTTTGAATTTCGAAGAAATAGTTTATAAGTAAAATTTAAATAATCTGTATTCGTTAGTTAGAAATGCTATTTAAATTTCATAAATCATATTTGTAAAATGCCACATCAATGTGTGAAGAGGGGCATGGTTTTATTTCTTAATGATTATAATATTAGAGAGTTTTCTAATATATAAACGCTCTTATTTTTCCTTCTCCTCTTGATTTAGCAAATATTGTATAATTTCATCAAAATCTTTCGCCTTTTTTTGAGCTTTTAAGATGCTAAGTCTATGGTGTGTTGAATCACTTACTCTTATTGGTCTTATGCTGTTTTCCATTTTTATTTTGGAGTTTCGTAACAAAATAATTCCTTGTCATAACATTTAACAGTTCCTCTTTCCCAGCAGTCATTGACTAGAAGATAATCTTTAAGATCGGCATTACAGTTATCAATAAGATTATTGTAGTCTTTGATGCATTCTGCTTCACCATCAATTAGAGGGTTATTGATTCTATATTCAAGATTATTGTAATCTTCAATAAGTATAGAATTTTCATTACTGATATCAAGCCAAAGTAGAAAAAATAATACTGCTAAGGCTAAGGAAATAATTCCAAAAATACCGCTTCCTTTTACCATTGTATACATTGTATGCAATGTAGCAAACTTTATAAAACCTCCGTTTTTGTAGTTTTAGGGGTGATCTAAATTTATGGCAAGACCAAAGAAAATCCCCCAAGTTTTGGAAGAAGCTCTATTTGGAAAACTGATGAAGAGTTATTTGAAGGGGGCTAAAAATAAATCTATTTTCTATAAATATTCTAGGATGAGAAATGTTGTTATTTTTTATATTTGTTATTATCAAGGTTTTCGCCCGAAGGAATCTCGTTGCATTGAAATGTCGCACCTCTTTCTTTCTCAAAAGGATATTTATATTCCTGCTGAAAATAATAAACAGAGAAATCAGGATATATTTCCGATGAGTGATTTTATTATTAATTTGATTAAAGAGTATCTTCCGATTCGGGAAGAATATTTGAATGGGAAGAAATCAAAGTGGCTTTTTCCATCAACGAGAAATATTGAGAATCCAGTTTATAGAGGGACATTGAGCAGAGGATTTACAGGGGCTATTGAATTGTATGGATTAAAACAAGTCTCTTATGTTGACAAGCAGGGGAAGAGGCGCTTGAATTTTTCTATTTATTCACTAAGACATTCATTCGGAACTAATGCGATGCACAACATGAAGGATATTAAACAGGTGGCGAAGGTTTTAAGGCATTATGATGAGAAATGCCGCTCTACATATATTTATGTTCATACTGACGCCGCAGCGTCCCGTAGAGACTTATTGAATGCAGTTTATAGACGTAAGATGAATGCTAAAGCGATTCTGACTGTTTAATGAATACTAAAAAAGAGGATAGGTCTTCCTTAGTATCAATTATAATAAAATAAATAAATATTTAAACTTTTTGTTATTCGGGTCTATCGAAAATTGGTAAGTCCCTTAATCCTAATGCAGTTATAACGACTCCAATCTCAGTGATTAAAGTTGTTATGCCTGTTCCGATTTCTACATGTCCTTGTAACATTCCTCCGATTGTTGCAATAACGAAGCTCAATCCTACGAGAATAGATCCTATTTTTGTTTTGCTTGGCATGGTTTCCTCCCTTTTAATTTAATAATTTCGATCACTGTAGAAACAAATGCTAGGATAACTCCTATAATTTGAAGTGGTTTTGTCGTTAGGATGGATATTATTCTATTGAGCATTTTTCCAAACTTGTAAATTTAATAACTATCATTTCCTTCTCAAGTTTCGCAGGGTATCTTCCAGATTCTATTCCTTTTGCAGCTTTTCGGGTACATAAATTTCTTCTGTTACTTTGTGTAAATGCATATGAAATATTTTTGTCATTACTTCCTTTAAATCCCATAAGATTATTTTCCATATCTAAATAAACTTCACAACCCCAAAAACCTTCAAACATTTTGCGAATGTCCTTACTGAAAGTTATTATTCCATTGGAGATGGCAACAGTCATTTTCTCTAGCCATAGATTTCCATGCTTTTCTATAATTTCAAATGCCATTTAGCTTGTGGATCTCCTAATAATTAATCTACTATTCCCAGCATTTTGTAAAATTAGGTCTGTGGTTGAATTTTCATAATAAATTCTTGCATCGCAGTTTTCGGTAAAGCAAATGCTCTGAACTGAAATATTTTCTTCAACTATTAAAGAACCATTGACTCTGGTTGAAGCATTAATTAGAAGGTAGGGGTCTTGTCCACCTGTCGAGGATAAATAGATTCCTCCGATTGATAGGGAAGTGAGAACTGCCATCGCAGCATAAAAAATAGCCCAGCTTTTCTCAGGTGTTAAGGGTAACTGGGGGATCCTGATAATATTAATTGACATTACATCATCCTTTGTAATTTATTTTTTATCCATGCAATATCTTTTGCATTTTGCTCAACTTGTTTTTCAACAGATAGTTTTTTTGGAGCTTCTGGCTTCGATTCTTCAACTTTTTTCTTTCCCATATCTTCACCCCCGTTCAAAAATTCATCTAAGATTTTCTTTTCTTTTCTAAATAGGATATTTTTTATTTTATCAAACATCTTTATTTTTTATTTTATTTTTAAATTCTGTCTCGGTGATTATACCTTTCTCAATTAGCAATTCTTTTAGTTCAGTTACTCCATTACTTTTATTTGGATTTTTGAATTTCATTTTAGTAGTAGAGCATGATGGCGTAATCTTTTGCCGAGGAAGTATTTCCTGAACCCGTACCATTTAAATTTAATTTTATTTTCATCGAAGAACCTGCATGAACTGAAGTATTTTTTGTGTTGAGTGATTGTCCAGTTACCCAAGTAGTCCCACCATCGAAGCTAATGTCGTAAGTTATATTCCCTGTTCCTGCGAGGGTGTTATGGGAATAAACTTGATGTCCTGTGGGGTTTGCAGTTATTGCTTGGGCGTTTGTTTGGACGATTCTATTTGCAGTGGTTGATGTTATTGTTATGCTGTCAATGTTCATGGCGACAGTGGATTGTGGGGTGTCATTATTGCTGAAAATTCCTCCAGTTAAGTTTATGTATGATCCATTAACTGGGTAGGATATGCTCGTTTCGAGGTCTCGGGTATAACTTGATCCACCAGAACCAACCATGATTGAGTAGTTTTGCCCTTGTGTTAGAGTTTGGGTTGGTGAAAATATTGCAGTGTTTCCGACTATGGTGGCTGTTGCTATATCTACTCCTGTTGGGGTAGATCTCAGGTAAGCAGTTGTTGCAGTGCACTCTGCAGATTTAGTCACGCTTTTTAATTCACAAGTGTTATCTACACTTATATTATAACCTCCTAAATTTGTTTCGGCGCTTGTTGTATCTAAAGTAAAGCCACTATTGAAGGGGAAATCTGCCGCTATATTATCATATTTGTCAGTTGAAAATGCGGCAGTTGTATTTTCGATATCAACTGTATTGTCATTGCCATCGGCATCGCTGAAAATATCTAAAAACATATCTTCATAGTCGTTTAATGTGGAGGATGCGGCGGCTGAGTTTACTAGGATGTTTATATTTTGCTCTGAATTTTTATCGCCCTCATTTGCAATATATATTCCACTTATTTCAAGTTCGCCACCTGCATTCGTCCCTATTGTTGCTCCGTCGGTAGTTGTTGTTCTCTGGATTGTCTGTGCATCAATTCCCATTTTACTTTTTCTTCCCTCCTAGGAAATACCATGCCACTCCGCCAATTATTGCGAGAGTCAGATAATCAATTCCACCTCCTCCGCCACCACCGAGAGGTGAGCCTTGAGCCGTTGTCGGGCTTACTGAAACGGTTGGGGCGATGGCTGGGCTTACTGCTACCGCTTGTTCTTTCTTTGTTGAAACCGTGGAGCCTTCGCTGGCTATATTGTATTGAATATCAAAAACTTTCGAGACGTTTGTTGAGTAGGTATTGGCGTTTGTTATGGTTGTTTGAGTTGAGTCGTATTCTTTTTTTGTGAAGAGTTCTATTGCTCCACTGCTTGACTTTCCCCCAAGCCATCCGGCAGCACCGGCGATGACTGCTGGCCAAACCATTAAAGCCACCCCCATATATTCCGCCAGCTCTTTTTTGCCGGAGCTGCTTCCTTTTTAGGTGTATATGTTGGAGGGGTGTAAATTTCAGTTCCTCCCGCTCCTAATC
>JADFNI010000053.1 GCA_022563455.1 Nanobdellota archaeon
CACAACCTGAAAAAATTGGTTTCCCAAAAATAAATAATAGGCAATATCTCATAAAAGAGAAATAAGTCTTTACTCTGTAGAAAATACTCACTTTTATACTTCCTCAATTGTTTTGTCTTCTAGGAAAGACTTAGAAGAGTTTATGGATAAGGAACTTCTTATGTTTGTTGAAAAGGATAGATGGAGGTTTATAGATAAGGATTTAAGAAACTATATTTTTTCGGAATTTATCTATAAGAAAGAACTGTCTAATGATCTTCTAGATGTCTATATAAATGATGTCTTCCAAAATAATATATATGAAAAATAATATAGATTAAAATTAAACTTATTAGTTGTGCACTGTGCATAGTTAAACTTAATAAAACAGGATAATCCCCACTAAAACCAATAAATAAAAATCCAAATATCCATCCAGCCTCTACAACTCCGGCTCCTGCGGGTGGATTAATGGGAATAAAACTAGATATTAGAGCAAAAATACAAACTATTAAGATACTAAATATGGATAAATTTGTTAGAGAGATTAATAGAATCACGTAAGGTATAAAAGAGAATATCCATACAAGATAGCTTATAAAAAGAAGAGCTATTCTTTGACTCATATTATAGTTTGGAAAATATTTAGATAACCTATCTAATTTATTAAAGAAATGTTGGCCTTTCCCTGAAAATAACTTGCTAAATTCCTTAACAATTTTAGAAAATAATTTATCTAGAAATAAAAGAAAGAAGAGAAATATTATCACAAGTATTATAATAAATGCTATTTTTTTAGCGAATGCGCCGTTAAAAGTAATCAAAATAGAAACGAGAGCAAATTGTGCTAGGACAAAAACATCAAATAATCTAATAAGTACCAGATCACTGAATGATTTCTTTAAACCAATCCCTTTCTTCTTCAACTGTCTAATATATACGACTTCGCCCAGTCTAAAGGGTAAAAATGTTAAGAAAAAATTATGGTCCATAGTGATTTTTAAAATCTTCGAAAAACTTAATTTAGTATTTAGGATATGGAATCTCTTTGATTTCAATAAAAAAGAAAAAAACATAAAAAGAACAAATAAGGCCATGGTTAGAAAGGGGATATTTTTGATTAATTCCTTAGATGTTTCCAAATCTAATTTTGAAATTAAGAATATAAAGAATATAAGAAAAACTATACTTAAAGAAACATTAGCAATAAACTTCCAGCTAGTTTTCATTTTAAAACCTCTAAGTAAGTCTTAATAATCTTCCCCAAACTAAATTCCTTAATCTTTTTCTTATTGTTCTTAGAGATTTTATCTCTCAATGCTTCACTTTTATTCAATTTTTCAATAGCGTTCTTCATCGCTTTTTCGTCACCAAATTTAACAAGATATCCGTTTTCGTTATTTTTCACAAAATCAACTTGTCCACCGTTATCGGTTGCTATAATTGGAAGACCTACTTGCATTGCCTCTTGAACAACAATCCCGAAGCCTTCGTGAACTGAAGAGAGGATAAAGATGTCTGAATTACTTAAATATTGAAACTTCTTTTCTTCTGAAACAAATCCCAAGAAATGAACCTTATTTCTAACTCCTAATTCTTTTGACAAATTGATCAAATTTTCTTTTTCTGGGCCATCTCCGATTATTAAAACATGGACTTTTTTGTTGTTTAATTTTGCTAGAGTTCTTATCAAAAAATCAAATCCTTTTCGCTTAACTATTCGACCAATACCTATAAGATAAATATTACTTGTTTCCAAACCCATCTTTTTTCTAGAAACTCTTTTGAATTTAATAGGAGTATAAGGTACTAGGATTATTTTAATCTCTCCCAGATAGTTGTAGTATTTTATTGCATTATTCCGAGTATTGGAGGAATGTACTACTACGATGGTAGAATTATTTAAAATAGATCTTACGGCGTTTCTTAAATACCATTTATTATGTGGTGAACTTTTCTTTGTAGGATCATATATGTCTCCCCCTTGTAATGAAAGAATATGTTTTAAATTATATTTTTTAGACAACATTACTCCCAAAGGCCCTGTTGGGACTGCGAACTGCGAGACTATAAATTCATAATTATTTTTTTCACAGAGTTCTTTTCCTTTTTTATAAGCCATTACAGGGAATGATAAAAGAGAAGGCATTGTTGCTGTTGGGAGTTCTTTTCTTCCGATAACCTTAATCCTATGAACATTTATCCCATTAACTTTTTCAAATTTCTTTAAACCTTTGAACCCCGTTGTTAGATAATCTACGATATATCCTTTTTTAATAAAACCTTCTGCTAATTTCTTTGCAGCAACTCCGCCTCCACCCCCCAAAGGCGGAAACTCATAATTAAGCATTAGGATTCTTTTCTTCTTTGTGGCCATTGTCGGTTTATCTTAGGATAGTTTCCCTAACATAATATCTTCTTTCGTAGGGGGAATTGTTTAGATGAATTTTCATAAGTAAGTCGATTACTATACCGAAACTAAAGGCGATTAGTCCTCCGATCATTAGGAAGAATCCGAGGATGAACCATGCGTTTGCGCTGAGGTCGATACCTTGTGTGAACTTTTCGTAGATCATGTAGGATTCTGCCAAGATTCCTAGGGCGAAAGACATGATTCCTATAGCTCCAAAAATATGCAATGGTCTTTGAGAGTATTTGTCTATGAACCAGATGTATATTAAATCGATGAAGCCTCGGATTGCCTTGGTGTAGCCGTATTTTGTTTTTCCGTTGATTCTTGGTCGGTCTTTTACGATTACTTCTCCGACTTTGAAGCCTTTCCATTTTAAAATTGCTAAAATGTATCTGTGCATTTCCCCACTGATGTCTAGACTTTTTATTGCGTGTTTTTTGTAGACTCTTAATGTACACCCAGTATCATGGACTCCATCATTGATTAATATTTTTCTTAAGAATCTTCCAATTCTTGTAAGGATCTTAATTCCAGATTTATCTTGCCTTTTCTTTCTCCAACCGCAAACTACGTCTAAATTTTTTTTTGCTAATTTATCTAAAAGTTTTGGGATATCTTGAGGATCATTTTGTAAATCTCCATCCATTGAAATAATTATTTCACCCCTAGCTAGCTTGAATCCTGCATCAAGTGCTGTTGCTTGACCGTAATTTCGGTTCAGGTCAATTATTTTTATCTTTTTTAATGATTTTAACTCTTTTAGGGTGTTATCTGTTGAACCATCGTTAACATAGATTACTTCGAAATTTTCTTTAAGGGTTTTCATTACAGTCTTAATTTCGGAGTTTAATTTCTCAGTATTTCCTTCTTCGTTGTATACTGGGATTACTACTGAATATTTAACTTTATTTTCGTTATTTATCATTTTAAGACGTATTTTTTAATATATATAAAGGTTAATTGAGGATATATAAAGCTTACGTAGTGTTATTCTTAGAAAGTAACTACATGTGCAAATCTTATGAACTGTTCCTTATATTAGGTTTCATCCCAATAATCTTTATAAACGTAAAATAGTAAAGAAAAATATGCTAAAGTTAAAAAAACACGTTAGTAGTAGACACATCATTGCTAGTTTGATCAGCGTTTCTATTCTTACTCTTTTACTACTTGCAGGACCTGTTCAAGCTTTTATTTTAGATTTGAGTGTAGATAACACAATTCTTAATAAGGGGGATAGTGTTACTTTTACAGCTACTCTTGAGTTTGAAAATCTTGATAAGTTTCTTCCGATAAAGAACTTGACTTTGATTATGGATGGTCCAGAGCGTACTGAATGTGTTTTTGATATTAGTGGGACTGTTTTATCTGGATGTGAGGGGATGACTATTAATCTTACTGATGGCTCATATTTTCAAGGTGAGGGAGACAGATTTGGATATTCTTATGGTTACGGATATGACTTTGGTTACGGTTATGGGTATGGATATGGGGATGGTTCAGTTGGTGGTGTTTTAGAATATGAGATTATACTTGATACTGAAAACTATTCAATAGGAACTTATAACACTTCTCTTGAAGCAATTATTGGAGATGAGACTTTTTCAAAAGAAGGATCTCAGGTTGAAATATTCGCTGAGGATACAATAATTTTGAATAATTTCGGGGGTGGATCAGGAGGATCTGGAAATGGAACTATCTCTCTTGGGGTTATTACTCTAAATAACAATAATAACGAGTCTGAGGATAATGAGGCCAATCAGACTCTTTTCACTGGGCTTAATGACCCCGCCCCAACTGGTGGATTCTTTTCTAGGATTACAGGAGCT
>JADFNI010000027.1 GCA_022563455.1 Nanobdellota archaeon
GGCATCTAGAGCGGTTTTGGAGTTAACTCATTTCCAATAGTTGTCAAAGACAATAATTGGAACGGTGCCAAGCCCCCAATTTTGTGGTACAATGTATTCTATATGAGCAAGCTGGTTTCAAATTTTAAAATAATTTTGATCAGATTGAAAATATAATTTTTCTAATTTGATTTTTTTTGATTTCTTTGCTTTTTGTATTAAAAGTTCTCCTTTTCCATCAAGTAATATGTAAAATTCAGGTGTTAGCTTCTTATGAATATGTCCTTTAGTAAAATAAAATTCATTTTTTATAACACCAGGATTAATAACAGTTAAACCCATATCTATTGGAGAAAATTCTTTAATATAAACCCAGATAATTCATAAAAAATTCAATCATACTTTCTATAAATTACCTGTGACGAAGACTTCAATATATGACTTATTTAACAATTTATAAAGCAAAATACTAGGCCGCATAGATTTAAAAGTCTTGACATCAAAGGAAGGAGTAATCTAATGGGATTATTTAATATGTTTAGCAAGGATATTGGGATAGATTTAGGGACTGCAAATACTTTAGTTAATGTTATTAGAAATTCTTTAGAAGAAGGACTCATTGATGACGTAGTTCTTGTTAGTGATGAAAAAATGGATGAGGAGTATCATGAAAGAACTAGAAGAGACGACTCAAAAAGATTAGTTCATTGGGATACACCAATTGAAGATCATAAAGATGTCGGAAGAACAACGAGAGCAGGAATTAATGTGGCTTTAAATATAGCTAGTCGGGTTGAAGGAAAAGACATGCTAATTATTGGTTATGACAAGGCTGATAGATATGATGTTTAATCTTTTTGTAGTTCTTCTAACATATTCTGCATGAATTAGTTTATCAAATACTAAGGAACATACTTAAATCTCGGAATTTCTTTCCCATCAACTACAACATCTTCAAAAAACATCTTCAAAGGCCTTACCCAAATAGCATTTTTTCCATATTCTGGGGAAGTGAATAATCCTTTATAGACAACTAATTCTTCAAAGGTTTCGCTGTGGTGTGCTAGTCCTATGACTTCATAGAAATTTCCCTTGTAGTGTTAGTATTTGCCTAGTTTTATTTTAGAGTTTTCCATTAAAGTTCCTTCAAACAAGCAGCACTTTTGAATTTATTTTTCGAACATTTAAAACAAATCTTTGAAGACTTCGAAGTTGTACGAAAACTCTCATCGCACATGTCACATATCCTTTGATAGTCTTCTAGTTTTTCAGTCATATTATATTGTAAGATTAGCTAGTTAAATAATTTTCTGATTGATTTTGTAAAGCTTATGGAAAGCGAATTCCCTGAAGCGAGATAAAATATGTTTCTTGGTGGAGATTTTGTCACCTTATAGGGGTAACAAATAGAAAGATTTATAAAGGGTGTTTTCTATATTACCCTATGATAGATTACGATGTAGATATGAAAAATCCTGAAGATATAAGGGCTGTGGCGATTGAACTTGCAAGAGAGCAGGGGCCTGAACATTATTTAGGATTGATTGTTGATGGTCTTAGACATCCAGGTTTTTTGCATTGGAGAGATCCTGCATTAGCAGTTGCATCCGAATACGGTTTGTCAACTAAAAAAATAGATGATGCGACAGTTGAAGGATGTTTATCATCTTTAGAAATGTATAAAGAAAATCTTAGTATTCCCCATTTACGCGAAAAAACGATAGAATCTGTAGCAAAATTAGATTTGTTACCTAAAAGTGTCTTAGAGAAAGTGTTACAATCTATGAGTGCATAATTTTTATTAACAAATTAGATATTTATTATTTTAGAATTAAAATTATCTTTTTTTGACATCGATGGCTATGTAATCATCAAAGCCTACATGGAGTTTAACATTTATTAATTTTTGTATCTATTTTATAAGTGATTTTCTTTTATAACCATTTGTAAACTACGTATTCAACACTTTCCGTCACCCAATAGTAGACCGACAACTTTTATAAATAAAAAAGTCCAATAAGACCTCAATGATAACTAAACCAAACAAGAAAGAGCGATAAACTACGCCCAACCCCCATCGAATTCCACAAAAGTTCAGTACCCTCGGTTGGGGCGTTTGTATAAATTCTAAATACCTGGTAGCTGTAGCTGCTTTAGTTCAGAAAAAAGTTCTGTAACAAATATTCTGTTTTTAGCGTAGAAACGCTGGGCCTCCACCTCAATAACGTCTTCTAATTGTAATTCCCCTGGAGGAGAATATTCAACAGCCTTCCCAGCACGGTAATGTAGGTGAACAAGTTCGTGGATAAGTGTTATCTCTTGTTCTTCTCGCGTATTCTCTGAAATATAGATAGTTGCTCTTTCACCTCTGGGACCAGTACTTAAGGATCCCTTAAAGTGCAAGTGCACCGACCTCTCTGGAGAAAGAAAACGAACTTCATCAACTTCCTCTTCCAAAAGGCCTTGAACATCACCCTGTGTGAGGGGATAATGTTTTATAAGTATCTCTAATTCATGTGGACGATAATTACACATCTCTGGATTCTTTTTGTCCCTTGTAACATGCCACCACATAGACCCTGGCACACTATTTATTAAATCAAGAATCTTTTTAGGAAGGACGTATTCAATTTCACCTTTACTTTCCCAAAATTTGTCTTCCATAAAAAGGAACCTTAGAAGGTATTTAAATAACTTCCTTCCACCACCCACAAATCCTACAAATCATACCAGAGAGCGGTTGGGGCGTTCTATCCACTCAACCTCGACAATACTTATAAACTCTAACAGCCTCAGTAAACTAATAATAAATAAAATATTCAATAATAACCTTTGAGTCTTTTGAATATGCCATAAAGGTTTGGTTGGGGGTGGGGGGATGAATCCTGCATTGCAGAATCGAACTGAGAGATAGTTTTAAATAATATAATTCCATTCTTAATTTATGAATTTTAAAGAATGGTTTAAATTAAAACCATATTGGTTGAAGGGTGGACTTATTACTATTGGAATTTATGTATCATTTAGTTTAATTTTTTTATTATTTGATTCTGTTCTAGCACCTGCAACAAATTCTGATGTAGTATGGTTTATTGGGTATTTCATATTTGGCGTTCCAATTTTAATAATATCTGGTATATTGGAATTTATAATTGAATCAATTTTTCCAGTAACAAATTTGTACTTTTTTGGAGCAACATTTCAAAAATTCTTAGTATTTACTTGGTCTTTTGCTTTAGGTAGTTTTATTGGATGGGTTGTTGGAAGAGGAAAAAATACAAATAAATAATAATTCTACCTCCAAATGAACACTTCTGTGCCGTTCTGGGTGGGGGGACTTCTTTTCAGAAGCGAACACTTCTATTCCTGTTCCAGAGTGGGGAAATTATAAAAAGGAAGAATCTTAATTTATTCTATGTCACATATATTAATAATAAGAGGTTATAGTGGCTGTGGGAAATCAACTGTTTCAAAATATTTGGCAAGTAAGTATGGTTATGCTTGTTTGGAATATGATGATTTTTTATTTGGTATGAATGGATGTAAAAAATGTGGAAGGTTCGAACATGAAATTGCTTTTAAGAATTTTTTGATGGTTCTCAGTAATTATTTAAAGAGCAATAAAAATGTTATTATTGATGGACCGTTTTTTGCTATTTCGAAATTTGATCCCTTAGATTTTGAAAAAGTTCTTAAGAAGATAAAAAAATCTAAAACAAAATTTAATATGGTTCAATTGGTTTCAAATGAACAAGTTCAACTAAAGAGGATGAGAAAGAGAAATCATGTAGTTCCTGTTTGGGCTAGAAGAGCAATAAAGAAAGGAGTAGATTCTACAAGACTTGAATATGAAGAGATTATTGATACTAGTGAACTTTCTATTAGGCAAGTAATTAATAGGATTGTGAAAAATCATATTAAAATAGATAAAAAATGATGAAATTCAATAATTCTACTCCTAAATAAACACCCATTCCATTCCAGGGAATAACATTCAGAATCATTTAAAAACCATAACACCTTAACCAACTTATGAAGAGTGAATTTGAAAAATTAAGGATGCAATATCGGGAGAGTACAACCTGGACAATGTATTTTTTAGGGTTAACGTTGTCTTTAATGCTTGGATCGATTTCAATGGAGTCAACTAATCCATCTCTAAGTACTATATTTTTGAATTCTGGGATGTTTATTGGTGTAATGTCTCTTGGTCTTTTTATGATGAAAGAATATCGTTATTATAAAGTTCTTGGATTTTTAAAGAGAAATAAATTATAAATCAGATAAATATTTTGACTAAATTGTTTAATATATTACTTACTTCTTATCGTAACAAACCCCAATCTTCCCTTTCTCCATAAATTCAATTCCAAAACCAAATATTAATGCAATCCAAAAAAATATCCATATCAAATCCCAAGTAACACTAACAATATTCATTACCCTTAGCAAGGCTAAAACTCCAATAACAATAAACAACGGACCAGTAATTTTACAATGCACCCTTCCACAATTTTTGTAGTTATAAAGACAAAGTGAGCCAGTTATTAAGAAAAATAAAACATATAAATAATTATTATAGGGGTCAGGAGAAAAAAAGGCTAACGACAAAATTAAAAAAATTATTAGAAATCCAGGACTAGAACATCCAATAAATATATCCTTCTTTTTCATATTATATCAAGGTAATCATTATTTTTAAATATTTTTATAAATAGGGTTTATGAATTTAAATCAAGGCCGAAGCCACCTCAATAAATATTGTCCCTTATCCAAACTATAATTAGGTGCAATCTCATAACCAATCAAAAGAATTCCAATCAAAAGTACAGCAATAAAAATTAATGTAATCTTCTTCCTTCGTTTACTAATCGGAGTTTCTTCAACTATCGCTCCATAAACTTCCTCATCAGTCAAATTATCAAACCTTTCTTCCATATTAAATCTTAGAATTCAGATTATATATACTTATCAAGTTTGTAAAAATTTATAAGCCATGTTCAAAAATATAAAGTATGCTTACAGTACATGAGATTCACTTAATTAGGAACAACGAGGTTGAAATATATCCATTTCGAGATTCACGAAAAGATAAATGGGGATATCAGCTCTCAACAAAAATCGGAAATAAAAACCTCCCAGTATATACTTGCAGTGCAATGTACGATGGTGAGGGTGATGCAAGAACCAATGCTAAGGATTTAATAGCGAAAGCAAGAGACGACGAATTTTCATGGACATAAATCATAAAGATTAATCAAGAACAATCATAACAAATAGTATGAGACTTAGTATCAACAGCAAAAGTATTATAATTTAGAGCATAGACTCTTGCAGCCTCAAAAGTCATCTGAATTTCCACAGGATCTCGAGACCCAATATGCCTAACAAGATAGTTTCCACAAGTAGGATTCTCTCCTGAAAAATACATACAAGGTGACGCTTCAATCCCACTCACTCCATGAAATGCCCAATCAGTTTCTTCCAAGCTCACATTACTTTTATTTACCATATAAATAAAGGAAAAAATCTACTTATAAATCTTTCTATATGTAACTACTATAGAATAACAATATATATCTATAAAAACAACCTCTAATTTCTAAGCACATGAAAAAAGAGTGGTATGTATATATTCTTGAATGCAAAGATGCAACATTTTACACAGGAGTTACTAACGATCTAGATAAAAGAATGGATATTCATGCAAAAGGAAAGGGAAGCAAATACGTAATGAAATCCGGCTTCAAAAAACTTCTTAGATGCGCCCCATGCAAAAATAGGTCCGATGCTTGCAAGGCAGAATGTCAAATTAAAAATCTTCCAAGAAATGAAAAACTAAATTGGTTCGATGAAAATTAATCTATCTTTCGTATATCAAGGCATCAGTAGTAAATCCACTAACTTCTACAGCCGTCTTCCCAGGAAAGGCCTCAAATTTAAGTCGTCGATCCTGGATCATTTCTAAAAGAACAACCCCGTCAACAAAATCATAATTTCGAGCTTCACTAATTTTGACAAAATTTGTCCTCTCCCAACGAACCCCAAAGGAATCATAATAATCATAACCAACTAATTCATATTTAACAAGCCCAGTATTAACATCAACATCCTTAGGATTTGGAAAATTCCCCTTAACACCAAACTGTGCTTCTTGCCCATCATAATTCCCCATCGAAATTGTAATATGATTATAATCCAAATAATCTGGAGAAATAGACAAATGTGTAGACCAATATTTTTCTCTTTGCAAACCAGTATAATAATTTGTCCCTTCTTCAAACCAATTTCCTCGAAGTTTAGAATCAATATCCCAATCAAGTTTTCCAGCATATGGCTCACTACTCCGAAGACTCTTTTCAATCATTTTGGAAGTTATTTCCTCATTAAAATATTCCAATGTATCTGGAACATGAATCTTCCAAGGCTCTCCTTCATAATGCTCCGGAATCAAAAGCCCTTCCAAAACTATATTTTCATCCACAATATTATAGTCAACATTATTTTTATACCACCCAATAATTTGTCCAGCCTCAACAAGAATATTAACAGATTTATAGCCAGTAGTCTTTGGAGCTTCAATAAGAATTTTATCTGACAATTCATCAATATGAATATAACTACTAGAGACTCCACAACCATGCTCAATTACAAGTCTATAATCTGCCCACTGAATATATTCACTACCCGAATAATACCCTCCAGACATAAGAGACAATTCTTTAATTACTCCATCCCCAGGTGAATAAACTTCAATATCTGCTTCTTGATTATCAAAATCTTGAAAGTATTGGTGATCGATTGGAGTAACATGCCCTCCAGTCATTAATCCCAACGGAACAACAACTTTAGTTTTATCCAGATTAACAGGAGGATAATCAAAAATTACATGATTCTCGCCACATTCATCGTCTTCAGAAAATGCAGTGGAGTCCGACGGGAGACTATCTAAAACTTCAACTTTGATGCCAGAAGGGAGTTCATCATCCTCAACAGCCAAAAAAATAAAAAGTCCAACTAGCACAACTGAAAAGATAACACCTATAATCACCAAGCTTTTCATAATAACTTAGAGTTATCAAAACTTATAAACCTTATCCATCAAATATTAAAATGAAAGAAACACAAAGGTCCCTCCTTGCAATTTTAATAGTAATTCTACTTTTTGCAATCTCCTCAAGCATAATTCAACAAAATATCGAAGGAATTGAAAACTTTATTTATAAAGGATACATCATAGGAGCCCTAGTTTACATTTTTATAGTCGCCGTAGCAGTTGTAATCGCTCCAGTAAGTGTCATTCCACTAATCCCCCTAATGTCCATGATGTATGGATGGCAAATCTCAGGTTTACTAAGCATACTTGGATGGACCTTAGGTGCAGGAATAGCGTTTAAGCTATCTAGGGAATATGGTATACCACTGGTCAAGAAATTTATCTCGCTAAAAAAAATAGAAAACATAGAAAAGAAAATCCCTAAAAGAAATATTTTCTGGAGCATTGTATTTTTAAGAATGGCACTTCCAGTAGATATTCTTAGTTATGCCTTAGGTTTATTCAGCAAAGTAAAATTCAAAACATATTTGATAGCCACAATAATCGGAATAACACCTTTTGCATTTATATTAGCCTATATTGGAATCCTGCCAATTTATTATCAGATAATTTCATTAGCTATAGGAAGTATAATAATCATTTTAGGTGTTCTTATAAAAAAGAATAAGAAATAAACTTTCAACAAAACCTATATATAAAAAGACTTATTTCCCTATTAATTTATGCTAACGAAATCAAATTACTTAACGGGTCTTCAATGTCTAAAACTCCTTTGGATCATAAAAAATGATAAATCAAGAATTCCAGACCCTGATAAAGTAGCAGAAGCAAAATTCAAGGAAGGAGATTTAATAGGGGTTTTAGCAACGAAAGTTTTTCCAAACGGTATTGATCTTACAAACTTAGACTTCAAGCTAAACTTGGAAA
Source organism: Nanobdellota archaeon (assembly GCA_022563455.1). Lineage (GTDB taxonomy): Archaea > Nanobdellota > Nanobdellia > Pacearchaeales > GW2011-AR1 > JAGVXH01. The sequence goes on from JADFNI010000027.1 coordinate 7,964, forward strand.
AAACCAAAGAATTTCTTAGTAAAAGAAAACCAATATTTGAAGCAGGATTTTTAATAGATAATTTATATTCAAGAGCAGACATATTACTTCCAGTTGAAGAAGATAAATGGGATATAATCGAAGTAAAAAGTGGAACAAAGATTAAAGATATTAACATCCATGACCTCTCTTTTCAAAAATATGTTTATGAAAAGTCTGGACTTAAAATTAGAAATTGTATTTTAATGCATATTAACAATGAATTTATTAAAAATGGAGAAATAGATCCAAAAAAGTTCTTTATTCAAGAAAATATAAACAAAGATGTAGATTCATTTTCTAAGAGAATTGAAGAAATGTCTTACGAATCAATTAATAAAAGAATTGAAGAAATGTTTAAAATAATTAATGGTAGTGAACCAGAATTTAATGTTTTAGATATTCCTTCAATTGAATATGACAATATTTGCCTTGATGAATTTATGAAATCTCTTTCAAAAGATAATATATTTGAATTATATAGGATGTTTACCAAAAAGAAAATAGAAATTTATGAAAAAGGAATTATAAAAATGACAGATATTCCAGAAGATGTTAAATTAAACGAAAAACAACAAATACAAAGAAAATTGGCATTTGATGGAGGAAAACATATTGATAAATTAGAAATAAAGAAATTTCTAGATAATTTAAAATATCCAATTTATTATCTTGACTTTGAAACTATTAATCCAGCAATTCCAAGGTTTGAGGGAACTAAGCCTTATCAGCAAATACCTTTTCAGTATTCACTACATATTCAAAAAGAAAAAGATGGAGAAATAAAACATCTCTCATTTTTAGCAGAAGGAACTGAAGATCCAAGAAAAGAATTTATGGGTTCCTTAAAGAATAATTTAGGAGAAGAAGGAAGCATATTGGTATATAATCAAAGTTTTGAGATAAGTAGATTTAAAGAATGTTCAGTTGTATTTCCAGAATTTGAGAGTTGGGTTAATAACAACATATTGTCTAGGATAAAAGATCTTTGGGACGTTTTTAAGAATTTTTATTATTATGATTCTAAACAAAAAGGATCTACTTCAATAAAATATGTTTTGCCAGTTTTATCGGATTTAAAATATGATGAATTAGAAATTAAGGGGGGATCAATTGCAAGTTTAGAATATGAAAGAGTTACTTATGGAGAAGTAGATGAAGGGGAAAGATTGAAAATACTTGAAGCTTTGGAGAAGTATTGTGAGATGGATACTATGGCTGAAGTCGTGATTGTTAAAGAGCTGAGAGAAATTGTTAAAGATAATTAACTTGAGGTATATTAAAATCATTTCTATAACAAGCTCTTTTAATTTTTTTCTTTTCCCAATCTTTTTTGTCTAGAGTATTAAGAATCAAAGGATTTGTTTGATGCTCAATTAAAGCTGAAGCGATTATTTTTGCATCAGGCATATTTACAATCTCTAAACTCTTGATTAGTTTTTTATTTGTACAGTTTGGGATGATCTTTTCGATCTTTAGATTGATAAAATCGTCAACTTTCCTTTCAAGTCCATTTAGAATCCCAATCAACTCATTTAAATTCTCCTTAGTGGGATTTTCTAAAGAATATTTCTTAAGTAATTCTTTCAGTTCAATTTTTTTATTTCCATATCCCTCTAAATCTAATGTTTGAGTCATAATAAACTTAAGAATCTTCATAACACTCCTTCTTTTTCTCAAGAATAAACCTGGAATTTCATTAGATTTCTGAAATTCTGAAATTAAAAATCTTTCATTACCCCCTATAAACTCTTTTGCACGTTTATGATGACTCTCAATTTCATCAAAGTTAGCAATGATAACACATGTATCTAAAAAATTATTCATTTAATCCTCCAATAGCAAATGTAATAGTTTAGCAACCTTATTATTCATATCAATTTTCTTGAAACGATTCTCAGGAATATTTCCAATTTCCTTTTTCAAATCCCCAATAACCATCTCTGAATTAATTATCTCAGGAATTGTATTTTCATCTTTAATTTTATTAAATAATTCAATTTTTGTTTTATCAATAAACTTCTTAGAGCTCTCGAAAAAATAAATTACTGATAATGTATTCCATAAACTATCCATTCCCTCCTTTAATTGGCTTTTTTCATTGGTCATTTTTTTTAATCTTAATATATTGGTTGCACAGTAAATAAGTTTGTCAAATAAATGATAAACAGATTCAAGCTCATTAGGAAAATAAACCGACCATTCAATAAATTTCTTGGATAAGTCTTCATATTTAGTATCCTTAGATTCAAGTCCTTCCATAATTTCCTCTTTTAACTTATAAAATTCCATTCCTTTCTGAGCATATTGAATTCTTTTAGCATCTATAGAGTTTTTCTTATCAAACTTTTCGATATTCCCCCTAATCTTTTCTAATCTATCTCCAGAAAGCGTCTTCATATAATCATAATTCGAATAAATCTCTTCATTATATGCTAAACAACAAATCTTCCCAAATTTAAAATTTATAACTGGTAAATCGGGCTCATTTTCCTCAATATAATCTACTGCAATTTTTTGAATAATTGTTCTAAGCGGAAAATAAGACATATCACCCTTTTTCATCTTATATTCTTCAACGATAGTTTTAAGTATTTGCAAAGTTTTATCTCGCTGATCTTTTGAAACTGGAATTCTATAAAAGACGGGATAGTCTTTTCTTAAATAAACTTTTAAATTTTTCTCAGAATTAGACTCTGCTATTTTGCTCTCATCCATAAGTTCGTTAATAAATTTTTTTGTTACGGGAAAATGAGAGTTTGTTTTTCTAGCTATTTGATCAATAGTTCTTGGTCCTTTGATCAATACTTCAAGAATTTTATTTTTTATTTTTCCAGGATCTCTACGAATTCGCTTATGAGCCCCATCATTTTTCATATATTTTATAGAGATCTTATGTTTATAAAACTTTTGTTGTTATTCTTAGACTAAGTAGTTTAGATATTTAAGATAAGTAGTATAGTAAGATTTAAATAGTGTAAGAGTTATGAAATCAGATGGTAAAAAGAGGTAAAACACAACAAAGCAAGCACGATGCAAGAGTTAGACGGATTGCTGGCGGTTACAAGAGCCAAGGATGGAAAGTAAGGGCAGATATCTCTGGATATTCAAAACCAAAAACAATTTATAACAAAAGGCCAGATGTCATTGCAACGAAGGGAGCAAAAGAAAGAATTGTTGAAGTTGAAACAAAGAATTCTTATAAAAAGGATGTTTCTCAAAGAAATGCTTTTAAAAGATTTGCAGGACTAGATAAAAAAAGAAAATTTAGAACTAGTGTGGTTTGAAAATGACAAGTATATTTATAGCATCAATTATTAAATCAGTAAACTTAGTTGTCAAATCCATATCCTTAATTACTAAAAGTCCTTTGCATTTATCACTTTTTCTATTAGCAGGTTTAACGTTTGAAGAGATTTATTACGGTCTTAGAATAATTAAATATCTTGGAATAATATGATAAATTTGGGAGGTAAAATAAAAAAATGGCTTATAGAATAAAATGCGTTGATAAAAATCAAAATTCGAATTTTAAAGATTGTAGATGTATAATATCTATTGGAGTTTCTGCCAAGGATGGAGGAACAAATCAGTATACTCCTTCAAAAATACATGATAGGATAAATAGTGGTGAAAAGTTTTATGTTTTAAACAATAACCAAGAAACTTATCTAATCGCAGTTGAGCGAGAAGGGACAAAATACGTAAGAACTGAACCCAATGATACTGAAAACGATAATTTGCTAAAACAATCTTCTTGTTAGCTTAAATAATACAATCAAATATCTTATTTGAATATCTAATCCTTATTCGATATTTTAATTGATTTCTATTACTTTCTTTATTAAATTTATCTTTTGTAGAGAAATCTAGCTTTGCAAGTATCTTTTTAGTATGGTTAGAATCTATTAAGAATGGAAAATCTAAAGGAGAGTATCTTTTTATATTCGAAGACGTAGGTAAATTTTCTCCAACACCTAGAATTGTTTGATCAATTACTTCAAGAATAGTTGTTTTAGGCATAAATCTAGAATTTGGATTGTAAAAGTTAACCTTGTTTATGGTTGTTAATCTTTCCCCAATATTACTTAAATAAAAATAAATCCATATTTGATTGTATTCTTTTTTTATTTCTAATAAATCTTTTTCTATATACAACTTTGGTTTATTTCTACTTATCACATAAAAGGAAAGAGTAAGTCCCAAGATAGAAACAATTAATGCCAAAATACTTATAAAGATATTAACCACCCATTCACAAACTCCCCTCAACAACCCCAATCTCTTCCTCACTAAGACCATATAATTCATAAACCATTTCATCAATTTCCCTATCAGTCTTATCAATCTGATCTTTTAATTCAAGAATTTCTCTTTTATAATCATTAAAATAATCTTCCCATTCGTCTTGTTCTTTTAATGAAATTTTCTTTTTTATTTGTTTCTCAATTTCTAGAACAAAATCATTAAATTCTAATTCGTAAAATTTGCTTAGTCTTTTATTTATCTTCCCTAAACCAAAACTCTTTTTTATTCTGTTGGAAAATCTGCCTTTCTTTTCATAAAAGTCTTTATTTAGGGTAAGCATTAAATCTGCTTTTTCTATGAAGGTGGGCTGTTCACTTAATTGAATTTCTTTAATTGGAAATAATCTTAAATCTTTAAGAATAATCTTTGGAAACATTTTTCTAACAGATTTTGCGGTATTTTTCATAAAATAATAGGAAATTAAAGAACTATTCAAAATTAAAACTATATATTTCAATGAAATATCTTTACCCTCTTTACAGGTAATTGAAATATTGCTCATATTAAATAAATAAGTTTCCTCATTATATGTTGCAATAATGCTCCTCGGAGACTTGCCCGTAATCTCCCTAATGATTATGTTATTTTCATTAAATATATTAAAAGTCCTAGGTGCTGCTAAATGGTTTCCATACCTTAAATATAATCCTGACCAAGAAATAAAATATCTACCTACATCCCCCCCATCAAGATATTTATATGTATCCTCATCAAATTTATAATCATAATCATAAGGTCGGTTTTTAACATCCTCAGTTGTTTGTTTAGGGACCCCCTTGCCTTTTTCATAAGCTTTTAATCCCGCTTTTATTTGCACAATTGAATCAAGAATAACGGATTCATTATTTATCTTTTCAGATAAGGAAACACTAATTTCATCAGAGAATATTTTAAATTCAAGATTTTTACTTTTAGAAAAATCAATCTGATCTCTTTTATGAGAAAACATAAACCCATTTCCATTACTTAAATAAATGTTAAATTTATTTCTATTTACTTCCTCCTTTTGAGCAATAAATATTATTGTTTCAACATTTACATTATCAAACGAATATCCCTCCAAGTTAATTACCTTATCTAATTTGCAATTATCCAATATATATTTTCTCAATCCTTTTCCAGAATAAATCATTAACCATGAGTTTGGAACAATTAACCCCCAAACCCCCCCAGTTTTTAGTATGTTAATTGATTTTTCGACAAAAAGGATATAGGTATTTATTTGATAGTCTGAAGAACGATAATTTTTCTTATAATAATTTTTCTCTTCTTGAGATATTTTTTCTCTTGCGAAGACATAAGGAGGATTCCCCACCACAACATCAAACTTAAAAGGGAATTCCTTATCCCAATCAAATGCCAACTCTCCTGCAACTTCTTTGTCATCAATGAGACTATTTCCTTGTTTTATATTGTTTGATAGATTAGCAAGCTTTCTATTTTTTCTAGTCATTTTTAAAAATAATGCTAGCTTAGTTATCTCAATAGACTCCTCGTTAAGGTCTACCCCATAAATGCTATTTTGAATAATCTCTCTTGCCTCCGACTCCTCATTCCATTTTGCTAATACTAATTGTCCTTGACCATTACTACCCTTTTTTAGGCCCCTTTGAGCCTCATAAACCCCCCTTCCTTGTTTAAAGTCTTGTATTCCCTTAAATATTTCAAGCATTATATCAGTTGCCTTAATCAAAAAAGCCCCAGAACCGCATGCAGGATCTAATATTCTTATTGATTTAAATTTATTTTCCAATTCAGCTATATTTGAAGAATATTCTTCTATTAAATCAGGAACTTTATTAATTTCACTTTTAGATAAATAAGGAATGATTGTATTTCTACAGATATAATCAGTTATATATTCAGGAGTATAAAATATACCATCCTTTTTTCTTCTAGAGTTACCCTCATCTTGCAAATCCTCTATATCTGAAATAGATTGTTCAAAGATATGTCCCAGAATATTTACATTAACTTCAGTATTAAAGTCAAATGAAGCCATTAAAAGTATATTCTTTATGATTGGACTTAGTTTATTTTTATATTTTTCAAAAATCTCTAACTCAATTTTATTTAAATCTAAATTTTTATTCTTAAGTTTTGAATTTTGAATCAATCCTTCAAAAAAAGACTTATCCCTAATATCATTAAATGAAATTCTTGGAGGAATAGGATTTTTGAATAATCCCCCGTTAAATCCAAATATTTTCTTTGGAAAATCGCTACCCTTATCTAAATCTTGAAACAGACTAGTCAAGGCGTTTGATATATTTGAAGAATTTGAAGAAAAAAGATGTTCCGTTTCTAAAGTCTTTATTATTTTATCCTCAATTGTTCCACCCTCAAGTTTTCCAGTATCTTCTGCAAAATAGACAAACATTAATCTATTAAGGAAAAGTTGAGCAAAGTGAACTGAAGCAGCTCTATCAATTTCAGAATTCTGTTCAAACTCTTTTATAAGCATTAACCTTGTTTCGTGATACAATTTATAAAACTCCTTAGTAAATTCTCTTTCTTCAATAATTGACTGTTTTATAACTTCAGAAATGAATCCCCTTTCAACGTTCTTCATTGAAAAAAGTGCAATAAATTCTTTTAATTTATCATTATTTGTTAAATCTTCAAATTTAATAGAATGAAACTTACTATCTCCCTCAGCTCGATCAAATAAAACAAATTCATTATAGTTAGTTAGGATTCCAAAAGGTATTACTTTGTTGTGCATATATGTATTAATTTGATTAACTGGAGTCTCT
>JADFNI010000028.1 GCA_022563455.1 Nanobdellota archaeon
TTAAATCTAAATCGCTTGAACTTCTAGTAACTTGAACACAAATAGTTTTATTTGCCTTATCATAAAAAGTATATCCCTCGCTAGTAACTATCTCGACTCGAGCAGTCGGATCTTCAAATTCAGAATCAACAATTTTCACCATCGACAACCAGATTATTCCAATAGCAACAATTGTCAACAAAATCATTAAAACCGTTGCAACCACCGCAGATATTCCTCTTTTGTTCATTAATAAAAACAGCTTATTTACTATTTAAAATTAATCACTAATAAAAATATCTCAATTCTTAATACAACTCTTAATAAACTCATAAAAAATAGGACTAGGCCTCATTGGATAACTCTTAAATTCAGGATGCGCCTGAGTTGCAATAAAAAACTTATGTCCTGGAATTTCAACAAACTCAGCAAGTCTTCCATCCTTACTCTTTCCAGAAATAACAAGACCGCCCTTTTCTAAAGTATCATGATAATCAGGATTAACCTCATATCTATGTCTATGCCTTTCACTTACCTCAGATGTTTTGTATATAGCTTCAATCCTAGACCCTGGCTTTAATTGTGCTAAGTACCCTCCAAGCCTCATTGTTCCTCCAAGATCCTGCCCTTGCATCCCAGGCAAAATGTCAATTATCTTATGAGGGGTATTAGGATTTATCTCAACAGAATTAGCATCCAAATTACAAACGTTTCTCGCAAATTCAATGACTGCTAACTGCATGCCATAACAAAGTCCAAGAAAAGGAATATTATTTTTCCTAGCAAATTCAATAGCCAAGATTTTCCCTTCAACCCCATTACTTCCAAACCCTCCAGGAACAATTATTCCATCATATTTACTAAGATCAGTCTTCCAACTTTCAATATCCTTAGAATTTATCCAATCAATATTCACCCTTACATTATTCGCAGCCCCACCATGACTAAGAGCAGCAGCAACCGATAAATAAGAATCCTTAAGTTGAAAGTCTCCAATATCTAAATACTTTCCAACAAGAGCAATATTAACAACATTTGGAGCAGCACTAATTCTTCTAACCATTTCGGACCAAGCAGACCAGTTAGGTTCCTTCTTTTTTGATAACCCTAATCGATCCATAAGTTTTTTCCCAAAGTGATCCTTTTCAAAATTTAACGGAACAACATAAATGGTGTCAGCAGTTCCAGGACCAACAACATCAGGGGCAGATATAACACAGTCCGATTTCAAATTAGCGTAAACCTCAATTTTCTTTTTGCGAGGTTCGTCTAATGCAGTTTTCCCTCGACAAAGTATGAAATCTGGAGAAATTCCATTTTCCCGAAGAAGTTTAATTGAAAGTTGAGTAGGTTTAGTTTTCATTTCACTAAGATGCCCAGGAATTGGCAGATAGGTAACCATTATATGACATACATTATTAATTCCAATCTCAGCCTCAAGACTTTTAGCCGCAAACAAAAAAGGAATATTTTCATAATCCCCAATAGTCCCTCCAATTTCAACTAAAACAATTTCAAATCCGTCTCCAGCCTTTTTTATCCTTCGCTTTATTTCATCAGGAACGTGAGGAATAAACGAAACAGTCTCCCCCAAAAAGTCACCTCGCCTCTCCTTTTCAATTAAAGTTTTATAAATTTGACCAGTCGTAATATTATTCAACTTAGGAATGGAAATTTCTAAAAATCTTTCATAATTCCCAAGATCCTGATCAATCTCTCCACCGTCTTCCGTCACCCAAACCTCTCCATGCTCTGTTGGCCTCATAGTTCCAGCATCACAATTTATGTAAGGATCAATTTTCACAGCAGTAATGCTATATCCATATTCCTTCAAAATCCGACCAATTGATGCCGTAGCAACCCCTTTCCCAACCCCAGAAATTACACCTCCAGTAACAAAAATATACTTAGTCATCAAAGCAGAGATTGCCTCAAACCTTTTAAGGATTTATATATTGCAATTATGGAAATTAGGCCGGAGGGATCTTTAAAAAAGAATTCAACATCATCAACAAAATGGAAGAACAAATAGACTTAAGTGTAACAGATTTTCACCCAATTCAAACAACAGAATATATTGACAGAAGAATTATGGGAGGAGAACAAGAATATGGAATCTTGGTAAGAGGAGATAAAAGAGAGAAATTCACAGAAAAAGGATGGGAAGTAAAGGGTGATTCTTCTTTCTTAGACAATGGAGCAAGATTTTATGAAGATCAAGGTCATCCAGAATATGCTAGCCCAGAAACAGATACTCCCCTAACAGCAACGCTGTATGACCGAGCAGGTGAACTAATCGCTGGAAGAAGACTAACTTACGAAAACACTAAAATCAGCATCAAAAGAGAAAACAAAAGGCTATACAAACATAATAGGGACAGTGATGGAAACGCATATTCTGCTCATGAAAATTATTGTTTAGATGAAAACAGTCTTCGACAAGAAAAATTTCTAGCTGATCTTGAATTTCTAGCAAATCGAATCATCCCATTCCTAGCAACTAGACAAATTTTCATTGGTAGTGGATTTATCAATGAAAATGGAAACTATGAGCTTTCACAAAGAGCAAGTAAAATAGATCAAAAAATAAGTAATTCTACTACGTGTGAACGAGGAATGATAAATTCTAGAAATGAACCACTTGCAAATCCTGGATCTTTTAGTAGACTTCATCTAATCGTTGCAGACTCAAATATGTCCGACCCAACAATTTTTCTAAAATATGGAACAATGGCCTTGGTACTAGACCTATTTGAAGATGGATATTTAGACCCCTTTAAATTAAAAAAACCAGTGAGAAGCATAAGAAATATATCCTTAGATATGGATATGAAAAATAAATATGGAATTGTTGGAGAATCTTCAATGACAGCAATAGAAATTAACAGAATCTACCTTGATAAAGCAGAACAACACTACGCTTCAAGAGACAACCAAACCGCAGAAATTTTAAGAAGATGGGGAGATTCATTAGATCACATAAAAGAAGATTCAAAAAATTTAGATTCTCAGCTTGACTGGAGGATAAAAAGAAAATTACTAAAAACCTATATGAAAAAATATGGTGGAAGCCTAAAAGACAATCAATTAAGACTTGTAGAACTTCAATTTCATGATGTTGATAGGAGAAGAGGATTATTTCAGTTGTTAGAACAGGCAGGAAGAGTTGAAAGATTCTTTAGCGAAGATCAAATAATGTATGCAAGTAAAAACCCTCCAAAATCAACAAGAGCTAGAGCAAGAGGTGAAATAAGAAAGTTAACTAGAAAAATACGTAATAAAGGTCACACTATCAGTTTCGGCTGGGATTATATAATGATAAATAATAGAAGATTTAAAATGGACGACCCTTATGACACCTATGAAGATCTAGAAGAAAAGATTCTAAGGTTAATCTAACAACTCAAAAACATTTTAATTCCACAATTTCTTAAGAAACTATGACAAACAAAACCCAGTAATACGCCAGCCAATAGTAACTATACCCAAGTTTTTCAAACATTCCTAAAATTTAAATACCTCCATTACTCTTTTCTTTCGTTAAAGAGACAGTATGACCAAAGAAATTTTTTTAAAAAAATGGAAAACTAAAAGGGGAAAAAGGTTTAGATCAAGTGGAACTATAACAATTATTCTTTTAAGCATTTTTTTATTATTTTTATTTAGCGAAACAAACAGTGATAGTGATCTAAGATTATTTTTTGAAGAACAAAAACAACCAAAAGAAAGCCTTACCTATATAGATTTTATAATTGAACCTTCTAAAGAAGAAGAACTGCATTTTACTTTTGTCGATTTTATAATTGAAATAATAGATGCCATGCATTTAGACTCACTTAAAAATCCCATATCAAACATTTACGATGAAGTTGCATTCCTAGATGATGTATGGTCTGAAACAATTTTTGAAGGAGAATATATTAGAATCACTTTTGAAAAAGAGCTCGATTCAGGAAATGATATAACCATCTATCCAAGAATTATTTCTGGAAATCCAAAAATTGAAGTTTATGAAGAAAACAAAAACGATTTAATTGCAGAATTCAAAAGCATATCTTCAAATGAATACAATAAAGTCCTATTAACGAAATTACAAGGAAAACAAGACACTTTTGATTTAAAAATTATTGGTGGAAGTTTAGAGATAGATCATATTATTGATCCAGATGAAATTCTTTATGTTGATGCACTGGATTCCACATATACAGTTTGGACTACTAGCGGAACGACTCCATATCTAGAAGATAATACCGATGAAGTTAATACAGCAAACACTAACGCTCAGCACGGTATATGGGATTTTGCTAATAGTACAGGTTCAGGTGCACTAGATGTCTCACTATATATGGAGACGCAGCAAGATGGGACTTCAGAGAATGTTGAAATTTATATTGCTAACAGTACAGGAGTATTTACCCTTGAAGGGACCATATCTCCTCCTGCCACCTATGGTTTCAATAGCATTAATCTTACCCTAAAATTAAGTACATTTGCAGAAGTAGATGCAGCTAGAATGTACATAAGATATACAAAGAATGGTCAAGCAGGTGTAGTCCATGTTAGAAAAGCATATCTTAACGTTACTACCTCTGCAGATACAACTCCTCCACAAATAACAATAGATTCTCCAACTAATTCTACTTTTTCTACAGGTACTATTGATTATAATATAACTGCTAATGAGGATTTAGACACAGCTCTGGCTTCTATCGATGGAGGAGCAAACATGACCATGACAAATGATTCAAATACTCATTATTTTAATTTAAGTGGAGATCATCCAACTTTAAGTGAGGGATTTCATAACATCACTTTTTGGGCTAACGATACTGCTGGAAATGCCAACACTAGTACACAATTTTTTACAGTTGATACAACAAACCCCTCTTTAGTTTTGTTTGAACCTCAAGCAATCAATTACACAACATCTGCTTTAACCATTAACTTTACTGTTTCTGATACCAATTTAGATATTTGTTGGTATACTGATGACGGAGGAACTACAAACATCACTTTAGCAAGCTGCGCAAATAATACTTACACTGCATCCCAAGGTTCAACAACAATAACTATCTATGCTAATGATACCGCTGGAAACGAAAACAACACAGAACAAGTAACTTTCTTCGTAGATTCCATATCCCCTCAAATTGAATTTGTTTCTCCAACCGACGCAAATGATTCTTCAAAAAGTCAAACTTGGATTTTTGCAAACGTCACAATAACAGAAACAAACTTCCAAAATATAACTTTCAAATTATTTAATTCTACTGGAGAACTTAATGTTACAACTTTTACAGATAGTACAAGAGAGATTAACTGGACAGGATTAGATAATAATAATGTTCAATATTGGTACAACATAAGCACTTACGATCAATATGGAAACTTTAATGAAACTGAAACAAGATATATTACCTTAACACAAGATAATCCTCCTGTTGTTAATTTAATATTTCCTTTGAACCAAACCTATACCTCAGTACAAACTGAGTTAAACTACACGGCAACAGATTCTAATCTAGATACTTGTTGGTACTCTTTAGATGGGGGAACTTCCAATACAACAATCACTTGCGGAACAAATAAAACTGGATTAAATTCCGGAGAAGGAAGTTCAACTTGGACTGTTTATGCAAATGATTCAATAGGACAGGAATCCAGCGATAACGTTACCTTTTTTGTTGATTCAATAATACCTGCGATTCAATTTGTTTCTTCAACAACTACCACCGGAAATTTCTCACAGAATTACATTGAAGCAAATATAACTGCCTCAGATACAAATTTAGATACGATTACAATTTATTTATATAATTCAACTTCATTAGTTCAACAAAATACATCGTCAACATCTCCATTCTTTGTAAATTTCACAAATCTACCTGATGAGACCTATTCTTTAAATTCAACCGTCAATGATACTCTCAGCAATTCAAATCAAACAGAAACAAGAACAATCCTCTTAGATACAACAAATCCCTCTTTAGTTTTGTTTGAACCTCAAAATATTACATATACTACAACATCTTTAGACATTAACTTTACTGTTTCTGATACAAATTTAGATACTTGTTGGTATACAAATGATAGTGGAACTACAAACATCACTTTAGCAAGCTGCGCAAATACTACTTACACTGCATCCCAAGGTTCAACAACAATTAATATATATGCAAATGACACTGCTGGAAATTTGAACGACACGAATTCTGTTACCTTTTTTGTTGATTCAATAAATCCTTTAATTGAATTTGTATCTCCTACAGAAACTAATGGAACTTCAGTTAATAGGCAGTGGATTTTTGCAAACGTCACAATAACAGAAACAAACTTCCAAAATGTAACTTTCAAATTATTTAATTCTACTGGAGAACTTAATGTTACAACTTTTACGGATAGTACAAGAGAAATAAACTGGACAGGATTAGATAATAATAATGTTCAATATTGGTACAACGTAAGCACTTACGATCAATATAATAATTTCAACGAAACTGAAACAAGATACATTACCTTAACACAAGACAATCCTCCCACAGTAACAATACTTTACCCTCAAAATATAACTTATAATGTAAATGTTAGTGAATTAAATTACACTGCAACAGATGATAATTCTGTAAGCGCTTGTTGGTACTCTTTAGATGGTGGAGTAACTAATTCTTCGCCAAATTCTTCATGCCTTAATTTTACAGGATTAACAAGTATTGAAGGACAGAACAATTGGACTGTTTATGCCAACGATTCAATAGGACAAGAAAGTTCAGACGTTGTTTTCTTCTTTAAAGACACAGTAAACCCAAATATTGATTTTGTTTCCTCAACAACTACCACCGGAAATTTCTCACAAAACTTTATTGAAGCAAATGTAACCGCTTCAGATACAAACTTAGACACTATCACTCTTTATTTATATAACTCAACATCCTTAGTTCAAACAAACACTTCAACTTCAAGCCCTTTATTTATTAATTTCACAAATCTACCTGATGAGACCTATTCTTTAAATTCAACCGTCAATGATACTCTCAGCAATTTAAATCAAACAGAAACAAGAACAATTCTCTTAGATACAACAAATCCCTCTTTAGTTTTGTTTGAACCTCAAGCAATCAATTACACAACAACTGCTTTAACCATTAACTTTACTTTTTCTGATACCAATTTAGATACTTGTTGGTATACTGATGATGGGGGAACTTCAAATAATACTTTAACAAGCTGTGCAAATACTACTTACACGGCTTCTCAAGATTCAACAACAATTAATATATATGCAAATGACACTGCTGGAAACGAGAACAACACAGAGCAAGTAACTTTCTTCGTAGATTCCATATCCCCTCAAATTGAATTTGTTTCTCCAACAGAAGCAAATGATTCTTCAAAAAGTCAAACTTGGATTTTTGCAAACGTCACAATAACTGAAACCAATTTTCAAAATGTAACTTTTAGTTTATTTAATTCAACAGGACTTGTCAATGAAACAACAAGAACAACACAAGATTTTGAAATCAACTGGACAGGATTAGATGATAATAATGTTCAATATTGGTACAACGTAAGCACTTATGATCAGTATGGAAATTCCAATGTAACCGATACAAGATACATCACCCTTTCACAGGACAATCCTCCCACAGTAACAATACTTTACCCTCAAAATATAACTTATACTATTAATGTTACAGATCTAAATTACACTGCAACCGACGATATTAACATAAGTTCTTGTTGGTATTCATTAGATGGTGGAACAACTAACTCTAGCCCCAACACCGCTTGTCCAAATTTCACGAGCTTAACTTCTACAGAAGGAAGCAATACATGGACAGTTTATGCTAATGATTCCACAAATCAATTAAGTATTGATATGATTACATTTTTTAAAGACACAGTTTTTCCAACATTTTCAAACCATCAAAAAAATCCTGCAACACCAAACGAAGATCAAAATATCCAAATTAACGTGACAATAACAGAAACTAATAAAGATACTATTATCTTAGAATTTAATAACGGAACAGCTATTAATTATACAGTCTCAACAAATAATGGAGATGAATTCTTTTATACCATAAATTCTGGAAACTATACTGCTCATGATTCAATAAATTATTATTGGTATGCAAACGATACTTCTGGAAATTTGAATAAATCAACACAACAGTCTTTTACAGTTGCAAATCAAATTCCAACAGTTTCAACCCCCTCAATAAATGATACAACCCCTTTAACTAACGATTTAATTTCTTGTGATGGTGGAAATTTTTCAGATGACGATGCAGAAGACTCTGAAACAAATAGATTTTTCTTATGGTATGATTCTGATGTTGAAATTTCAGGGCAAACTTCCCAAACCTTAGACTTATCTACAGCCGGCTTAGATAAGGCAGATACAATAATTTGCTCAGTTAGAGTTTATGATGGTTTTGACAATTCTACATTTGTTAACTCAAGTGTCGCCACAATTCAAAATTCCGCCCCAGTAATCACTAACCCCTTAACCACAGTAAGCTGGGATTCAAATGGTTCAACTTTTACATATGATTATGACTTCACAGATGCTGATGGAGATAGTGTAACATGGTACGACAACACAACTTTATTTAATATAAATGGAACAGGATACATCTCAGATACACCAATTGAATCAGAAACAGGAAGCTATGAAATAAAAATAAGTGCAGATGATGGAACTATAAACTCAACAGACAATTTCACCTATACAATTAATGACGTAACTTCTCCAAATATTAGTTTTGTTTCTCCAACCGACGCAAATGATTCTTCATTAACTATAAATTATATACAAGTTAATGTAACAGCCTCGGATGTAATCGGATTAGACACAATAACTATTTTCTTATATAATTCCACAAGTTTAGTGCAAACAAACACTTCAACCTCAAGCCCATTATTTATTAATTTTACAAATCTTCCAGACGAAGTTTACTATTTCAATTCTACAGTCAACGATACCTCTGGAAACGAAAATAATACTAAAACAAGAACCGTTTCAACAGATACAGGTCCCCCAACAATTAATTATGTTGCCCCGACAGAAGATTCAGGAGTTTTAAGAGTCAGAAATTATGTTGAAGTAAATGTTACGGCAGCAGACCCAAATTTAGATACTATTTTGATTCGTTTGTATAATTCAACAAATGATCTAATAAATTCTTCAACAACTACTTCTTCACATAATTCCATTAATTTTTCTGGGTTGGAGGATGGTTTATATTTTTATAATGCCACAGCAAACGATACTTTTGGAAATGAAAATTCTCTCTCAACTAGAAACATCACGCTAGATACGACAATACCATCAGTTACAACTTTAATTGAAGATCCACTTGATCCAGTAATTTATAGCGCAGGAGCAAGTTATCAATTTAATGCTACAATAACTGATGAGAACCTAGAGACTGTCTTAATAGAATTTAACGAAGTAAATTATACTCCAACAAAAACAGGAGATATTTATAATTTAACAATTTCAGACTTGGCTGCAGGAACTTATAACTATTACTGGTGGGCAAATGACTCATCTGGAAATATAAATCAAACTTCAGGCACCTACACAATTAATAACGCAACTGGTAACATCACGCTTTTAATTAATGGGAGCAACGACAACCAGACAGCAACCTATAGCACACAAACAAACGTAAGTGCAACAACACTATATGGAAGTATAACTTTATACAGAAATGGAACGGATGTTACTTCAGAAAATAATAATTTTGTAACCCTCGCAGCAAATTATTATAATTACACAGTAGTTTCTACAGGAGATCAAAATCATTCCTCAGCCTCGTCAACATTATTTGTAGATATTTTAAAAGCTACAAGCCAAATCAATCTAACTTTAAATGATACAGGTGGAAATATTACAATTATTCAAGATTCTTCTATTTATCTTAATACTACAACTATTACAGGAGATTCAGAGGCTACTTTAAAAATGTATAAATCTGGAACTTTAATAAATCAAGGAACGAGCCCAATAAATAATTTAACTTCATTTAGTTCTGTTGGGGTATTCAATATAACTGGATTTTATATTGAAAGTGAAAACTTTACTGAAAGTTCTAAAACGTGGTTTGTAAATGTTACAGAAGCTCCAGATGTTACAAATCCTTCAGTAACAAGTTTAACAGAAAATCCAAGTGATCCAGCAATATATTCTCCAGGACAAAGTTACAAATTTAATGCAACAATTACTGACAATAGAATTTTAGATACTGTATTAATTGATTTTGATGGAATAAATTATACTGTTACAAATTTTTCTGGAAATATTTATAATTTTACAATAACAAACCTCCCTGTTGGAACTTACAATTATCGATGGTATGCAAATGATACTTCTGGAAATTGGAATAACACAGAGAACGATTCTTATACAATAAACCAGGCAACTCCCTCCTTAAATCTAGTTGTTACCCCATCTGTATCCGAAACATATACGACACAAACAAACGCGACTGGAAGCAACTGTCCTTCTGAACTTACTTGCACATTATATAAAGACGGTATTGCAGTTACAAATTCCGAAAATTCAACTCTAGCTGCTGCGACTTATAATTATACCTACAACACAACTGGAAATGAAAATTACACTTCTGCATCCAATACTACAATCCTAACAATTATTAAAAAAAATGGATCAGTTTTTACATATTTAGACAACTCTAGAGAAGACAAAGAAATTGAGCAATATATAGAAATTTACTTGAACTCAACTCTTGAAATTGGATCTGGAAACATAGAACTTTACAACAATGGAACTTTAATTAACCAAGGTCCAAGTTCCTTAAACAATTTAACAAACTTCACAACTATTGGTTTACATAACATAACAACAATTTACAATGGAAATGAAAATTACACTTCAGCGTTTGAAACGTGGTTTGTAAATGTGACTGAATTAGATGTATCACCTCCACAAATATCAACAATTTATCCAATAAATACATCCTACACTACAATTCAAACGCAATTAAATTATACTGTAACAGACAATTTTGCTCTTGAAACTTGTTGGTATTCATTAGATGGTGGAACAACTAACTCTAGCCACAACGCTACTTGTTCAAATTTTACTGTGACAAGTTCAGAAGGAATCAATACATGGACTGTTTATGCAAATGATACTTCTGGAAATGAAAACTCAAGCTCTGTAACATTCTCTGTTGATAGTATAAAACCAAAAGTGCAATTTGTTTCACCAACAGAAGCAAATAATTCAGAGCTTACAAGAAATTATATCCAAGTTAACATAACTGCGAACGATACAAACCTTGATACAATTACTATAAGACTGTATAATTCAACACACGGTTTAGTACAAGAAAATACATCACCAACAAGTCCATTTTCTATTAATTATACCTCACTAGGCCCCGGCACGTACTTTTTTAATGCGACCGCAAATGACACGGCAGGTAACGAAAATTCAACAGCGACAAGAAATGTCTCTCTTGTTCTTCCTAGCTTGACTATTATTCTTCCCAAGAATGAAACCTATATAGACAATAAAGACAATAAATCACTTCTATTAAACTACACAGTGAATTTAGAAGAATCTGTATTTTATAACATTGATTCTGGTTTTAATATAACAATCTCTGGAAATACTACATTTAATACAACTTCAGGAGAACACACCCTTTATCTTTATGCAAACAATAGCAATGGAGAAACAGTACAAAGTGTAACTTTTACCATTAATACAAGCAAATTCTCAATAATTTATAATAAATTTAATGGTCCTCTAAAAGGAGCATCCACAGATTTCAACAAATCTTCATACGAAGATTTACAAAATTTAAGTAATATTGTTCTTGAAAATACAGATCATGGAAAAATAGCATTCAATACAGCAATAAATCTAACAAATGATGCTAACTTAACGAATAATCTAATTGATTTAGATAATTACATAAATATTTCCTCAAACAGAATTGAAATCAATTCAACAGCATTACCAAATATGAACAAATCAGCCACTCTTTACTTGTACAATTTGACTTTTTCAACACCAAGAATCTTAAGAGATGAAATTGTTTGTTCACCAGCAATCTGTGTGCAAAACAGTTATTCAGGGGTAGGGGGAACCCTTAGTTTTAACGTGACACACTTTAGTGTTTACAGCGCAGAGGAGGAAACACAATCAGGAGAAGATAGTATCCCTAGTGATGGCGGTGGCGGTGGTTCTGGAAAAGTGAGTGAATTAGAATGCACAGAAGATGATCAATGTAAGAAAGATGAAATTTGCTGGGATTCCCAATGTGTAAAACTATTTGATATAAAAATTATTAGCTTTACATCCCCTGCCAAGCCAGGTAATTTCTTTGAATTCACTTACTTCATAAAAGGTGTTGCTGAAATAAATGGAGATGTGGAAATCGACTTCTGGATCGAAAAAAATGGAGAAATTGTGACTTCGGGAAAAGATGTTATTTATTTAGGCAGCTTTGAAGAAAAAACTGAAACTTCAAAAATATTCTTGCCAAGTATTTTTGAATCTGGTATTTATGAATTCCATATTAGGGTGACTCACCCATCATATTCTGCAGAATCTTTCAGAACTCTTGAAGTAAATGCAGAAAATGGAATAATAATTATTACACCTATTGAACCAAGGAATACGGAAAAATATATAATTTTTAATCTGATTGTTTTTGCTATTATGATCTTGTCTGCAATTTTTTACATAGAAAGAAAGAAAGTTTTACGTGAATTTAATCAGGAAGCAAGATGGATAAAAAAACACAAAGTTTCTATTTTAGTGTTTTTATTGTTTATAGTTTTAGGTCTGATAATTTATTTCTTAAATTTGATTGAACCATCTTCGGTGTTCGTTCTCAGAATTGTTTCGTGGATCATAGCAAACAGCAAAGCTTATATCATTCATATTTCAATTTTTACTATTGCATTACTCCTTTTCTTATTTTTGATGAAAAAATTACCAAAAAGAAAATTTCTATCAAAACTCTCAGAACAACTAAGGAAGAATAAAATTCTTCAAAGAAAACAAAGAAAAGATAACAAAATTATCAGGACATTTATTAAATACAAAAGAAAGTTGTTCAGAAATGTCTCTATCTTTTTTTCAGGAATTTCTAGTGCAGTATCTAAAAAAAATAGATTACTACTTAAAACATTCAGGGAACAAAGAAGACGGGATAGGGTTTTTCAAAGAGAACAAAAAAGAAAGGACAAAATTCTGCAGAAACTCATTAAAAAGATGCGTAAAAGAAAACTTAAAAATAGAGAAAAATTCTTCAGAAATATCCCTACTAAACTCTCAAGATTTTTTAGAGTTACATCTAGAAAAATTAAATTAATGCTCACGTCAGTAGGTAAAGGATCAAAGGATATGTTTATATCTGTCTCCAAGGAAGAAAAAATAATTATTGATAAAACAAGACTCAAATTAGAAAAAAACTCAAAAAGTCTTGCTCAAAAGATTTTTAAGATTGGAAAAAAACTCCGAAGATTTAAATTGCCAAGGATTAGATTACCAAGAATTAAATTTCCAAGAATTAAATTGCCAAGAATTAAATTTCCAACACTTAAATTGCCAAGATTTTACTTCAAAAAAGAAAAAAGACAGATAAGAGAATTTGAGAAAAAGAGAGATAGTAGTGTTGGAAAAGTTTCAAAAATTGGAAAAGAAATTAATGATAGCGTTTCAAAAGTTTTCACAACAATATTTAGAAAGAAATTCTGGAAATCTTTAGTACAGAAATTTAAAAAAGTATTTATTCGAAAAAAAAGACATGAAAAAACTATTAAGAAAATAGATTCCACTATAGAAACTCCTACATTCAAAAAAGGTTTGAAATTTAAGAAGGGGATTGCAAGCATTAATCAAAAAATAAAAGATGTAAAGAAGGCTGTACTAAGATTTTTCATTTTAAAGAAAAAATCGTCTAAGGATATTATTAAAGAATTCTTCCAAAAGATGCAGAATAAAGGGGTTATCGAGGACTCTCAAAAGAAAAGGTCCATTTTTAAAAAATTAAAATTTCCTATGGAAAGATGGAAAAAACGAGTTGAAAAGGATATTGTAAAAGGTGTTGTAGATCAAGTAGAAGAAAAAATAGTAGACAACGTCATGAAGAAAAAACCTAGCAGGAAAAATGTTTCAGGAAAAAATTCTGAAACAAAGCTTGACAAACTTTAATAAATCCCAATCTTTAAAAACAATTCCATGTTCCAGTCTTTATGACAAACAAAACTCCCGCAATACGCCAACCAATAATAACTGTAGCTGGGCATGTAGACCATGGAAAAACTTCAATTCTAGATAAAATTAGGGGAACAAAAGTTCAAGATTCGGAAGCAGGAGGAATAACACAAAAAATTTCTTTCACAACATTACCTCAAAAAAATATTAAAGAAAAAGCAGGCGTAATCCTTGATAAATTCAAAATCCAACTACAAATCCCCGGCCTTTTGTTCATTGATACGCCAGGTCACCAAGCATTTACAAATCTTAGAAAAAGGGGAGGGAGTTTAGCAGATTTAGCAATTCTAGTAATTGATATTAATGACGGAATAAAACCCCAGACTGGAGAAGTCTTACAAATTCTAAAATCAAACAAAACTCCATTCGTAATTGCCCTAAATAAAATAGACAACATCTCTGGTTGGAAGACTGATAAAAATCTTTTTTCAATTGAATCCATTGAAAACCAGGCAGTAAATGTAAAACAAAACTTTGACGAAAAGTTCTACACAATTATTGGAGCCTTGCATTCATATGGGATAACTGCAGAAATCTACTCTAAAATAGAAAACTTCCAAGAATCAGTTGCTGTTATTCCTTGTTCAGCAGAAACTGGAGAAGGAATTTCAGAAATCTTAGCAATGTTAGTTGCATTATCCCAACGATTTCTAAAAGAAAAAATTGAATTAAAAGACACAGCAAAAGGAGTAGTCTTAGAGGTTAAAAAGGATAAAACTTCTTCATTTCTAGAATGCATACTCTATGATGGAA
>JADFNI010000003.1 GCA_022563455.1 Nanobdellota archaeon
AATGTGATGAGGGGCCTGTTGGAAATATTGATAATGGAACTGGATGTAGTAGTACTTGTCAGATTGAAATTCCTCCTTGTTTATTAACTGCTGCATATTGGAGTGCTACTAATGCTACTGAGGGAGAAGTTGTAACTTTAACTGTTGAAGGGACTGAATGTGAAGGGGAAGAGATTAGTTTTATTGTATCTGAAAATGATCTTGATTTTCCATTTTTTGAGGGAGACTTAGATGATCCAGTAAATAATAATCCGATAAGTATGGCTATATCTGGAGGAATTGCAATTACCTCATGGATTGCCGAATATCAAATTGATGGGGTATTAGGCATTGGGGATCCTCCTGAATATTATTTTGAGGCTACACTTGTAAGTGACTTATCTATGAAAATAGATAGTGGAAAAACTGGAGAACCTTTGCTTGAGGTATTTGAGAGTTCTGGTTCTGGAGGGGGTCGTAGTATAATTTTTACAAATACAGTTTTTGATAATGGGATAAGTTTTACATTTGATACTAATTATAATTGTTTTCAGCATGTCGATGATAGTTGGGGATGTATTGAGAATTCCCCTGGTGCCGGGGTGACTGTAATTTCCATGACGCCATCTTATGATTTTGATCAAAGAGATGGATGGGAAATTAATTCTAGAGCTTCTGAGATGCCCTCCTCAGACTCCCGTTGTTCTGGTTCAAATGATTGTGATTTACAAGGTCTTGATGGACGTGTAAC
Source organism: Nanobdellota archaeon (assembly GCA_022563455.1). Lineage (GTDB taxonomy): Archaea > Nanobdellota > Nanobdellia > Pacearchaeales > GW2011-AR1 > JAGVXH01. The sequence goes on from JADFNI010000003.1 coordinate 731, forward strand.
TGGCATGATCGGGAGTCATGTTTGGGGATTTAGAAATCCAAATACTGGAGTAATGACTGGTGAGTTGCCCATTCTTCCTTATACTGTGGAAGCCGATCAATCGCTGCTGAAGGTCAAGAGTGGAACTTGGTCTGATTGCACTAGTGGGACTGGAAGTTCTCCACGAACTTGCGTAGAATCTGCAACTGTATTAACTGTTTATGCAACAGATCCCCATCCTGGATGTAACTATGTAATTCGTCCTGCATATGTGGGAGATTCTAAAAATTCTTATTGCGTGGATTTAATAGATATTGATGGGCTTCCTGATTTGACACATTCTGGAATGCCTGATGCATCTACTGCGATTTTGATGTTTGGTGATAAAGGCCCTCAAGTGGATCACCAGGCTGCATGGACTGCTGGTCGTATACATCCTGCTAGGAGATTTTGGAGGAGTTCTAAAGGCGGAGATCCTGATGTGAATTCTATTAGTGATTCCACTACAAATGCCTATCCCGCTTATTATTATACTCAAATGATGATTGCAATGCTGTATACTATTAGTGATGCGTCAACAACTGATAAGACACCTGTAGTTCATATGTTAATCCAGGATGGAGTGGACCTTTGGGCGAATGCAAATAATGGGAAGGGGTATTTCCCAGATGGTGGGATTAATGGGGGTCGTAAGATGCAGATTATGTTTGCGGGATATATGCTTGATGTTAATGCAATGAAGAACCCTTCAACTGTAAGGAACTTTCAGGAAGATGGCTTTACTTATTTAAGTGCTGACCTTAGTGAATCTCTTTGGGGACGTAGTGGTTCTGTATCAGGATATAATATTTGTACTTGTGGTACTTCTGGTTGTAGTGATAAAACTGTTAGAGATCCTAATGGTCTTAGAGATGGCGGGGCTTGTAAATCTGGCTCTGGATGTCCAACAAATGTTTGTGCTACTGGGCCTGGAATTCCTGGATGGCAAATGACACCTGCAGAGCAGCGTTCTTCAGGACAAATGACTATGGGATCATATCAAACTTATTCGCATTGGTATATTGCACAATTGACTATTGTAAGACAATTAGGATTAGAGGCTGACTGGATTGTTGGACTTACAGGCAGTACTGAAGAGAAGAATTCATTTTTCACTTATGTTGACCGAATAGCTGGAGAGTCTCCTTGGAATGGTTTTTGTAAAAATTATTGTGATAGTACTGTTGGGGTACCTGGATTAGTTGTTTCATTGTATGATTCATATGGTAGTTTAGCTTCGGGACCTGTTTGTGGGGATGGAAAAATAGAAGGAATTGAAGAATGTGATGATGGGAATAATGTTTCAGGAGAGGGATGTTCTTCTAGTTGTATTATAGAAAATGGGTATACTTGTAATGGGGAACCTAGTGTTTGTTTTCTAAATCCTATCCAAACATGCAACAAAGTATCTGAATCAGGTATAGTGATCACATTAGATAATGATTATCCTTGTGGTCAGTTTGCTGACGGCGAGTGGTATGTGATAGCTCCTAGTGGAGTTGTTGTGACGTCGATGAGTCCTGCATTTAGTGGTGGAGATAATGGATATGAGATTAATCCTATCTCGACGCGTGTTTCGGACGGCAAGCATACCCAGTCTCTTACGGGCAAAAGGGGCACCAAGGAGAATACGGTTGTTCCGTATGAGGATCCTAGTGTCAAGTACGGCTCGGAGAATTCTCTTAATGTAGCTGCTGGGGATAGTTTGATTAAAGCAAAGACTAAGGATTGCCAAGTTCCTACCAGCGAGAAGACTTGTATTGAAGACCTTATTAGTTTGACTGTTCTTGCAACAGACCCTACAATTGGATGTTCTCTTCCTTTCAGACCTCCTTATACAGGGACAGTGAAACCGATTTATTGTGCCGATGATATTAACTGGTCTTTGCTTGGAAAGATTGCTAGAGTTTCTAATAATCAAAGAACCTTTACAGAACTAGAAGCTGCATTCACTGCTCCGGGGATTTATACTGATTATGGATATAGTACTGAGAGTAGGTATCTTCATCCCGCTGATAGATTGACTAGGGTTGGAGGAACAACGGCTGCGGAATATGGTACCGAATACGCAATTGTTACTCATGAAATGATGGTTAGGACTTTGCAAGTTGATGATGATGATACTCCTGCCACTAAAGCTGATTTGGAAAAATTAACTTATCCACTTATACAAATGGGAATTGATACTTTTTATAATGTAAAATATGCTGGTCAGATTTACTTTCCTGCTGGTGGAGTTCTTTATGGAAGGTTAGCACTTGTTCAATACGCTGGTGCTCTTTTGGATGATGCAGAAATGAAAGATCCATTTGGGGTTGGTGGTTTAACTGAGGGTAAGTTTGGGGAGGCATCTTTTTTAAGAGAAGGGCCACAAGGACCTGTATGGGGAAAGACGGGTGGGTCTGGATGTCCTCCTACTGGGAAGGAAGGGCAGAATACTTGTGAGAGTCCTCCAATAAGAGATGGTGGTTTGCCAAGGCTCGGATGTGGAGATAAGGGGGGTGCTTTGGTTAGTCAGGATACACTCGATGAACAAAGGGCTAGTGGATGTGCATCTCTTGCAAGTTATCAATCCTATACTAGTATGTATCTTTCTGCTGTGACAATTCCTAATGTCCTTGGTGTTGGAGATTTCATACCACAAAAGATGAAAGACTATGCAGCTAGGATTGATGGACCTCCTTGGAATGGGTTGTGTATTAGTTACTGTTCAGGTAATCTTCGAGAAACATATCAAGTTTTTGGGGCTTTAACTGTTCCAACATGTAGTATTGATGCTGACTGTAATGATGGATTATTTTGTAATGGAATAGAAACATGTTCTGGATCTGTTTGTCAATCTGGGATAGCCCCTTGTCCTGAAGATTCATATTCTTGTACAACAACTTGTAGTGAATCAACTAATAGCTGTACTACTTCTTTTGATGATTCAGTTTGCTTTGATTTAAATTCCTGTACTATTAATGACAGATGTGTTGGAGTTAGTGGGGACGTAAATGGGTGTGCTTATGACAATTTAGTGAATGGAGCTTTGTGTAATGATAATGATGTTTCGACTTCTTCTGACATTTGTACATCTGGAACTTGCTCTGGAACTTCAATTACTAGTTGTATAAATGATGATAATTATTGTCCTGCTGCATGTAATCTTGGAAATGATAATGATTGTGTTGATTGTTTGATATCTATAGACTCATGGCAAAATAATGCAATAGCAACTCAAAATGGAGCATTTATTGTTTCGTTTGATGCTACTCCTGATACTGCTAATATGGATGGACTTGTTGCAGTATCAAATGGGGTAGGTTCAGCATTTGATGACTTTGCTGTGATGATAAGATTTAGTCCATCGGGAATTCTTGATGCTAGAAATGGTGCTGTATATTCGAAGGATGTTTCAATTCTTTATAAACAGAATGTAAAATATAGTTTCGTATTTGAAATTGATGTTACTTTGCATACCTATAGTGTGTATGTAACCTCTGAGGGTGGTAGTCAACAGACATTGGCGTCAAATTACGCATTTAGGTCGACTCAAAGTACAGTTACTAGTTTAGATAACTGGGGTGTTTTCTCAGGGACTGGTGAGTTGAGTGTTTGTGGGTTTAGTGTTGGTAGTGGTCCTCAACAGGTTTGTGGAGACTCTGTAGTGAATGGATCTGAAGTTTGTGAGGTGGGAATTATTGGATCTAGCTGTTTCTTGGAAGGATTTGATAATGGAACTCTTGGTTGTTCTGCTAATTGTTTAAGTTATAATACTTCAGCTTGTATAAATAACCCTGCTGTATGTGGTAATGGAATAATTGAATCACCTGAGACATGTGATGATGGGGGAATTGTTTCAGGAGATGGGTGTTCTGCTACTTGTCAGATTGAGGGTGTTGTTGGATCTAGTCCTTATGATGCTTGGTCAAATGGACCTTCTTCGGATCCCAATTATTTCCCTATTAATATTTTCTTACAAAACCCTTCCAATGCTGCGAGGTATAAAGCTATGGGGATAAATAATTATGTTGCTCTTTGGAATGGTCCTACTGAGACTCAATTGAGTGATTTAAATACGTCTAACATGCATGTTCTTACTAAACAAACTTCTGTATCTCTTAATTCTCCGAATATAAATATTATATCTGCTTGGAAACATAAGTATAGTGAACCTGATAATGCTCAACCAGATGGTAGTGGTGGGTTTGATCCATGTATTGATCCATCAGTCATTCAACAGGATTACGCCTTGATGAAATCTAATGATTCAACTAGGCCTGTTCTTTTGGGTCTCGGACGTGGAGTTAGTGTTGAGGACTGGATCGGAAGGGGGACTTGTACTGGGAGGTTAGATATGTATCCAGAGTATCTTAAGGGGACAGATATAGTTACTTTTGATGTTTATCCAGTTACTTCGACAGATGTTGCTTCAGGTAATTTAGAATATGTTGCTCGTGGGGTTGAGAGGCTTGTTAATTGGTCAAATGGGAAAAAGATTGTTTGGAATTGGATTGAGACCACTCACGTAAATAATGCTAATGTTAGGCCTACAGTTGAACAAATAAGAACTGAAGTTTGGATGTCCCTTGTTCACGGATCAATGGGTATTGGGTACTTCGTTCATGAGTTTGAACCTTCATTTGCTGAGGCTGGAATATTTAGATATCCTGAGATAGAGGCAGGAGTTACTTCTATTAATGCTAGGATTACGTCCCTTGCTCCAGTATTAAATAGCCCTTCGGTTAATTCTTTAGCGTCGGTTGTGTCTTCCGATTCTACTGTTCCGATTAAGTATATGGTGAAGCAATATGGGGGAGATACTTATTTATTTGCAGTTTCTATGAGGGATATACCTACTCAAGGGACATTTAATTTAATTGGAATTAATAATGCTACTGTTGAAGTTTTGGATGAGGTAAGAAGTTTGAATGTTGTTAATGGCGTATTACAGGATTCGTTTGTAGGGTATGATACACACCTGTATAAGATTAATAATTCTTCAGGGTCTATATGTGTTTTAGACTCAGCTTATTGGAGTGCTACGAATGCTACTGAGGGAGATGTTGTAACTTTAACTGTTGAGGGGACTAATTGTGAGGGGGAAATTGTGGATTTTAGTGTGTGGGAAAATGATGTTGATTTTCCATTTTTTGAGGGAGATTTTGATGATCCAGTAATTAATAATCCAATAAGTAGAGTTATATCTGGAGGAATTACAACGACTACTTGGATCTCTGAATATCAAGTTGATGGGGCATTGGGTATTGGAGATCCTCCTGAATATTATTTTAATGCTGTACTTGTAAGTGACTCTTCAGTTAGTATTAAAAGTAGTGATCCTGAACTTTATGTTTTTGAGAGGGTCAGTGTTCCTCCAATTTATACTAAATTTGATGGGGGAACTACTGACTTTGGAACTATGGATTATACGGCAGTTACTGGAGCTGTCTTGGAAATAGCTTCATTTGGGAAGATTGAATTTGTTTCTCAAACCATTAATTTTGAAGATTTGAATTTAGATACTTTTGTTTTTATTGAAAATAATCTTGTAGGGATTGATTCTGTTGCTTTACCTTCTCTGAATACAGCTGCAACATTAACAATGTATGGACTTTCTTATACTTCTACTCCGGCAATTTTGAAAGATGGTGTGTCTTGTGGGTCGGTATGTTCTAACATCATATATAATTCTGGAACATTGACTTTTGATGTAACTTCATTTAGTAATTTTACTACTAGTGCTTCTGGATTGATGGCTTCTTCAGCAACTGCTGCTGGGATAACTTATACTTTTGATACTGATTATCTGGTAGGATATTATCCCGATAAGATGCCTTGGGTTATTGAGAATTCTCCTGGTGCAGGGGTCAATGTTATAGCAATGAGTCCTAATTATGGTAGTGGAAGAAATGGATGGGAAGAAAATCCAGTAACTTACGAGCTTTCTAAGGGTGAAAATGGGTGCACTCGTTCTTCTTGTGATGAAGCTAGTATGGACAGCAGGCTTGCTGGAAATGCTGCTCATAAATTTTTATCTCCTGAAACAAAATATGGACCCCTTCCCAAATATATTGCAGCTGGAACTTCTGTTTTGAAGGTTCAAAGTATGATTTCGGGAAACTGTTGGAGTGGAGATGCTACAGTTCCTAGGACTTGTATTGAAACAGCTGCGGTATTAACTATACTCTCTAGTGTTCCTCCCTTGGGAGCCATAAGACCTCCTTATATGGGAACTGATAAACCTCATTTCACTATAAAGGATTTAGATATTAATACTTATTTTAAGAATCTTCCTGATGTATCTAATCAATATACATGGGCAGAAATTGAAAATTCTTTTGGAGTTTTTCCGGCACCTTCAAATGTTCATATGTTTGGTGAATTTGATGGAAGAGCAACTCCAGCTCAGATAACTAGACCTGGAAGTACCAAGGCTGCAAATTATGGTTGTGATTTAGGAATGCAAATAAATGCGGCCTTACTTAAATTATCTCAAAGTGGAACAGAGTCAGAGAAGGATGATATTGTTTATCAGCTTCTTTCAAATTCAGTGGATCACTATTATTCAACAAAGAATGGTAAATCGTGGGCTTCTGGGGGATGTATTCATCATGGGAGAAAGTCATTAATAATGTGGGGTGGTCAGTTATTATCTAGTATGGATCAGGGTTCAAATAATGCTGCTGCTGCAGAAATGTTTGCATTTAATAAGGGAGTATCTGCGCTTGATCAATATACTTATATAAGTACAGTTACTGGAGAATCTTTATGGGGAAAATCTCCATGTCAAAGTTTAACTTCAACTTGGCCTACTAGTTCTGCTACTGCTAGAATATGTGATGAACTAAGAGATGGTGGTGGATCAAAGACTGGGACTGGTGCACTTGGATCTACAAATTTACAAAAGACACCTACTCAGCAAATTGCTGAGGATAAATATAGTTATGCTGCATATCAGATGATGTCTTCAGTATACTTCGGTGCTGCAGCTGTTGCTAGAATTTATGATTTTGAAAATGAATGGAATACTGGAAGAACAGATAATTCAGATGCGTTCTTTAAATATACAGACAGAATAGCTAAGGCTCCTTGGAACTATGCATGTAAAAGTCATTGTGATTCTTATTTGACTGATATGCACAGGACTTATGCTTCTGTAAGTGTAGTTTCTGTATGTAGTATTGATGCAGATTGTGATGATGGATTATTTTGCAATGGAATAGAGACATGTTCTGGATCTGTTTGTCAAGCTGGGGCAATTGCTTGTCCTGAAGATTCATATAGCTGTACAACAACTTGTAGTGAATCTACAGATAGCTGTACTACTTCTTTTGATGATTCAGTTTGTTCTGACTTAGATTCTTGTACAGTTAATGGTCTATGTACTGGGGCTGGTGGAGATTCAAATGGATGTATATATGATATTTTGTCGGATGGATCTATATGTGATGATGATGATGTTTCGACCTCTTTTGACATTTGTACATCTGGAATTTGTTCTGGGACAACGATTACTTCTTGTATAAATGATGATAATTATTGTCCTTCAGGGTGTAATGTTGGAAATGATAATGATTGTGTTGATTGTTTGACAACTACAAATTCATGGCAAAATAATGTAATAGCAACTCAGAGTGGATCATTTAGTGTTTCGTTTGATGTGATACCAGATGTTGTAAATATGGATGGGCTTGTTGCAATATCGAATGGGGCAGGTGCAGTATTTGATGATTTTGCTGTGATGATAAGGTTTAGTACATCTGGAATTATTGATGCTAGAAATGGTGCCGTATATTCAAAAGATGTTTCAATTCCTTATACACAGAATGTAAAATATAGTTTCGTATTTGAAATTGATGTCGTTTCTCATACTTATACAGTATATGTAACGCCTGAGGGCGGCAGTCAACAGATATTAGCATTGAATTATACATTCAGGTCAAGTCAGAGTACAGTAACTAGTTTGAATAATTGGGGAGTTTATTCTGGAAAGGATAGTATGAGTGTTTGTGGGTTTAGTGTTGGGGCTGTTAGCGGTTCTCAACAGGTTTGTGGAGACGGAGTCGTTAATGGATCTGAAATTTGTGAGGTTGGAATCTTGGGAGGGGCTACTTGTGTTTCTCAAGGGTTTGATTCTGGAGTTTTAAATTGTTCTGCTAACTGTTTAAGTTATGATACTTCAAGTTGTGTGGTTGCTTCTAACAATCCTCCAGTTTTAACTTCAATTGGTTCTCGGACAGTTGACGAAGGAATCGAATTATCTATTGTATTATCTGCAAGTGACATTGATGGGGATTCTCTTAGTTATAATGCTAGTAACAAACCTGCAGGGTCCGACTTTGATGAACTTACTAGAACATTTACATGGACGCCTTCATTTAGTTCAAATGGAACTTACTTTGTTAATTTTAGTGTAAGTGACGGAACCGACTTGGACTTTGAAATTGTGACTATCACTGTTAATGATGTTATTGTTTGCGGGGATTTTACTTGTAATGGAATTGAAGTATGTGGGGTTGATGATCTTGCTCCATCTTGCACGACTGATTGTGGAACTTGTCCAGTTACTCCTAACAATCCTCCAGTTTTAACATTCATTGGTCCTAAGAACATTAGTGAAGGTGATTTTTTATCTATAATAATATCTGGAAATGATTCTGATGGAGATCCTCTTAGTTATAGTGCTACCAACTTACCTAATGGATCCAGCTTTGATGATTTATTTAGAACATTTACATGGACTCCGTCATTTAGTTCAAATGGAACTTACTTTGTTAATTTTAGCGTTAGTGATGGGACTGACTTGGACTTTGAGGTTGTGACGATAACTGTTAAGGATGTGATTGTTTTCGAGGACGAAGATAGTGACGGTGTTCCTGATTCCTCTGATAAATGTCTAAATACTTCTCTTGGGGCAACGGTGAACCCAACTAATGGATGTAGGCTGCCTTTGTACACAAAATTCCATGCTAACTTGACGACGGACTTTTCTTTAGTAAAAGATTTACTTGATATGGATAGTTTGTCTCTTGGAATTTGGGGGAAGGGGAAGATTGAATTTATTGATCGAAATATGTCTATGTTGAGGTATGACGGGACTAGACACGTTCCTTTGAATCTTGATTTGATTGTGATTGAAAATAATTTGATTGGGATAAATACCTTGTCTAATGATTATGGTGGATTTGATAAACCAGCAAGGCTGACTTTGTATAATGTGGTCTTTAGTGATCCACAGATTTTGAGGGATGGTGTTCTATGTAGTGAATGTGTTTTACTTGGAAATGCTAGTGGGGTTATTTCGTTTAGTGTTCCAGGATTTTCTAATTATTCAATTATTGAGACTCCTGTAGTTGTTGACGATGGGGATACTGGTGATGATCCTGGGTCTTCAGGTGGCGGATCTAGTGGATCTAGTGGAGGGTCCCCCGTGATCTCGAGTATAGTGAATGATATTATAATTAATCTTGATGAGGTTGATAAGGGATCTGGAGAGATTTCATTAGGAGAGCTTATTTATGTAATCTACAATGGGGCTACTTATTCAGTTGAATTTGATGAACAAACTAATGAGGCTATAAGGGTTATTATTGGCCCAGATATTGGTGAATATGTGATATTAAAGGACGCTGTTAGAATAATAGATTTGGATGGAGTTGTCGGGGATGATATTGCAATTGCTTATACAATAGTTGGTGATGGAGTTATACTCTATATTGAAAAAATAGATGGTGGGGTTACACCTGAGCATCCGTCTACTGTTGGTGAAGTTATTGAACTTGAAGAAGAAGGGGATGTAAAGGAAGATAATGGATGGATTGTTTGGGGGATCTTGATTGGAATTGTTGTTATTGGAATTGTTTTGGTTATTATTCGGCAGAATAGGAAGCCTCAGTTGGTTATTGGAGGGGTTGGTCATCGACAAAAACTTAAAAATAAGAAAACTGTTTTTGAAGATAAGAAGGTGACTCGTGTTGGGGAATTATCTTGAGAAGTAAGAAATTTTCACATAAGGTTTAAATACTAGTACCACTTTAATTAAACATTACATCCCAGGTATGACGAAAGGAATGCCTGGAGTCTTTTTTATATGAATTCTAGTGGGAAGAAACGGGCTATTGTATTTGTTGATGGGAATAATTGGTATCATAATGTGAAGTCGATTGTAAAGAAGCCTAAGTCGGTTGATTTTGGTCGGTTAGCAAATCTTATTGCAAAACATTTTGATATGGAGGTTCTTGAAATTAGGTATTATAATTCTACTCCAGATATTGGTCTTGGCGAGGATAACTATTATAAGCATATGGTGTTTCTTGCAGGACTTAAGAAGAAAGGAATTTATGTTAATACAAATAAGTTAAAGAAAATTAAAACTAACGGGAAGATTATTCGACTTGAGAAGGGAATTGACGTGACTATTGCTGTGGATATGATTAAGATGGCTTTAATTGAGAAGAAGTGTGAAAGTTGCATTTTAATCTCTGGAGATTCTGATTTTTTGCCTGTAATGAGATTGATTAAAGAAGCTGGACGAGAAGTTTTGACGGCGTCAGTTATTCGAGGGTATGCGCGAGAGCTTTTGCAAGGAGAGTTTAGATTTTGGATTCTTAAGAAGAGCGATATTAACGGTTTGATTGGAAAGAGTTAGTTGGACATTAAGTTTATAATATTTTGAAATATATATAATTTATGAAACCAAGTCCAAAACTTCTTGAAAAAGACTTAGTTGAAATAATTGGAAGGTATAATATTGGAAATTTCATTTCATTTGATTCAAAATCAAAATCATTTGATGGCAAGGTTTATATTTTTAAAACCAGTAAGGGAAAATATGTTCTTAAGATATTTAGTCTTTTTAAATTGTCAAATATAAAATATCAAAATGCTATTATTAGACATTTGGCTAAACATAATGTCCCCGTTCCAATAAATGTACTTAATAAAAAAGGAGATGAAATTACAAATATCTTTGGTGAAGATTTGCTAATACAAAAATTTGTTGATGGTAGAGAAGATTCTCTTTTGAGCATTAAATTGGTCAAAGATATGGGAAAGAACTTTGGTTTAATGCACCAAGCTATGCTTAAGTTTAAGGATTACGAAAAGAAGTTTGATAAAAGTGAATATAAGATTCTTAAATTGCCGAAAGGATCTAAGTTTGAATCTATCTTAAATTTTGATCTTAATGCAATTAATAGTTTTAATGATATTCCTTTAACTAATTTAAGAAAGTGTCACATACATGGAGATATTTCTTGTGTTAATTTTTTAACAAAAAATGATAAGTTAAAGGCAATAATTGATTTTGAGGAAGCTCATTATGGTATTTTGGTTTATGACCTTGCTACTTTTATAGCTCAAAATTTTGTGAGAAGTAATTTTTTATTCAAGAAAAAGATTAAGTATTTTATTGAGGAATATGAAAAAATAATAAAATTAAATGAGTATGAGAAAAAGGCTCTTTATTATCTAATTGTTCATAGGCTTGTAATAGTTATTCATTGGTATACTTTTAGGATGCAAAAATATAACATTAAGTCAAGAGATTTTAGGGAAGGAATTAATAGATCTATTAATAGATTAAAAAGATTTGAAAAGATTACTCTTGAAAAGTTTATTCATATGATTGGAAAATCTAAGGATTAGGATTTATCTAGTTTTTAGGTCATAAATCGAGGCTAGGATAAAAACTCCTTCAAGGATCATAAATATCATGTCGCCTATATAGATACTATAAATTTCTAAACATACTCCTCCAGCGATGAAGAACATGTCTGAATTTTTTCTTTTTCTTAGAATTATTCCATAAATTATTAGCATAAGTCCAATTATTCCGATAACCTTGAATATTTCTATCATTTGTTTATGAAATATTTAACGGTTATAAATCTATTTAGAATGTTAAGTTTATCACATATATCTTTATAATTCTAATCTAGTTTATTTTTTTATGGGGATAATTGATTTTGTTAGAAAGATTGGTGAAAAAACTCTTTATTTTCCTGGGGCTTTTACTGGTATTGAGTTTGAAGAGCATTCTTTGAATTATCAGGAGATACTTGGTAAGCTTGGAATTTCGTTTGTTATCTTAGATTTGGATCTTGATTCAGGGCTTGAGAAAATGAATATGGGATATCGAAAGGATGCTAAGAAGACTGCCATGAAAAATTTTATACTCTTTAAGAAAAACTCAATTTCGAAGATTATAACTAACTCTCCTGAAGATTTTTATATGTTTGAGGAAATTTATCCAACGTTTGTTCGAGGGTGGGATATAAAGATCGAATATATTTGTATTTCTATTCTTGAAGCTTTGAAGAAACGCAAAATTCGGTATTTGGGACCTCGTGAGACCCGAGAAGTTGTTAGTTATCAAGATTCTTGTTATTTGGCTAGGCGTTGCGGAATAATGAATGAACCTCGGGAAGTTATTGGGATTCTTGGGGGGCGAATAATTGAAATTGAAGATAATCGGGAGGATGTTCTTTGTTGTGGCGCTGGTGGAGGGGTCTATAAAAATAATCCTAATCTTGCTAGAGGGGCTGCATTGAACAGATCTAAAGGTATACCTGAAGAGGCTTCGAAATTTATTTGTTCGTCTAGCCTTTGTTATGCTAATTTAAAATCTGTTAATGAAAAACCAATAGAGTTTTCTAGTTTTGTTTTGGGTAAACTTAGAGGACTTGGAATATGAAATTTAAGGGTTCTAAAATTTTAATGAAAGCATATGAAACGGATGCATCTAGATTTCGAGCACAAGTAAATGCAGTTGTTCATCCGGAAAATATTGAAGAAGTTTGCGTTGAGATTGTCAAAAATGAAGGAATTGTTCCTCGTGGAGCCGGAACTGGTTTTTGTGGAGGAGTTGTTCCAATTAACAAAAGTGACGTTGTTATGGATTTGTCTAGACTTGATGGAATTGAGGATTATGATGCAGAGCGTGGCACTGTGATTGTTGAAGCAGGGGTTGTTCTTAATGATTTGAATTCTTTTTTAAGAAAATTTAATCGGGAATTTGCTATAGATATTTTAAGCGGAAGGGTTGCTACGATTGGTGGGATGATTGCTACTAATGCTGTTGGAAGACGAGGCATTAAATATGGGAGGACTTCTGGACATATAAAATGGATTGACGTTATTGATTCTGGGGGGTTGATTTCACGAAAAGGGGTTACTGAAATGAGTGATTATATTGGAATGGAAGGGATAACGGGTGTTGTTGTTAGGGCTTGTTTGAAAACAATTTCCTTGAAGACTCGGTCTGCTGAACTTTTAAAATTTATGAGTTTTGAGGGAGTTTTGGGTCGAGTTCAAGTTCTCAAGAGAGATTCAAGAATTTCATCAATAGAATTTTTTGATAAACAAGTTTCAGGGTATCTTGGGTTTTCTAATGCTTATCATTTATTTGTGGAATATGAGGATCCCTATACTGATGCTTTCGAGACTCAAGAATTTAATTTGGAGGACAATATTTTTAGTGGAGAGAGATATGCAGAATTAATTTCGAGGATTGATAATATTTATTCAGCTGTTGCTCTTGAGGGATATACTAGGATTGAGGATCCGAAAGTTATTAGTGACAGATGGCCTGAACTTTTTGAATGGCTTGAACATCTAGAGATTCCAGTTTTTGGTTCAATTGGGGTAGGGATTATGCATCCTTGTTTTACATTGGATTTGGAGCAACATATACCTGAGATGGTTAAACTTGTAAAGCGACTTGGTGGTTGGATAAGTGGGGCTTATGGGGTTGGAATTTTGAAAAAAGGATTTGTAGATATCAATGACAAAAAGATTTTAGCTAGTGTTAAGGCTCGGTGTGATCCAGAAAATAAATTTAATATGGGGAAGTTTATATAGGTTTTATGTGATGGTAAAAATTAGTGAACAAGACAAAATTGAAGCGGAAAATTTACTTGAGGAAGCTAGTGCCGTGTTTGATAACTGTACTAAGTGCGGAATGTGCAAGGATCTTTGTCCGTCTTTTAAGGTTTTGAAAGATGAGGCTGTGGGGCCTCGAGGGCATGCTATAATGCTTAGTGATAAAATAATTGATAAGGTGATTTATACTTGTACTTTATGTCAGGCATGTGAAAGAAAATGTCCTTTGAATATTAAACTTTGTGATGCTGTTTTGAAGGCGAGGGAGGCTTTTGTTTTGAAGGGGAGAAAGATTCCTGGGAGTGAGGAGGAGAAGGTTTCTGGGAATGAAGAAAAGGGATTGAAGAGTTAAATCCTTTATAAAACCCAACTGGGATACTTTTGTTCTACGCCCTGTTGTGGTGATACTATGTTAAGAAACTATCCTATTAATTATCCAAATCTAGTCTCTTTTATACAATTATTATAGAGATATACGTTAGAAGAAGCAGTTAATTGTTCACACAATTCTGAATTTCCAGTTTCAATAGCTATTATGTAAACACAATCATGATATGTCACAAATTTTGAAGTAAATGCATCAACACCTTTTTCTTTTTGTATAGAATCAATTTCCTCACAAACAGAAATATTCTTTATTTTTTTGATATATTTTTTAACACACTCTTCAGCAGTTCCAGGAACTAGATTGGGAATTAAAGTTCGAAAACAATCATCCAATTCCATTTGTCTATCCAATTCCATTGATAAAGAACTTACTATATAGGGTGAGGGAATTATTATTAAAAATATAAGAAATAATAGTGGTAAATATATGATAAAAATATTTAATAGAAATTTTAAATTCTTGGTATTGTTAATAAAGATTTCATTATATAGGTGGGGAATAACATATTTGTACCTATAATAAATAATACCTATAAATAATAATACAAAACCAAGGAGTATCAACAATCCAAAAAACTTAAAATTTAATAAAGACCAAAATAAAATAAAAGTAATCCCAAAAGCAAAAAACATGGAAATTTTAAATCTGGTTGGATTTTTTAATTTAAAATTATTCATCATAGAGCCTCTAATATTTTGCATTATACCTTCTTTACTATTTTTTGATTTACGAGCCTGAACATTTTTAATTACTTTTATGACATAAGGTAAAAACATCAAAAATAGACCAGTCTCAATTAATATAATATAAATTATAAATTTTAAAAAAGAATATTTTTCAAATAGTGGCAGTCCAGAATATAAATCTGGGACAAATAATGGAAGAAGAATAGACAGTATTATTGATAAAATTAATAGAAAGGTATAGCCTATTAATCCTCTTCGCATGACATTAGTCAATTTAGGATTATTTTTCTCATCTCTTAAAATTGAAAATTTTTTATTGACCAATCTTTTTAATTACCTTCTTTATTTTTAATTTTGGTTAAATTAATATTTAAATATATCTAAATATATAATTAAGTATATATACTAGAATTCCCTTATAAATCCAGTAAATAAAAGGAGCGTTAAACAAATTCTAAACACCCGGTTGGAGTGTCAAACGATCCTTAAATATGAGCAAACCAGAACTCTAAATCTTCTTTAGACTTTTTGTATAATTTTACATAGCCGAAGTTTTCAAAATAGATAATTGTTCCTTCTTTTAATTCTTTTAACTTTGGCTCGCCTAGTCCTTTTACTTTTTCATTGTCTGGGTATCTTATAACTACATTAACGTTTTCGTTATTATCTGGAAGCCAAACTATCGACTTTAATTTTTTATTTTTTTCTGGCAATGTGGCTATAAAATGAAAGTCTCGAGGTTTTGCACGAAGAATATTGCTTGAATTAAATGTTAAAAGATTCATCAATCTGTATTCGGAATCTTCCATCATTTCTAGATCCACTTGATCTATTAAGAAATCCTGATTTGTCTTGTAGGCTCTTTTACTATGTTCATTACCCCTACCATATGGGATTTCTTTTTCAAGATTTGGCGCCGTTTTTATTTTTATTTTTATTGGACGTCTTAGGAAAAAGTATCTTGGACAATTACTAATTTCTTTCTTATTTAATGAATATAAAACATCGACGGGTATTGTTATATTCGTTTTTCTAACTCCCATATTGAGAATAAATTCTCTTATTGCAATTGGTGTTATTCCTCTATCCATTAAACTTTGTACAGACCAACTTCGAGGATCGTTCCAACCAATATATGTTCCAGATTTTACTTCAACAGCTCCTTTTGATTTTGATAGTTTTATCCCTTCAATTTCAAAATGACCATTATAAATTATAGTTGGGTGAGTCCAGCCAAATATATCCCATATAAATTTTTCAGTTCTTGTTTCAATTGCTAGTTCCATCCCTCTTAATATATGAGTTATTCCAAAAACATGATCGTCAATTGCCCATGAGAAGTCAAGAAGGGGGTATACTCTATATTTATTCGCAAGTATTGCATGGGGCCGGTCTGTTATCCTAAACATTATTCTGTCCCTAAAAGCTGGATCTGGATCAATCATTGAAGTTTTTAATCTAACGCAACAAGAACCTTCGGGTGCCTTGAACAATTTTTCCCATCTTTGTAATTGAACTACTCCTTTAAATTGTCTACATGAACATTCAATTCTCTGAATCTTTAGTTCTTTTCTTTTCTCATTTTCACAGTCACATACGTATAGGTAACCTTTTTTGATTAGCTCTTTTGCATATTCATAATACTTTTCTATTCTATTTGATTTATAGAGAATCTTTGGGTCATGCTTTATTTCTAGATATTTTATTGCTTCTTCTATTAATTTATATGATTCTGGAATTATTGGTTTTTGTTCACTTCCTATTGTATCATCCATTACGATTAATAATTTCCCGTTGTACATTTTTGCGTATTCGTCGTTTAGAATTAATGTTCTTGTGTTTCCAATATGTAGGGGTCCTGAAGGGAATGGTGCGAATCTCATTACGACTTTACCCTCTATTGCATTTTCTAATTTTGGTAAACCAACTCTAACGACTCTTTTACTTGTTTTTTGTCCAAGACTTTCAAATTTGCTTTTTTGTTCTTCGATCGATAGGCTCTCTACTTCTTTTATTATCTTTTGGATTGTTGGCATAATCTCTTTTATCTTGCTTTTTTCTAATCCTTCTGCAAAAAGAGCTGCTAAGACTGCGCCCTGATTAGCTTTTCCCTCATACTTTATTGCGTTTTCTAATGCGTATGCTTTTATCACTTCTTTAGATATTTCTTTCATATAATTATAGAAGGGTGGGAGTTTTAAATGTGGTGATTACCAACCAATAATTCCAGGACCTGCGTTTTCTTTGTTTTCTATATCAAGTTTTCTTTCAACTAGTTCTAGCCTTTGTTCTAACTTGTAGATTTTATTATCGAGGTTTACTATTTTTTCATCTACTTCTCTTTTATCATATCCATCTATTTGATTCGAAAAATTGTTTGAGGATTCTGGAGTGAAACTATCCATTGCTGGTTCTGTTGGGCTTGATTCTAGAAAATTAAAGAAATTGTTGGATGAGGGTTTTGTTGAATTTTCGGAAGTTGAAGGATTATTTTTTGTAGTTCCTTTTAATTCTACAAATCCATCGGAATTTGTAGGGATTATAATATCTCTTCTTGGGATTCTTACAACTCCTCTTTTTTGAAGTTCTCTAAGATCTATCATTCCCTTTCTTTTTTTAAAGATCATATCTTATCAAGGAGATTGCAGTATATAAAATATTTGGAATAAGGGGGCACACTATCCAAGTTACCTCTGACGAGACTTGAGTTCTTGGGCAAAAACGTTTATATATTCTTCAATCTAGTAAATGAGTATGGGTGATATTAGAAAAATTATCAGATCGATAGTTCCTAAGCAAGATAAAATTAAGTGGGGAGAGCCGGTTTCGTCATATAGGATGGTGTTTGATTCACAGCAGAATCAGTTAGAGCCTATTTATTTTTGGATGCTTGATTTTATTCGAGATATGGGTTGGGAAACTAAAAAGATAACTGATAATTTTAGAGCTAGTCCTGGGTCTGGACAGTTTGGAGACATGGGACAGAGGGAGAGCTCTATGCAAAAACAGGGGATGGAGATGCTCGGGAGCCTTAATCAAGTTATTAAGTCTGTTCTTAATTTGATTTACGACTTAAGAGAGTTTGAGATTAGGCTTGAGAGTTATGACGATTATAGTTCTTCGAAAAAGGACGCGCGTTACAGGGGGATGTTGTCGTTGAAACAGATTTGGATGGATACAGTTGACATCAAGAAAGGGAATGGGTCGATTAATGTTATGTCTAGTCAGGCAGGTTTTGTTACACTTAGAGATTTATTTTTTATGGTTGATGACGAAGAGAGTTTGAAAAAAATAAGCAATAAGAAGGATGGAGTTGTAAATGATCAGACAAGTAGGATTTTGACACCTAGGCTTGACGAATTTTGGAAGTGGGTTAATTATTCTGAAAAGGAACTTAGGAAAAGGATGAATATTGAAAGGAGTTATTTGAAGAGTCAAGTTGAGACGATAAAAATGTATTCTTCTTGGATGAAACCATATCTTCGTGCTGCTGAGGAACTTAGACAGAAAGGGTTCGATGATGATGCGGCTCTTGTTCATGCATTTAGTACTACGATGTTTGAACTTGTACTTCTTTGTCATAAAACGATTGATGATGCTCAGCTTAATGAACCTTCTAGGGATGATCCTTCTGAAAGGTTTAAGGATTATAAACTAAAGAGGAATTATCATCCTGTTATGATTATTTCTTTTAAGTATCGGGGACATGTTTCTCAAAGGGTTACGCAAAAAGGAGATATCGGGTTTGCCGGGGGTGGAAGAATTGAAATGCAGTTTGATTCTTATTCTCTTAATGAACAAGAGTTGAAAATTGTTAAGAAGAAGTTTGAAGATGATGAGCGGGCGGAAACTATGGAGTTTTCTAGTGATATAGCGGTGGATGCCTTAGTTGAACTTAGGGAAGATATTGAACACTTTTTAGATGATTCTTGGAAAAAGGATGAAGTTAAAGAGAAGAGACGAGAAGAGGAGGACATTAATCCTTTTAGCGCTCTTGGGGATTTGTTTAAGTCCTTGTTTGGGTTTAAAACTAAAACGAAAAGGGAAGAAGAGGGGAAGAAAGTTACAGATATTAAGGAAGTTAAGAAGGATAATTATGTTGAGCGGGCTGTTAGAGTTGATGCTGCTGAAAAGGCTGCTGAGGGGCTTTATTTTGTTTATGATATTTATAAGAAATCGCATGGGATGGCGTCTGCTCCGAATGAAGGATTTGATATTGCCCCTGAGGAGAAGATTGGTGAAAGGGACGTTGAATTTGGAGATGTTTTTATGGGTCAGGGTGGTAATCCTGGAGAAATCGGCGAGAAACTTTGGAAGAGGAATGATTAAGGGTGCCGCAGTTCTGCATACCCCTGAAGAGCTGAATAAGGGAGCATAGAAAATTAATTAAGGTCATGTTTCTTTTGTTTTGTATGGAAAAAGAGAAGAAGACTCGTGATTTAGATGATGATGAATTTTTAGAAGATGAAGCTGAAGAAGAGATTGACGATGGATCTAAAGATAATGATTCTTGGGGAATTGATACTCGTGTTTTGAAACCTGTTACTGAGTCTCGGAAAGTAAAAATGGAGGTTGTAAAAGAAGTTCTTCTTGAGAACTTGGTTGAGGATGCTCCAGTTTCTGAGATTTCTGATTTAAATTTGGAGTCGGAGAATTATGGTTCTTCTGTTTCAACTGAGGGATCTTTTCGGGGGAGTATGAGGGATAATTTATCTAAGGGGGATGAGAAGAAAGAGCAGATGTATATGCCGGAGCAAGAGGAGGGAAAGAATTTTTATAAGTCTGGTCATACAGATATTACTGGGAATATCGTTTCTGGACTGTATAATTCTCGAACAAAAATTGATCCTAGTGGGGGGTCTTGGTCTACGGATACTCATTTGGGGACTAATGATATGAAGGATTCTCGAGGGATTGATGGAAAAGATCTTATTAATCAGAGAGATATACTTGAAGGGCATACCTTTAGGGGTCCAGGGGAGCGGGATGGTTTTTCTGCGATGGGCGGCGGGAAGCCGAAATACGAGTAGAAATAAAAAACACATTCGTGTTTTTTAGGTTGGTAGATAAGAAATGTATCAGAATATCTAGATAGGGTTGAGGCAAATTATAAATACTACTTTTAACTAGTTATTTTATGGGAGAATTTGGTGTAGAATCGTTTTATGGAGGGGGAGGGTCTTCTTTTGATCCTAGTCCTGATGGGCCTTTTGTTGGGTATCAGTTGAATCCTACGACGATTGGTTTTGCAACGAATCCTATGACTCCTGAGCAGTTGAACGAGTTTCAGCGAGGGGTTAGGTCTGGAGCTAAAGTTATTGAAATAAATTTAAATAATTTGCAGGGAGAAGTTCATCAGCAAGTGCCTACTCAACATCTTCAGGAAATGAGGGCTCTTTCGAAGATTACTGGAATTAGTCCGAGCATTCATGGGCCTCTCGTAGATGCTGCAGGATTTAGTGAACAGAGAGGGATTTGGAGTGAGGAGAATAGAGACCAAAACGAGAGGATAATGTTTGCTGCAATGGAAAAGGCTAAGATAGTTGATCCTGATAAGAATATTCCCGTGGTTTTTCATTCGTCTAATATGCTTGGGGGAGGGACTTTGTATACTCCAGAAAAAAAAGATGGGAAAACTATTTTTAAAGAAGAGGTCGTTCCGATTTATAACAGGGCCACTAAGCAACTTGATCCGGTGACTGAGAAAAAGAGATATCATATTGGGGGAGGGGATACTGATGATCCTAAAAATTCTCAACCATTTGAATATACTCCGACTGCTGATGAGACTATTGAGATTCGGAATAGTACTTCTTGGCAGAATGAGATAAAGAGTCTTACTCTTGAAAAGAAGTATGGAGATGATATTTTAAAAGATACTGTGAATAGTGCATATGGGCGTTTTGCTATTCAAGGAAAGCCGCTTCCGGGGCCGATTACTAATGAGGATATTGGAAATGCTGAAGGAGAATTTGGAAATGGGCTTAATAAGGCTGATATTATTTTATCAAATAGCAGGGCTGCTTTTAATTCTCTTTTTGAACAGGCTTATGAATATGGGACTTCAGAACAACAAAAAGAGCTTAAGACAATGTCAGATAATTTTGGAAGTGAACAAGCAAACTTTCAGAAAAAGTTAAAAGAGGAGTCGAAAATGGATGCAAAAGATAGAACTATTGGGCCTGGAATGGATCTTGTTGTTAGATCGGAAATGCAAGATAAATACTTGCAAAAGATGCTCCAGATAACTGGCAGGGAGGCTCCTAAGACTTTTATTCGAGCGGAGACTTTTGCGATGGATGAGGCTGCGAAGACTTTTGGGAATGTTGCGACTCGATCATTTAATGAACTTGGGGCTGGGTCTGCTCCTGTTATTGCTATTGAAAATGTTTGGAATGGAGCAATGTTTTCTCGTGGAAAGGATATGAAGAATCTTGTTTTGAAGTCTCGTGAAGTTATGACTAAGAACTTGATGGAAGACGGGATGGAAAAAGATGTCGCTAAGGATGTCGCTAAAAAGCAAATAGGGATGAATTTTGATCTTGGACATTTTAATATGTTTAGGAAGAAAGGGTTTACGACAGAGGACATGGCTGGAGAAGTTAAGGAGTTTGCGGAATATATTAATTACATGCATATAACTGATAACTTCGGTTTTAGTGATGAGCATTTTTATCCTGGGCAGGGAAATGTTCCCTTTAAGGAATTTTTTAGGGAAATAGCTAAGAAGCATCCAGATATTCATTCTTTTAAAAAGATTGTTGAAAGTGGAGGAATTGAGCATCGGAATATGGGGGGGAGGAGTGCTCATGCATTTAATTTAGCGGCTTTTGGAGTTCCAATATTTGGAGCAAATTCTTATGGGAGTGGTATGGCTCCTACGTTTGACCGAGGGCTTGATACTGTCGGAGCTTATTTTGGAGGATATGGAGATACTAGTCCTTCGATTCATCATAGCTTGTACGGGGCAGGATTTACAACACTTCCTGGTTCTTTTGGAGGAATTATGCCTGGAGCTGACACTGGAAGAAGTAGATTTGGTGGAACTCCTATGAGTTAGGGTTTTGTTGATTTATTTTTCACAGATTTTCCATCTTGGAATTAGGTTTGGTTTAATAACCTTTATAAAAGTCATTAGTATATATTAATAAAGATGGTGAAAGAAAAGAAGGTTGGTAGTAGTCCTAAGGTTGTTTTGAAGAAATCTGCTAAGCCGGATACTATGAAGATTGTTCGGGAGCGAGAAATTGCGATGGACTTTGGTCTTAAAGTTTACAAGGAATTTGATCAGATGATTAAGTCTATTGTTCTTTTTGGATCGAGCGCTAAACGAATGTCGAATAGAAAATCTGATATAGATATTCTTATTTTGATTGATGACATTGGTGTTAATTGGGATATGGAGCTTATTGCTTGGTATAGGGAGGAACTTGGAAAGTTGATTTTGAGAAATCCTTATGTTAAACCTCTTCATATTAATACGATGAGGCTTTCTACTTGGTGGGAGGATCTTCTTCGAGGAGACCCTGTTGTTCTTAATGTTCTTCGGTATGGAGATCCTCTTATTGATTTTGGTGGTTTTTTTACTCCGTTAAAAGTCTTGATGGCTCGAGGGAAAATTAGGTCTACACCTGAAGCGATTTATACACTGCTTAGTCGAAGTCCTAAGCATTTGGCTGGGTCTCGTCGTTCGCTTCTTGCAGCGGTTGATGGACTTTATTGGACGATGATTGATTCTGCGCATGCAGCTTTAATTGCTGCTAATATAGAACCCACGTCACCTGAAAATATTGGAGATGCATTATATGAAAATTTTGTTTCAAAAAAAATGCTTCATAAAAAATTTGTGAAATATTATGAGGAAGTGCATGGAATCTCTAAAGCGATAATTCATGGAAGGGTGGAAAGAGTATCTGGAAAAGATTTAGATGAATGGTTAAAAATGAGTGAGGAATTTTTAAAAGAGATGAATAAACTTGTAGATGAAATAATAAAAAATAGGACTGATTCGTAGTTATTTTTCTGTTTGATTTTGCTTGGAGTTTCTAGCTTCTTCTTCCTCTTGTTCTCTTGCAGAATATCCGTCTTCAGCCATTTGCATTAGGGTGTTTAATAAGCCTTGTGAGTCTTGTAAAGCATTATTATATTTTTCTGCTATTTCTTCTGTTTTAGCTTTAATCTCTTTTTTAATTCTCACAAGGTTTTCTCTTGAAGGGCTTTGTTTTAGATCATCCATTTTTCTTTGTACCTCTGTTTCATATTCTTGAAGTTCTGCTCTTTGGGGCTCTGCTGCAATGTAGGCGTTTTCTATATTTTGTGAAATAAAATCTGTGACACCTATGCTTTCAATAAGTCTTAATTGGGCGTTTGTTTGCCATTGTTCTATCTGAGCTTTTGCGCCCTCTGTTGAGAGTCCTGAATAGAATGCTTTTACTACCCCTGTAACTTTCATCTCGTTCTCGAAATATTCTCTTGGATCAGTTAGCTGAGTCATTATTTTTCTTGACTCTTCTAGTTGGTCCACTACACTGTTGAATTCATCTGAATCTCCATGGAAATATGGGACTCCTACTCCTAAGGCGTATCTGGATAATGTTTTTTCTGGATCTACTGTCCAAGCGAGATCTGCTAAGTGTTTTGAGTTTATTCTACCGAATCCTAATCGCTGTTCTAATGAATATTGTTCAACTGACTTTTTTGTTCCTGCTAGCTCTTCTTCAGAATGTGTCTCAAATAAAGAATAGTCTCCAGTCAGCATCTGTGCGTATTCGTCTAAGTCTGCTGCTAGTAACTTTCTATAGTCCCTAGATCTTTCAATAAATTCACTAATGTTCCAAGCGTCATGTTTTTCTAGTGTTTTGTATTTGCTTTCGAATGGGCCCGCAGATCCTCTAATATAATTTTTAATTCCTGATTGGTCTCTATGCGTTTTTACCATGGATAGAATGAATGGAAATAGTATATAAAGTTTTCTGTATGTTGTATCTATAAAGGAGTGACAATATTTGATTAAAGGTAGTTAATCAAAGATATCTTCTTTTTTTGGTTCAGTTTTTTGTTCTTCTTCAGGATTATGGTTGTCTGTATCTATATTTTCTACAACTTCTACGTCGCTTGTTGGTTCGTGGTTTTCAACTGGTTTATCTTCTACGATTTCTTGAGCTGTTGTATTTTCTTCTATGACTTGGGCAGCTTCTTCATTTTCTTCAGGCACGTTTTCTTCTTCGGTTGATTCTTCTTCTTCTTCTTCTTCGGTTGATTCCTCCTCCTCTAACAAATCTTCCACTACAGGGCCATTTTTTTCTATTTCTTCTGCTCGAACTAGCTCATCGCTTTGTCTTTCCTTTAATTCAGTATCTATTGAATTTTCATCATCTATTTCATCTATTTTTCCTTGCCCTTCTATTGATTGCGCATCTTCTGAATGTTTTGCCTGTTCATTTTCTTCTTGTGGTTCTTCTACTTCTTCTTCAATCTTATTTTCTTCTACTTCGTCTACAGATTCGCCGTTTTCTAATTTTTGAACTAAGACTGAGATTTCTTTTGCGACATCTGCATTTACTGAAATTGAGTCAATTCCTTGTTTTACTAAGAACTTTACCATTTCTTTGTTGGATCCTGCTTGACCGCAAATTGAAGTTGTGACTCCTTGTTTTTTACATTCTCTAATTACTCTGGAGATTTGTTTTAGGACTGCCCAGTTTGTTTCGTCATAGATAAATTGAACGTCTTCGTTTCCTCTGTCGATTGCTAAGGTATATTGTGTAAGGTCGTTTGTTCCAAATGAGATGAAATCGATTCCGACTTCACAAATGTCTTTTATCATTATCACTGCTGCTGGCGTTTCAATCATTACTCCAAATTCAACGTTATCCATTTCTAGTTCTTTGAAAACTTCTTTTGCGGCTTTTACTTCTTCAACTGAAATTATTTGAGGAAACATTACTCCTAATTTATGGCCTTTGTTTGCTAAATTTTTAATTGCTCTTAGTTCTGCTTTAAGGATTCCTAAGTGTTTTAGTGAGAATCTTATTCCATGATTCCCAAGCATTGGGTTTTTTTCTATTTCTTTTGGTGCACCTGCAAGATTTGAATATTCATCGGATCTAATATCTGAACTTCTTATCCAGATTTTTTTTCCAATAAATGTTTCTGCGATTTTTCCAAGACCCTCTTCTAACATATTTTGATATTCATCTAGGGTGTTGTTTTCTTCATGAAATAATGGGTGCTTTTCTGAACTTGCGATCAAACCTTCGAGTCTTACTAAACCTACACCGTCTGCTTTTGTTTTGGCGGCACGGCTGCTGAATTTTGGAAGGTCTACTAAAACTTTTATTTTTATTTTTGTGTTAACGATTGGGAGGATCTCTACGGATTTGTTTTCGGCAATGCCTGCAAAAACTATTCCATTAAATCCGTCAACTGTGACTTTATCTCCGTCTTTCATAACTTCGAGAGCGTTTCCAGTACCTACAACTGCTGGGATTCCCATTTCCCGAGATACAATTGCTGCATGTGCGGTTATTCCTCCTTCTGAGGTTACTATTCCTGCCGCCCTTTCCATTGTGACTACCATATCTGGGTTTGTCATTGTTGTGACTAGGATGTCTCCTTTCTTTATTTTTCCAAGATCTTCTGTAGACTTTATTATTTTTACCGTTCCTGAAGCGACACCTGGAGAAGCTGCCAAGCCTTCAGTTAATATTTGACCATCAAGGTCTTCTGAATCTGAAATTTCTTTAGTTTTTTTAAGGGTTGTTATTGGTCTTGTTTGAAGGATGAATATTTCATCGTTTTCTATTGCGAATTCAATGTCTTGAGCTTTATTATAGTGCTTTTCTAGTTTTAGTGCATATTCTCCTAGCTGTTTTAGTTCATAAGTTTTCAAGACTCTTTGATTTGATTTTTCAGGAGTTAGTTGAATTGTTTTTGTAAGGCCACCTGCAGTACGAATAATTGCTAACTTTTTATCGGCAATTTTTTCTTCTTTAATCTCTAGATCTCTAGATAACACATGCCCGTCCGGTTTTATTTTTCCGGAAACTATTCCTTCACCAAGGCCAAAGACAGATTCGATTAGTATTTCATCGGTATTTTTTACTGGATGTTTTGAGAAGATGACTCCTGCCTTATCTGCGTTTATCATTTTTTGAACAATTGCAGCTATTCCTACAAAAGCTTCGAATCCTTTTTTCTTTCGGTAGTAAATGGATCTTGCGGTGAAAATTGAGGCGAAGACTTTTTTTATGGCTTCTATTAGTTCTCTGTTTCCTTTAATGTTTAAGAAAGATTCTTGTTGGCCTGCAAAACTTGAATCGTCTAAGTCTTCTGCTGTGGCAGAACTTCTGACTGATACGAAAATTGGTTCTCTTGAAGATTTTAATATGGCTAGAGCTCCAGGGGATCCTTCAAGGCTTTTTAAATCTATATTGAAATGATCATAGGCCTCGGTGATTTTTGAACTTAGGTCTTCTGGCATTTTTGCAGAATTTATTAATTCTCTTATTTCTTTTGATTTTTCTGTTAAATTGTCCGTGTCATCTACGTCAATTCTTTTTAGAAGATCTTTTATTTGGTCTTTTATTTTAGTTTCTTTTAAGAATTTAGAGAATGCATCAGTTGTTACGACGAAAGCTTGTGGAACTGGGAAATGCGAATTGTACATTTCTCCGAGGTTTGCTCCTTTTCCTCCTGCGAGATTTAAGTCGGATTTAGAAAGGTCGGAGAGCCATGCAATGTATTTATCACCCATAAGGGGATTAGCCTCTAGAGGTATTTAAGTCTTGCTCCTGATTTTGAGGGGCTTTGCCCCCTTTGTACAATCTATCTTGTTGAATAGGGTATATTAGAGTATATAGATTTTGATAAATTTTTTTTATAGGGTCTAGAGAATATGGCTTGTTTAGTATATATGTTATGATATAGTATATTAAAGTCTATAGATTTGAGCAAAAAAAAAGAGGGTTTTAAATTTTTTTGGTAAATAAATGTAAGTAACCCCCACCAGCAGGAGTCGGACCTGATCTGGTGGAGGCTTTTTACTAAAGATTTCTCTGATTCAGACGATTCTGACATTTCCAAGATTTTGCTCCTTGGTTGTCGACAGCATCGTCTTTGCGTATAACGTGCTGGAAACTGAATGAGCCCCACCTACCATGATTACCTTGTCAATAATCATGTTGCGAAGTGTAGGTGAGACTCGATGACCGGAACACCACTCTCATGCTTGGGGGGTCTCTTGCATGAGGCTTCAAAGGTGTTCGGATCATCTCAGCCAATCATCTTGTTGGATAAATGAAGCCCATCTGCTCATGATAGCCACACAACTAGTCATCTTGAAGATCGCAGGTGAGCTCTTTGATGCCTACACTCTTGTTTGAAGGTCAGCAACTTCTACAAGAGGCTTCGCAGGGCATCAAATTATTATCTTTATTAGTTCCTGCTAGTCGTCGAGAGGATCCTCGAAAAGCTCTGGGAACTTTTTCCGAATGCGTTCTTTAACTATCAATGCAAAGAGGCTTACGTAGAAGATGCATGTAGTTACTGCTGATCTGAAGAGGCTTTTGACTACTTTTTGGACCATTGTATTTTCCTTTGTGTTTGTTGGAAGCGTTATATTTTACTTTTTACGTATTCGCATTCGCCCAGATCTTCTTTTATGTCTTGCTTTCTTGACCTTTTCCTTTTTCTTTCCTTTAGGTTTTCTGATTAGCTCCCTTAGATCTGTACTTGTTTTGATTGAGTTTCTTTGCATGGTTCTACCTCTGGTTTACAGAGCTTATAACCTATCAAGATTCATCCCTTTTGAGCCTGATTGCCTTTACCCCTTGTGCAAAAGACATTAGGACGAACAGCAAGGTAAAGAGAACTCCGACTGTTCTTGCAGGACTTCCACTTCCTACGCGAAAGGCGCTTGCGAAGTTACCGTCGAAGAAGTCCATGACGAAATTTGGAATCCAGAAGTAGAGGACTGTTGAGTGTTGCACGATTGAAGACAAAACTACTTTTGGTGAAGTCCGAAGAATTTCTTCTCCGAGGGTCTGATCTATCCAGCTTGTGATGCTGAAGAGGAAGACCAGCGAGAAGGTTCCAAGAACCATACAAGTGAGCCATTTGAGTGGGCCGCCTTTCGGATTCTGTTCGAAGTAGTCCTTGAGAAATCCTACGGTGATGACTCCAGAGGCTATGGCAGTGCAAGTGTTTGCCCACGTGCTCGCTCCCGTGAACAGTGCGATTGAGATTGCATTGAGGATCAAGAAAGTTCTATAGAAATTGTTGAGATTGTTAAACATTGTACCCCCCAGATTTGCTGTTGTGTAACGGTTTTTGGTTAATAGTTTTTCTTAGATTCTTCTTTTCTTTCTCGCAACAGCCTTTGCAATTTTTGCTTTGTCTCTTTGCTTTTTGTTTGCAGCAAAGCCATTTTTGATTCTTGAACCATTGCTTGGGCTGCCTCTTTGAATTTTTCGCGTTTCTTTTTCTTCGTCTTCGTCCTTCTTCACCTAGAACTCTCCTTTCTGATTATCTATTTAAAAAGAAATTTACGCACACTATTATCTAACCTGTTCTTGATTTCTTTTTTTGCCCTTTGCCCTTTTCTTCTTTTAAACGTCCTTGCTTTGCACGTTTTCTTCTCTTTTTGTTTCCTCTTCTTTTTTCGTGTGATCATTGTTTGACCCCTTCAGTTCTCCGAAGAGTTCTTTTTTGCTTTGTTGATCTTCACGCTCCATTCTGCTTTGCTTTACTTTTTTGAAGGACTTTCGTCGCCTTCGTCGCAGTTCCATGATTTTCAGCCCCTCGGATGGATTCTTCTCCTGTTTTTCTTTCTTCATGGAGTCCTCCTTCAGTTCTCATTCGGATTACTTACTTGGAGTTCTTCTGTGGAAGATCTTCTTCTTTTGAAGATCTTTCTTTCCTCCTTCTTCTGTGCTTTTCTTATTCTTTCCTCCTTCTTCTTGATTTCACGCTTTTCTTTCTTGGATATGCGACCTTTTGACACTATATCTCTCCCGTTTTTCTTGGTGTTGGTTGTTAGGGATGATTCTTCCAGAAGAAGTTATCTTTTTTCTCTTTATGAAATCTCATCAAAAATAGGATTGATAACCAGATCAGACTCATTGCTAGAACTTTGAACGCGCTTTCTACGAGATTTCTCATTTTCTTCCCCACATATAACTGTGATGTTGTTTTGCAGCGAAGAGAAAGGGATCCTTTCGGGTTTGGACCTTAGGATTCCTCTTTTCTGATTTAGCTAGCTAGCGCCGCTTTCGTCTTTGTCTTTCTTCTTCCTTAGTACATCCTTCGAGCAGTTCTTCGAAGAGTTCTCCGAAGTTATCTGATGGATCAGAATCAGAATCGTCATCATCTGCGTGAGAACTTCTTGCGCCAAGGTCTTCTTTTTGTACGACTGGTTCTACTCTCTTGTATCCGTCTTTTTCGCTTCGAAGCATTTTGATTGCTCGTGATTCTGATTCTGATTCTGTTCGTGATTTGCTCATGTTTCCCCCATTTGTTTTTGATGGATTGAACTATTATAGTCTGTCAGGATTTACTGAAATGATTTTTTAGAACTATATCTTCTTGTTCGGGTTTTTCCAAATTACTTTTCTTTTGTTTGTGATCTTTCTGATGCTTTGGTGACTACAGATAAAGAGGAGCTGGTGCCCATTGTTGAAAACAATGAATGCACCATCATCTTTTATCATGTTATGGATGGAAGATTTTCTTACCCTGATTTTAAAATTTTTTACTCTGTTTCTTGGAATTGGAGACTTTTTGTAGGGGTCCTTTCTCCAGTTCTCTGAGAGAAAAAACGTGTGGGTTCCTACCTTGGTTGGGAAGTAATGCTCTTCGTTCATGATTTTCTCCCATTCTGTTTTTGATTGTTTATTGTGATTTCGCGTTAAAGTTATCTAACGCATAAAACGTAAGGGCTCTACCTTTCCCATAGCAGCATCTAAGTCTTTTCCAGGACTTTCGAGTTGTGCATTTGGGAGATTGGTAGAGCCCTATCTTACATTTTGGGTATAGACCCGGTTCCGTCTATATCCGGTTCAGCTTGTCTACATAAGTGCTTTTCTCCTTTTTGGTTGGAGTTGTTGATTAATGAACTGTTAGGTTAGAGTTATCTAACGCTTAAAATTGAGGACTCTGCCTGCTGTTATACGCCATTCTAACTGAGCTTTTCAGTTAGAAACAGACAGAGTCCCCGAACACTCACTAGAAGAACTTGAACTTGAACCCGACTGTTCCTGCGAGGATGCTAGTGTCTGGTTTCTTGCTTGCAGGAATTGTGACACCCCCTATGAATGTGATGCGTCTCGTTATTATAAATTCGGCTCCGAGTTTTAGATTGACGATGAACGATGCTTTTTTCGAGCTTTTGGAGTCATCGTTGCCGTTGATCTTGATTGCGGCTAGTCCAATTCCTACTCCGAAGTATGGCTGGATTGGAAACCTTTCCCAAACTGAGTTCAAGTTGGCAGTAATTTGTGTGACGTCAATTTTTACTAATTGGCGTCTCAAATTTCTAACATTTACATCAACATCAGAACTGTAGTTGATGACGCAACCGCCGAGGTCGATTCTCCAACTGTCGAAGTAGATTCCCAAATCCGATGACGATCTCTTTTTCTTTGAGAGGCAGAACTCAAAGCCGTCGTTTCCTGTGACCGTTACATTTTGCCCAAGCCTTTTTTTGAAATAACCTTTGAGGTCGTTGCTTTGAGGGTTGATTACTACCCCGCTGTAGAAGTGGAAATCTTGCAGCCATTCAGGTTTCCATTCTTTCTTTTGTTCTTTGGCCTCTGCAGTTTCTCTTTCTTCTTTCTCCTGATCTTTGGTCTTCGCAGTTGCAATCGTGGTGTAAATAGGGCTGTTGCGATGACGCTCTAGTTTTTCGGCATCGCTCTCTTCACTTTTATGATGATCAATTATTGGGTTTGGGGGATTTGGTTGGTGATTTTGTTTTTTTCGAGTGTTGCTTGCCTCCTTGAGTTTACTAGTCGTGATAGAAGGGGACTTCTTTTCCACCCGGGAAGTGTGTGGCTTTTGCTCTCGGGGAGAGTTATCTAGTTCGGTCAGTTCGGTCAGTTCGGTCAAAGCTTCTTGCTCGTTCTTTGCCCCTTGCTCAGATCTGTAGTTTATCCCAGCAAGTATTGCTAGAGCTGTTGCGATGAATGTTGCGATGACGATACCCCATGCGTTTTTCGACATCTTTCTATTTCCTTTTATGATGATCAATTATTGGGTTTGGGGGATTTGGTTGCTGATTTTGTTCTTTTCGAGTGTTGCTTGCTTCCAGAGTTTACTGGTTGTGGTCGTAGTCGACTTCTATTCCGTTCACGAAGTATGTGGATTTTGTGTCTAGGGACTCTGGTGGCTCTGTATTCAGTTTGGTCAAAGCTTCGAGTTGCTTGTCTGCCCATTGCTCAGTTTTGTAGTTTATTGCAGCAAGTATTGCGAGCAGGCTTGCGAGCACGAAGAGAGATCTTACATATTTGTCGAATCTGGTTGTCGTTGTTGTCATGTTGTCTCCTGTTGATTGTTGGTTGTTATTGATATAGCTTCGCGCAAGATTATATCTGACGCGTAAAATTGGAGCCCTATCCCACCACCAACTGAAGGGAACTTCCCAGGAGTTGATGGTTTGCGGTAGGGTAGGGCTCTGTCGAACATCGTTTTCTTCGCTTTTGGCTTAGAATTCGCTTTGTCCGAAGATGCTGTTGCAAGAGAGGATGGTTTTTTCTGGAATGTCTCGTATTGTTCGAAAAAGATCTAGATTGCAGTCATGGAAGTTTCACCCAACTTTCTTTTGCTAGTGCCTGGCTTTCCTTTTGGCCAAAGAGACGTGCTGATGTAGTGGCCGTGATCAATGAAGTATACTTGCTGTAAGGTTCGAATTACTGTCAAATTGACTTTCGTTTCGGTGGTCTTGGACTTGAGCTAGAACCTGACGAAATTCGGAATCACAATTGTTGCAAAGATTCCGATGATTACAATAATTATCATGAGTTCGATCAAGGTGAGGCCATTTTTTTTTCGAACAGTCATTATTTTTTCCTGTCCCTTTATTGTGTTGGTGGTTAAGTGTTAGGCGTCGTTCTTTTTGGCGAGAAAGCTGGCCTTGAGAAATTCCTGGAAAGATTCCACTTTTGAAGAGTAGTATATATGGAACTTCTCAAGGCTTTAGACATTCATTTTTTATTCTCCTATAATAATTAATGATTGTCTGATTTTCGAAGTGCTGTTGTGAACTTTGCAACGCTAAAAGTGGGAAGCTCTTCAGAGGGATTGGCCTTGGAGGAGCTTCTATGGTTGTTGCAATCTGGTCATGGTCAATTAGTTTGGACCAGTTTGAACCAGTTTGAACCAGTTTGAACCTATCTGTATTGTCTGGATTAGGTCAATGTTGTATCTGAAGCGATAGGTCCTGCCTTCTTCTTCATTTCATTTCTCGTTTTGCAAAATCTCCTTGTAACTGGGCATATTTCTTACAGGTATTTCTAACAGATTTATGAGTTCTTCTTGAGAAACAATGAACAGCAGTATTTCTTCTGCAGTTGTCGCTGGGTGAAGGCCTAGAAGCTTGATTTGGTCTTGACGCCATATCTCGATATCGTAATCATTGACGTCTGCCCAGGTTGCCGTGCTTTTGAGTCCTCGCGCTTCGATTTCTCTTTCGAGATAACTTTTGCCTCCTTCGTATGCGAAGTCGTGCCAGTCGTCGATGTAGCTGTTTTGACTTATGCATCCAGTTGTTGCGATTGCGACTACTGCGATCATGATTGCTGTTGTGATATTTAGGGTCATGATGGTTCTCCTTGTTTTCGTTGTTTGATTTTTTGACCTATACAGAAATCCTTAGACTTCTGAAAAAATTCTAAATTCTTCATCTCTCTATAATGAGGGGGTATGTTTTGTTTGTCTTTTCTTTTTGTAGCTTAACCGGGGGAGGCTAAGTTCGACGGGATTACTATTTTGTTCTCTCTGCATCATTGAGGGCTGGATCTGACGGCTTTCTTAACTTCGATATCGGGTTACACAAGAGTTCTTTTATGCCCTTGTTATCGAATAAGCCGCCTATATGATTGCATTAGTACGTCTAGAGAATTTATTAGAACGTCACCTTAAATCTTGCTTTGCCGCCCTTACCTTTCTTGAGAATGCCAACACTCCACTTCATACGTACAGGAGGCTTTCCAATTCTAGCAATGCTTCCTATATCGCCTTTCACCCCTTTACCGGCAATCCTGATCGACGGCTTAAAGAACCCTCGCTTAGCTTTAGATCTAAGTCGCTGGACCGGGGTGTCTTGAAGAAGGGTTTTCTTTTTCTTATCTACCATTGCTGCTCCTTCAATTGCTAGTTCCCATGCCAGCTGTTTGTTCCGGGTGCTAATTGCCATTATTAGCGCCTTGTCCAAGTCGTAAAGAATGTTTCCTTTTCCAAGGGAAGCACCGAAGGTTGGGATTTGTATTGAAGTACTGGCGGAAGTATATCTTCCTAGATACGGTGGTGCAGCACTGTGGACCCTGTTTCTTTTTTCTTGGTAATTGAAGTTGAAGAACTTTTCAGGGCCTTGACTTGTGTTTTGGGCTGTTGCATCTGTTGCAACGCTCATTGTCAAAATGACAAAGGTTGAAAGAACAAACTTTACTATGGAACTTTTCATTTCTTTGTTTCCTTTTTACTTTAAGTGATCAACTAATTTCCAATTCAATGTGGTGCTAGGAAACTTGGTGTGTTTTGTTTGGTTCTCCTTTCTTTATGTTTCGTTGTAGTTATTTTTAGTGCACTATTGTGCTTGAAAGAGTACCTTTCCCTATGGTACTAGAAGGACTTATTTGTTGTTGACTTTAGAGTCAGTCGGTTAGTTAGTTAGTCTTACTCAAATTCTTCGATCAACCCCCAGACCAACCCAAAGACCAACCCAAAGACAGGTCCTAAGACAAACCCAAAGACCAACCCCAAGACCAACTCAAGGATCAACCCCAAGACAAACCCAAAGACCACCACCCAGACAAACTCAAAGACCACCCCAAAGACCAACCCAACAATCAACCCATAGGTCAACCAATAGAACAATCCCCTTTCACCGTAGCTCTTGAGGTTATTCCATCCATATTTTTGCCATGCAATGAAGCTTATGGCGGTTGAGGCTACTGAGATGTAGCAAATGATTGGGCATATGAAAAATGAGGGGTGGAAGGATACTTGAGAGTCTTCTTGTCCAACTCCTAGTTCTTTGAAAATTAGGTGGGAGTGATAGATCATGGCTATGCTTGCTACTCCGAGAATGAGTGATACGAGTAGTCTTACCATAGAACTCTTGCTGACGCTGTTTGTTGAGATTTCTTGAGTGGAAATGACAGTTCTCCTTGGTTTTGTTGTTTGATTTTTTGATCTATACAGAAATCCGTAGACTCCTGAATAAAGGTTGCCCTCCTCTAAAGAAGCTGGAAGGACTTTGGTGGATGCTTTCCTAAACTTCGTAACCTTCCATCCTCATCTCTTCCTCTGTCTTGATGGAGATTCCGTCGTTAGTGATGCCCCAGAAGTGATTTTCGAGTCTTTCGTTTTCGAGTCTTTCGATTACTACGAATTGATCGGTTAAATTCGTCGAGAATGGGAAGACTACTGAGAAGAGAATCTCTTCTCTTGTTTGGCTTGTAGTGCCATAGACGTTGATTTGTAGGAACTTAGTTCCGTTGAGAAGTTTTGGTGATTGTGGTTTTTTGCCTTTGTTTCGGTGATCGCCGTTCGTGTGAAGTTCTTTGACCTTGAACTCTGTGAGGGCTCCTCTTCCGAGTTTTGCGCATGAGAGCCCTGCGATTTGTATTGCGAGTGCAACGTTTTCGTTTGCTCGAAGTTCTCTTCTCACATGATCTCCTGTTTACTCTATGTTGTTTGGCTAGTTGATTGTTGTTGACCATCACAGATGTTGTAGGCATCTGGAGGAAGTGGGGAAGCCTTATTAATTTGTTAACAAGACTTCCTTTTTTATTGCTCTTGCTTCTTTGGGTTCCTAGTGACTAGTGGGATTTTCGCTCGAGATTCGGAACCTGATTTAGATCATTTGCATCGAAGAGACGGTTTTCTCTTCCTCGAGAGTTTCGAAAATCGATGCTTGCCGTGGTGAGGTGGTAGTAATGACCTTCTTTTTTGTTCGTGACTTCGAGGTAGGTCAGAACAAGTTTGGCACCTGTTTCATATTCAACTCTTACCTGAAAGGTCGAACGACTTTGAGCGCTGTGAACGATTTCCATACAGGAGAAATTAGCTCTCTGGTGCCTGTTTGTTCCAGGGGTTTTTACCATGATGAGGTTTGCGGCAATTGCGGCGTCTCTTTTAAGGACTAATGGAATCGTGTTTTGGGTGGACATGATGGATCCTTTTGTTTGCCTTATAATTGGGCTTTGAATTATTTAGTGTGATTCTTGATTTGTAGTTGATTTGTAATTGTGTGATAAAACTTTTTGGATTAAGTAAGTTTAACGCTCTTACTTTTTATCAAATATCTTCTAAGGTAGAGAGATCTATGACCTCTGTCACATTTCCCTTTTTCCTAGTTATATTACCATAACAGCCTTTACTAAAAATTCCGTGAAGTCTGCAATTGGCAATACCTCTTACATAGGTTACATCTCCTGAAAGTTTATCAAAATCACCTAGGAGACCTTCACCTAATCCTTCTTCGCATACTTTATCAATCCTTATAAAACAATTATTAGGGTGGATAGGTATGCTGCGAATCATAGATTTTCCGAGTCCTTTTGCAGTTCTTGCTAGTCTCTCGGCTATTTTTCGCTTTTCTTCAAGGGATATTTCAAGTTCAGATTCAGCTTTATTAACATTAACAGCAAGTAGCATTTATACTTCTCCTTTTTGGTGATTTAATTACTTTCTAGATGTTGTTAATTTATTAGATTTCCTTTTATGATTCTTTTTGCTTTATTAAGGAAATGGTTAGGGATATAAAATAACTAATCAATCCTAAAACAATTGAAAGGTTGATGTTGTAAAGAAAATCCGGAATTGGATTACTTTCTAACTCACGGATAATCTCAGCTATTATTCCAATTCCAATTGACGAAATTAAAATTGAAAAAAGTACAGAATAAAAAATGGTAATATTCTGATGGATCAATTTTGCCAAGAAGGCCGAACTTGCAATCCCTGAGAGTGTGAGAGAAACTCCGATTCCTTCCATTGGATTTTCCATCATGAGATTGAGGTAAAGAAAAATGATGAAAATTGCGGCAAAGAAAATGAATCCAGTAGCTGAGATGTTGTTTTTTGGATAGATGATTTCTTCGGGCATTTTGGATCTCCTGAGTCCTATTATTTATTTATTTATTGGGCTTGGTTGATGGTTGTACATACTACAGACGTTCTTGAACGTCTGGAAGAAATGCACCTTCCCCTGATAGTAGCGAGAAGGGCTTCGTGATTCGACAAACACTAGAAGCATTAGTCAAAGTGACGCTTTAGTGTGTCTCCGGCCGATGGTTCAAATAAAAGTTTTATTGATGGTCGGGTGCATCGTGGGTGGATCATTCATGAGTCGATTTCTCCTTTTGGTTGTTGGTTGATGTTGTTGGTTCATACAGGATCAATAGATTCCTGCGAAAAAGGTACCCCCTCTTTGGTAGCCGGAGGATTTTGATCTTACTTATTCAGTCTGCGCTCGACTAGCTGGTAAACCATCGTTGCTGTTGGGATTTTATTCTCCCTGGCTAGGCGTTTGAGTACGCGCAGTTCCTTGTCAGAGATCATTATTGCAACTCGATTTCTTCGTGAGTTTGGGTTTTGGCCTTGTCCTGTTCCAATTGGACGACCTGCTCCAGCACGACGACCACCCCATCCGACTTTCTTATTTCTCATTGTACTACTCCTATTGTTTCTTGCTTGGTTACTTTCCCACTTCAAAATAGAAATTAAGAAGTGAAAAATGGTGATGGATCTTTGGATAATAGATTATACCTGAGCCCTATTGTTTATTTGGCTATTTAGGGGTGAGGCTTTCTAAAGGGGATAGATGCCAACAAGTTTTGCTCTCATAAGCGCGCTTATAAGCTGCTTATCCTTAATTATATTAGGACAGTTGTGGATGTTATTCTCTCTCGCCTCATTAAAAATCGGCACTAATTCATCTTCACCTAGAAGCTCATCTTCACTTCCCCATCTACGAAAATTGATACGGGCATCCAGAAGTTCTTCGCAAAGCATGCCTACATTTGGAAAAGTACAAAATGTCAAAAGAACGAGAGGGCCTTGATCAAAATCAACTTCTATCCGGATTATGCCTACTTCAGGAAATGCATTCTTTATATTTATCTTAGGATCTTGGGGTAGAAGATATCCATGGGATCCTTCCATACATATTAGAATTATTCTAGCTGTAGTAGTGAACATCAGCTGTCGATCAGGAGTAATTTCTTCTATATCGAAATTAGGCATTTTGGTTCCCCTATTATACGTATTCCATTAAGGAAATGTAGATTGATGTGTATGAAATACCTATTAGGGGGTATTTCGGTTGATTTTTAAAGATCTCGCATGGAGGTCTCTATTAGAAATTTGTCTCTTTTTACCTATTTCTTTCTTGAAAAGAGGTTTTTCTTTGTCTTTTCGTTAGGTAATTTTTTTAGATCCTTTTTTGTTGTTTGTGTGTCGGGG
Organism: Nanobdellota archaeon; assembly: GCA_022563455.1. Taxonomy (GTDB): domain Archaea; phylum Nanobdellota; class Nanobdellia; order Pacearchaeales; family GW2011-AR1; genus JAGVXH01. The sequence goes on from JADFNI010000003.1 coordinate 38,372, forward strand.
CTAATCTTGAGGCTGTTGTGCTTCAAGGTTGCGTTGTCGTTTGTGTTTTGGATCTATTGTTTGTTTTGTGTTTTATTTTGTTTTAAATGTGATTTGATTAGTTAGATACTCAGGCTAATCTTATTAATTTTTTCCAGCCTTTTTCGTATTTTATTTCTTCAATTTTTACTAGTCCTTTTTCTTGAAGAGATGTTTTAATATTAGTTCCTTTTCTGGCTGATAAATTAACAGCTTTGTAAACTTCTGTTGTGCTCATATTGTGGGCTGGATTTTCTTGCAAGAATTTCATGAAGACTTGCTCATCTTTTGATAAAGATGTGTTTCCTAGGTTGTTACCCCTTTTAAGTGTTACTGTTAGCTCATTTTCGAAGATTTTGTTGATTACGAGAATTATATCCCTACTTGTGTAATCTCCTTGTAATTTGCTTTTTTCTAAGGTTTCTTCTATTTGATCTAGCCCGTATCCTGCATTTAAGTATTCATTTACATAATCGTAAAGCATAGATTGAACTTCGTTAAATTCATTAATTTTATCTTTTCTTTTAACTAAGATATCTTCTTCAGAAGGGGTATTCTCTTTGGAGACTCCTTGAGGATCTTCTAAAATTTTTGTTTTGTCCTCGCTATATACAATACTTTTATTGAATTCATCTTCCGGATTTTCTTCAAATTCTTTTGAGAAAGTTATAGCTTTCATTCTGTTTTTGATATCTTCATCTGTTATAATTATGCTTCGATCTTCCTTTTCTACTTTAATTAAGAATGGTTTTGGGTATCTTTCAGAGAGTTTTACAATTGCGGAACCTACTGGAAGCTGTGAGAAATAATGTTTATTTTCTCGAAGCTGCATTAATTCACTTATATCAAAAATGTCTTGTGGAAGTTGAGCTTGAAACGCGATATGACATGCAGAATTTCCTTTTACTGTGTCTGAGATTTTAGAAATATGTTGGTCTAAACAAATTAGGCTTGTTCCGTATTCTCTCATTTCTCTGTAAATCATATCTGTAACGGACTCATTTGCGAAGTTTGTTGGCTTTTTTAAGAATATGTTATGGGCTTCGTCGACGATTATTGCGTGTTTGAATTTTCCAGAAAAGTTGCTTGATTCTGCTTTTTTCATCTTGTAAATGTAGATTAATATAAATTCGCAGAAGACTTTTTTCTCGATGTTTCCAAGAGAATTTAACTCCATGATTACCCTTTTATCAAGTAAATCTTTTACACTGAGGCTGTTATCTCCCTTGTAGTTTAGTGTTTTTCCAAATTCACCGAATGTTAAAACTGTTGCAACTCTTAAGGCTGACTCAATCCACCCAGCTTCTCTTCCTTGCGTTCTTCCTAATTTTTCTTCTAATTTCCATTTAAGATGGTTCCAAGTTGGATAGTTTTCAGAGCCTGAATAGATTCCCCATTCTTTGAATGCCTCGTCAAGAGTTTCTAATAAAACTTTGTGAACACCAAAAGATGCTTGGAAACTTTCAACCAAAAAATCGCAAAGTACGTTGATCCATTCTTTTGGGGAGATTCCAATTGGTGGTTGATTTATATTTGTCTTAAATAAATTGCTTACAGCCTCGTTACCGATGGTAAAACTAAGTATTGTATTGTCTTTTGCTACAAGTGGTCTAAAGGATTTTTTCCAATCGAATACTAAGTATGGTTTGTTGTTTGCTTTTAAAGCGTCTAATATTTTAAATGCAAAATTTGTTTTACCTGAACCTGACATACCCGTAACACAAATATGTCTTGGAAAATCTTGTTCTCGAAGACTAAATGGATATAGGTTTTTTTTAGCGTAAGAAACTGTTGCTAAATTGTACTTTCCTGAAACTTGGTTTTGCATTGGAGGTTCTAGTAAAACTCCCTTGTCAAGGAGCATGTTAAGATTTTTTTGATATAATGCGTTTAAGATGTGTGCTATTTCTTCACGTTCTTCTCTAGTTTCAGCAATAGAATACTGGAAGTATACCTTGTCTACTTTGTCTCCTAATATTGGTCTTAAGTTATTACAAATTTCTTCTACTGTTAGGGGGCGTTGAATTGTCATAATAAATTTACTTAAGAATATCCCTAATCATTTCTGATCTAGATTCTTTTTCGTTTAGTTCTTTAGTTCTTTCTCGAAGTTCTCGTTTTAATAATGCGATATCTCTCCAGCATCCGACTTTTTCGTTTAGTTGAACTTCGGAGATGTCGATTTGTTTTTTTCGAAGTTCGGATCTTTCTCGAACGAATTCTGAATCGTCTTCTCCTTTTGGTGCGTTTTCCATTAGAAAATTATTAATGTTTGTCTTCATACCCTCAGCTTCTTTGATGAATTTATCACTAAGATTTATTCTTTCACTAATCATGCTATCAATTTCCTCTATTGTATCTTTTAAGGAATCTACCTTACCCTCACCAACATTTACTAATGGGTCGGTTTTAGGTTTTTCGTTGACGTTCCAAATATCTTCAGGGACGTATTTCTTAGGTATTTCGTTAATTATAGGGTCTTCCATGGTATTTCTATCGAAAAAGGCTTTATAAATGTTTTGGTATGTTGTTACTATATAGTTAGGACAAAATATAATAGGTATTTATTTTCAGTGTCATTATTTAATAATAACATATGCAAAAATATTTAAAGGATTACTAATTAACTTTAAAATGGGTTTAAGATATATTCTTAATGGGCTTGGTGTAGCAGTTATAATTGGGACATCTTTTCAAGCTAATGCTAGAGATATAGCCTCTGAAGTTAATAATACTTCAACTACCTCCTTAATAGATATATTAGAAGACCGGGGTAACTGTGGGGGTGGGATAAATTTTAAAACAAGTACAAAATCAGAAAGAATTGAAAAATTGTTTAGAGAGGGTGGATCAACTGGATTATCTTTTGGATTTAATTGTTATAATATCGATACTTCTGTAAATACAACATATCCATTGAAAAATAATTTTAATTTAGATAAAGCGCATATAGAAATTGGATATTCTAAATCATTTGAAGATTTATCTGCAAGGTTAGGTATTACTTCTGTAATAAAAAGGTTTGGAGAAGATGATCATTTAATCGAGGGTAATGTGTTATTTTCAGGATTATCTTATTTTGATTTAAAATTTGGATTAAAACAGTCATTAGTTAAGAAATCAACAGAATTTGGTATGGAAGTAAGAAGGAAATTTAAAATTGGGAAATATTTTGGATTTAAGTGGTCTTATAGACCTTCATTTGAAATAGGATGTAGCTTTGAAGAAGGTGAAAATGGTTGTCCTATGAATTACACACCTAAACTTAGATTAAAAGGAAAAAGAGGAGATCTTTTTGTAAAATTAACTGGATTGCATAAATTTTATGATGGAAAGAAAGAAGATACTGATAAATTATCAATTAGTTTAGGTTATGTATTTAAATTAGATTAACAAGTTACAAACGTTTTCTTTTAAATACTTATAAGTTATCTAAAAACGACTATATCTCTAGATATAAATTGATCTGGACGGGACTCTTCAATTGGGTTCATTATAATTTTGAGGTTTGTTTTTGCCGCTATTTTTTTTGAGTTGACTCTAAACTTTCTTATTTTTGGAAATGTTATTGCTATTTTTGCATAGTCTTTTTTGCATTTTTTTAAATGGGAAAGAATTGGAATTATGAATGCTTCGAAATTTTGAATTATATTTTTAGATTCAATATCACTTGGTTTTTTTCGAAGAACCTTTCCGAGTGGAGTTTCCGTCGCTATTGCTCCAAATTGAAGATCTGGAGTTTTTCTTGCATCTTTGTTTTCCAAAGTATACTTAGTTTTTATTTCATATTCTTCTTCAATCCATTTGAGATTTTGTTTTGCACCCTCAATTGCTTTTTTATTTAAGTCTATTCCATAGGATTTTATGTTTTTTAGTATACTCTCAGTTAGTATTGCACCTATTCCACAGAAGGGATCAAGTAAATGGTCTCCCCTTTTAGCACCTGATAGGTTTATTAGAATTAGAGAGAGTCTTGGAGAAATTGCTAGGTGTTCTCGTCGGATAGGCTTTTTCATGTCCCTTTTTTTGACCTCAGTATAGTCATACTCTTCTGTAGCTAGTCCATAGTAGATTGTGTTGTTATTTTCTTGTAAAAATAATGAATAGTTAGTTTTTGGGAGTGATGAGGTTTTTTCGTTTTGAAATTTAATAATCCTTTTTCCAGTTTTTAATATAGCTTTTCTTTTTTCAGATTTAAACTTCTCTTTTATTAATATTGGCTCCATGTTTCCAAAAACTGAATATGAAAATTTGTCGGAATCGATTAGATCTTTATTTTTTAAATATTCTTTTAGTTTAGTCTCGTTTCCTTCAAAAGTTATTTCTCCGATTTTTAGGATTCCTCCTAGATCTTGTATGTTGAATTTTTCGTTTTCAGCAGTTTCTAAAATTAAGATGTTTTCTTCGAAGAGGATTATCTTATGATATCTTTTTCTTGCTTCTAAATAGGATAAAAGTTCTTCACGAGAGAGTTCAGGATTTCTTCCTAGGATAAAAAAGTGTTTCATTGGATTCTTTCTTTTTTGAAAAAAGAAATTTCCCCCAAGTAGAAAAACATAGATTCCAAAACTCCGTTTTGATTTAGTATCATGGAAGGACTAGTTGGGGAAGGTTTTTAGGTGTTTTGTTATGTTACTTGGTCTAGACCTGTTCCGTCTTCGATTATATCTGTTGCCATTTCTTCAAGATCCTCCTTTTTATCTCCGTAAAGTGTAAATTTTCTAGAATACCAAAAACTTTTGCGAAATTCTATCTCTCCCGGTTCTCCTATGGGTTCGTAATGATTAACTACTTGAGTTACTCTTATTGCAATTCCTGGTTCTACAAAGTATGTTCTTGCATGCTTAATTTTTGCATGAATTAAAGGATCTCCTTCTCTACTTATTTCTCTGGAGTAGTGCGCAGTTTCTTTTACTTCACGATCTACTAATTCACGAAATTTCGCTTCAATAAATCTTGGGGGAGATGCTTTTTCTATATATTTCAACTTTATTATCATTAGTTATTAAAATGTAAACAAGCTATATATCTTTTTCTATTTGCCCTACTTTTTAGAAGGGATATTAGTTTTAAAAGTCAATGTTCTTATCTTGCAAGGAAGTCTTGCTTTTGCTGATCTTATTAATTTTCTAGCGATGACTTCTGCTCTTTCGTTTTTGATTGCTATTATGAATAACGTTTGACCTGGTTTTATTAGGGCTGCTCTGCCCATTGTTTTTCCAAAAGCTCGACTCATTCCAGTTTGCATACGGTCTGCTCCGGCCCCTGTAAGCATTTTATTTTCTCTTAATATATGGTGTGGATAGGGTTTTACTTCAAAGTAGAATTCTTTTCCGATTCTTGTTTGGATGAAACGATTAAGGTACTGTCTTACAGCTTCTATTGCGTTATCTCTTAGTTGGATTTTTTCTTTAGAAATTACATGAAGCTGGATCTGGTATTCATTATTATCGAAGCCTTTTATGTCTCCCATTTTGAATTTTACGATTTTTGCATTTGGAACAGTTTTAATATAGGACTTTTTTCTTTTCTTGGATTTTCGAGTGTAAGGTCTTGTGTATCTTTTTGTATAGGCTGAGCCTTTTCGAAGTGCCATTTTACTTTAATACCTCAATTGCTGTTCCTAATGCTTGACCTGGAAGGCCGTGTTCAAAAATTGCTCTGACGACACCATTGTTTCCGTGCGCACTTGAGATTTTTCCAATTAACTTTTTAGGGATTTTTCCAGGACTAGTCCATTCAACTTGGACTCCGACGTATTTCGCTGCCTCTTCTCTGGAATTTGAACCTGGAATTTCAATAATAAAGTGTCTAGGTGTGTAATTTTTTCTTCCTCTTCTGAACTGTAGAACTTTTCCAGTGACCATGATAACTCTTTTGAAAAGTTGGTTTTTAAAGATTGGCATTGATGTAACTTTTTGCATGTTTTTTAAATGAAAAACTTAATAAGCCAAATTTCTAATAATTAAGATGGATAAAAGAGGAATTTCTGCAGTTGTAGCCACAGTCCTAATGATTTTGCTGACAATTGCTGCTATTGGTGTCATATGGTTATCAACTCTGAATATTGTCGATGCTGATTTTAAAAATTCTAATGTTCGAGTCGGAATTATTTCTAGTGAGGGATATACTTTTTATGACCCTATTAATAAAACTGTTTGTGTCCAGGTAACGAGAAGTTCTGATGGGGGAGATATTGAGAAGATAAGAATAATTTTTGCATTTGATGATGGGAATTCTTTTTCTATTGCAGTCGATGCACCAGAAGTCAATAGTCG
>JADFNI010000054.1 GCA_022563455.1 Nanobdellota archaeon
CAGTAAAAGAACTAGAATCTGATGCAAAACTTACAAAAGTATTATTAACATAAATGTTCAATACAAAATCTCCATCAGTTGAAACATCAAACGTAGAAGCTATACAATTAGCAAGGCTGGTATTCAAAATAATATCTCCTCCAATAGAAGTTTTAACATTGTAAATACAAGTCAAATTATTTCCTGTAACTATATATTCAAGAGGTAAAGCCAACCTCGTAGTTTTTGTCCCATTAGGTTCTGTAAGACTCACAAAAACCCCAGTAGAATCTACATCAAAAAGAGTGTGTGCAAAAGACTCTAATCCATAACTATCATTCGCATAAAGAGTAAAAACATAAACTCCATCAGTTGGAACACTAAATGTAATGTTTGAACAAAAAGGAAGACTAATGTTAGACCCCAAATCAATATTATACCAACAAGAATCCAAGTTAGAATCAATATCATTAACACTATAATTTAAGGGAATAGATTCGTTAGATAAATAAAGAATGTCTTGAGGTTCGTTAAGTATTAATGTTGGAGCAGAATTAAGAAGAGTATAGTCCACAAAAACTTCCATCAAACTCGAACTCGAACCAGCTAAAGGGGTTGAAAAAGAAACCCTATATTGAAAGTATTGATTATCAATAACTCCAAGATTGCTAAGATTATTAGCCGAAGAAAAAGATTCTCCAGAACAACTAGCATCATCACAACTTCTAACTTCAAAGATAATATTTGTAGCCCTATTAAACTCTACAAGTCCTTTTGGATCATTAGAAGCCCCCCCATTAAGATCTCCAAGTTCATTCCATATAAAACCATTATCAGTTGATTGAAAAACTCTCCCACTTACATCAGCGATATAAAAATCATCATTAGAGTCAATTAATAATTCAGTTCCAGATTGAGAATAAGAAGTAAAACTATTATTAATTATAGCCCAATTAACTCCATTATCTGTTGATCGATATATCTGTTTATTATTCAATATAAATAAATCTCCAGACAAATCTACTTCTAAGTCATCAGTCCCAGATCCTCCACCATATCCAGAACTAACTTGATTCCATACAGTTCCTCCATCTATTGAATTATAAACACTCCCACTTCCATCAACCACAAATATTTCGTCTACAGAACTAACTCCAAGACCTTTTGCATTATTAGTAGATCCACCATTAAAATCCCCAAGAATATTCCAAGTAAGTCCATTATCTGTAGACTCATAAATATCTCCAGAAGCATCAGCAATAATTAATCTTTCATTTGAATCTTTTCCTGCGACAAGTATTCCACTATTAGCAAATGAGTCATTAACAACACTAAAGCTAGCCCCATAATCTCCTGATCTCCATACTTCTCTGTTTGATTCAGCAAGAATATACAAATAAGAAGAATCCGCAATCATCTCCCCCGTATCACTATTTCTCCCATAATTTTCCTCAGTCATAACCCATGTATTTCCAGAATCAGTGCTAGAGTAAACCTCTCCACCTCCATCCACCCCATAAATATATGATACAATAGAGTTAGTTGAATTTACAGTAATATTATTCCAAGTAGAATTAAATCCTGCATCAAAAATCCTAGAAGTAAAATTTCCACTATCATTATTAAAACTAATAATCACAGAACTTCCATTCCAAGCCGTATCATCATAAGTCCCATTATCAAAGTCTGCTTGAGCTGAATCACTATAAACAGCATATCCTGTAATAGAAAAAATATTCGTTCCAAAGATAACTGAAAATAGAAAAACTCCGAAAACAAAAAATCCCATAACGGCTATAATATACCTCTCCTTCATGAATATATATACAAAAAACACTATTTAAAATTAATTGCAATTAAAGTTAACGTTAATGAAGAAAATTTTATTAGGAACATTTAAATATAATTCAGAGTTTATAAAAAAATGAATAAAAGAGTAAAATGCAACTTAATATTTATAGTATTATTAATGTTAATGACACCTCTAGCCCTGGCAGAATACACAATCGATATATCTGGATTAGAAAGCGAAGCGTACAATTTAGGTGAAGACATAAATTTTAAAGTATTACTTTTAGAAGATGGAAATTTAATAGAAGATGAAGTCGATATTAAAATTGCTGACGCACTAAATAGAAGAGAAATAATTGAGGAAGTTACCTCAGGTCAAAATTCAAAAATTAATATTGAAAATAATTTTCCTAGCGGAATATGGACAATGACTGCCTCATATCTAAATACTTCAATAGACAGAACTTTTACAATCTCAGAAAATGCAGAAATAGAATTTATAATAGAAAAAGATAACTTGATAATAAGAAACAAAGGAAATGTTAGATACACAAAAACAATCCAAATAATAATAGGAGATAATGTAAACTCATATGCTCAAAACATAGGAGTTGGCAAAGAGAAAATCCTAAAACTAGTCTCCCCAGAAGGAATTTATGATATTAAGATTAGTGACGGAGAAACAACTATTCAAAGACAAAATATCAAGCTTTATGGAACTGGAAATGTTATCGGAGCAATTGACATCGACCTAGTGGGATACACCGGTTTTGCAGGAGTTGATGATCCAAGATCAGTAGATCAAAGAGGCGCCTCTCTAAAAAAAATCCCATCAACTTTAATATTTATATTCGCAGTTTTATTTTTAGCAATTCTAGTTTTTATTGAAAGAAAATTAAGCAAAGCAAAGCAAACAGGTCCTTATGAAAACAATTAAAAAATTAAACCCAAAACAATTTTTTCCAAAAATAAAAAATTCAGCAAAAGAATTCCAAAGAAAATTGAAAAAAGCATTAAAAGAAAATTCCAATTCTTATTCTAAAATTAATCCACTTAAATTTGCAATTTCTTTAGGAATCATAAATGGATTAATTATTCTTCTAACTACTTTAGCCAACACATTTAATGGAAGCCTGCAAATTCTAACTTCAATATTCTTAGAAATCTATGGAAATTTCGGATATAGCATTTCAGTTCTTGGCTCCATAATCGGAGGAATCTATATTTTCATCGACACCTTCCTAATAACTTACCTTTTCATTTGGATTTATAATAAATTACTCTAAATCTTAAATCTTAAATCTTAAATCTTAAATCTATCTCAAGAACCTTTACTTCTCAAAATAGCATCACTAACACTCTTCGCTTTCTTATTTCCAAGTCTTTGTCGACCACCAACCCCTCCAATAACCAACTGAGGCTTCCTATTCTGCCGAATAATAACCAAAACAATTCCAATAACAACAATTCCAATCAAGATCCCCCAAACAATCCACCTATTATCTTCACTAACAACTTCTTCTTCAAGTTCAATAACCTCTGTAAGCGTAGACGGATGCTCAGGTGTAACCCCACCATCTATTTTTTCAACATAGAGTATAACTCCATCACCAACTATTGTATAAGCAATTGCAATATCATCCCCGATAACTCCATCCAAATCAATTATTCTAACAGCGTCCTTTAATATCACATATTCACCAATATCTGGGCCAATAATAACCCTTATAGCCTCATTAGTTTGTTCATCAAATTCAACTGAATATGTAGCCCCATTATAAATAACATAAACAAGCTCCCCTAACAAAACAAATCCATCCCCCTTATCAACCTCATCAAGATTAATTATTATATCATTCACTATACTCGAAATCACACTTGGAGATCCACTAGGCCCACTACTAGGTCCACTACCACTTGGAGGTGTAGGATCATCATATCCCGGATCTCCATCACCGTCACTAGCAGTAGTCTCT
>JADFNI010000029.1 GCA_022563455.1 Nanobdellota archaeon
GAGAAAAGGTTGGAAAGACCACCAAAATAAGATATATGGGGGTTCAATTAAAGAAAAAAAGAAAAGATCAGCACTTTTTTGGACAGATAAACTTCCCAAAAAAACCCCAATACTCCTACTTCACGGAACTTCAGATTGGAAAGTAAATCCATTAGATTCAATAAATATGGCTGAAAAACTTTATCAAAATAAAATTCCATATCGCCTTGTTATCTATGAAGGGGATGATCACGGAATGTCAAATAATAAACAAGATTATCAAAAACAGGTTCTTGATTGGTTTAAACGTTTCTTGATTGATAACGAAAAACTCCCAGACATGAAACCTCACGGAAGATAAATCAAAAAGCAATCCCTCAAAAAAAACAAAAGATATTTAAGCTAATATAGATTGTACTTAATATGGAAATGATAAACATATCAAAAGATGAATATGAAAGAATGAAACATCAAATAACAAGACTACAAGAACTAGAAAAAATAGATTTTAACCTAGTAGGCCAATTCAAGAAAAGCTTAGAAGATGTAAAAGAAGGAAAGATAAAAAGAGTTGCCTAGCTCTTCTCCAATAATTTCTCAAGATACCATTTGTATTCATCAAAATTTCTAATTATATGATTTATTGTTGCTTGCTGACTTTTCTTCCCGCCAACAGCAATAACTAGAACTGCCTTTAAATCTTTGTACACCAAATAATAAATTCTCTTTTCTCTCACCCGTTTTTCTCTCAAATGCTTGTATTGCAATTGATCTCCAACAAAAGGATTTTCTTTGAGTTGCAAAAAAATCTTCCTTATTTTATTCTTCTCGCTTTGTGAAAATTTTGCTATTTCTCGCTCAAAACTCTCCGTCGTGTAAACTGAATAAGTCATCAAACAACCTACATAAATAATTATAAAAAACTATCTAAAAAGTTTAGCTCAAAAAAAAGGAGATTATACACTCATAACAGAAGCCACAAACCTCTATGGCGTAAGCATGCAAGAGAATATTTCTAAGGTTATTAGCTTAAAAATCTAAAAAAAGCAAATCCCTCAAAGAAAAAAGGAGGGAGAAAATAAAACAAAAAATTATTAGTTTAGTTAGTAGTAACTAGTTTCTACTTCTTCCATTGGTTTTTCTTTTCGTGTGAGAAGAACAACCAAAACAGCAAGGAGAACAACAAAGATTATTACAAGTACAACAGTCAAAGCAACTGTAGAAGCAGATACATCTTCTCCTACAACATTAGCCCCAAACACAACTTGTGTATCATCAACGTTTACAGTAAAAGTATAAGTTCCAATAGATGCTCCTGCATTTGCAGTTACAAGTACCTCGATCACTTCACTAGAATCAGGACCAACAGCAACCACTGAAGGAACAGATACAAAGAGAGATTCTCCAGATACACTTGAAATCTCAAAAACTCTTACACTTGATCCAGAATTAACAATAACAAGTTCGTATGTTACAGTTTCTCCTGCGTTCAAATCCTTACTTTTATCAGCTGCAATTACAGTAGAAGCAGATCCTTCAATATTGATAGGTCGAACAACTACCATAGAAGAGTCATCATTGTATACTCTAATTTCCATATCGTAAACACCTTTTACAGCGTCTTCTGGAATTCTTAAGTATACGACTTCTTCAATAGCGTCTTCTTCGTGATTATCTTTAGAGTAATCTTCGTTAGCGTCTAAATCCCCAACATATCCTCGTACAGATATATCAAGAGCGGGAATAGAAACAACAACATAATTATCTTCAACATCGTTAAAACCATTATTCTCAATAACTACTGCAATAGAAAATAAATCCCCAGCAGAAACTGTAGAAGTATAGTCTACAGATAAAACATCAATTGTATAAGATCTTCTTTGAACTCTAAGATTATAGTCTTTATCAAAGTCAGTACCATTACCAATACCGTTAATTTCAACATTAAGAGTAAGGTCTCTAGAAGTCCCATCAAAATTTGAAGGAATTCTTAAAGATAAAAGCATAGTATACTGCTTATCGGCCTCAATATTAAAGAGTCCAGTTACAGCCTCAGAGTGGTCTCTACCATCCCTAACACTAACTAAAACTTCAACATCTCGAGCATCTTCCAAAGCATCAAAGATTATCTTAACAGGAACAACATCTCCAGCAAAGCTAGAAAGTTGATTTGTATCACCAATAACCACGCCATTAAGTTCTACAATAATATTATTTTCATCAATTAAAGATCCAGCAGAAACAAGTCCTACAGTCAAAAGTAACATAGCAGCAAAAACAGGCATTAAAAGTACGTATTTTTTCATATTTTTCATTTTATATTTAGTTAAAATTTCAAGAAAAGAAATGTATATAAACCTTGTTATTTGTTGTAATTTTAGAAGGACAAAAACATTTAAAAGTATACATAGGTATACTTTTTATACCACAACATGAGTAGTAAAAAAACAAACAAAAATAATATAGTTTCTGAAAAGATAACGACGATAAAAGTCTTAGAAGAAACTAAGCTAAGACTAGAAAAACTAAAAGAACACAAAAAAGAGTCCTATGATAACATTCTTCGAAAGATTCTATATGTCTTAAATGTTGCCAGAGAAGACCCAGACAAGGCAAAACGAATTTTAGAGCGAATTTCAGACGTAAGAGATCAAAGAATTCAAGAAGAAAAAGAAAGGGAAGAAGACTTTAAAAAAGAACAGAAAAATAAAGATTCTTAATCTAAATTTCCAAATCTTCAAGACCATCAATCAATTCTAAATTAAGTTTTCCAAGATTCCTGACAAGATATGTATGAAGTTTTTTAATGACAAGATCCTGCAAGCCTTCTTTTAATTCACCATGACAGTTTCCAATATTACTTTCAGGAATCATAATAATCCCACTAGGCAAACTGCATCTCATTTCTTTTCCTTCAAGCTTTATTGAATCTTGATTATTAAGTTCCCCTTGCAAAAGCTTCACATTAACAACACAAGATTCTCCTGAAGTTCCTCTAATAGTATATTCAAAGATCATTCTGTCTCCTCCAATAAAAGTGGCCCTGGAACATCTCTCAAGATTATTATTAAAGCAATCCCAAGAATCACAAGTCTTAAAACTAAAAAACAAAAACCAAATTATGTAAATAAAAATAGCAAGCCCAAGCAAAATAAAAAACCACTTCAATTTTCCAATTTTATTCCCATAGCCACCTTCCATCATATAAAATATGAAAAATAGTATATAAAATTACCCTAAAAATAAAAAAAGGATTAAAAAAATAAATTTTTAGATTTTAATTATGTAAGTTTAAGGCGAAGAAAAGCGTGGCGTACCATTGTACGCGAGCTTTTCTTCAACGCCAAAATTTTCAATTAAAATCTAAAAAAATTACAAAGATATAAGTTCAACACTAGACTCGATATTCTTTCCAAAAGTCTTTGCTGCAACCGCTCGCACTTGAAGTTTTTCAGCTCCACTAACAACTGCCCCAGCAGCATTAGTAGTCATCAAAACAAACGCGTCAGTAGCGTCAAGTTTCTCGAGCCTTGAAGCAGGAACATTATAAATAACTTCCAAGTCCTCATTAAGAACAAGAACATTTCTACCCTTAAGTTCACCAGAAAGATCCCTTAGGGTGTTAATATCCGAATCATTAATTGAGCGTCTTTCAATTTTCTCGACATTTGAACGACTAACAGATGCACTACTAGACATTCCAACACGCTTCAAATACTCACTTGCAAGAACCTTTTTTCGAAGACACTGCATTAGTTCCTTTCCAGTTAGTTCTTCAACTTCCTTTCCGTCAGGAGCACTTGTTATGTAAACTATTTTTGCATTATTACAAACGTTTTCAGCTATAAGCTTTCCACCACGATCTCCGTCAACAAAAAGAGTCAATTCCTTAGTCTCACCAAGTGTAGCAATTGTTTTTGGAAAACGAGTTCCTTGCATACCAATAACATTCTTAATATTGTACTTCAAGCAATTAACAACATCTGCCCTTCCCTCAACAACAATCAATTCCTTATCGTTATCAATATTTGGACCAGCAGCTAAACCTTCAGGACCATATTCGACAGCCTTAGAAGTTCTAACCGATTCTCTAAGTTCATTTTCAATTTCAGTAGAATCCATTCCTTCATTCGTTATATTTGCAAGAAGCGCTTTTGCTCGCTCCAAGATATAATCTCTTTTCGAACCCCTAACATCATCAATAGACTTAATAGTAATTTTTGCATCCGTTGGCCCAATCTTATCAATTGTCTCCAAGGACGCCGCAATAATTGTAGTCTCAGTTTTGTCAAGTGCAGACGGAATAACAATCTCTCCAGTAGTTTTCCCACCCTCTGTTACCAAATCAACTTCAATTCTACCAATCTTACCTTCCTTTTGAAGTTCTCTTAGTTCCATATCAGTTCCAAGTAAACCTTCAGTTTGACCAAATAAAGCTCCAATGACATCCGGTTTTTGAAACGGACCATCAGCTACAAAATCTGCAACAATCGAGTATTTTATCGACGTTGGGCTTATCTTAGCCATTCTTCAAATCCTTGTAGAAAAATCGATAATTATATATTTTATATATTTCTTTTGCCATAATATTTTTCTCCATATTTATTTATTAATCAGTTAGAATTGTCTTTTAGGCCCATTCCCAAACTTCCCCACCCATTGTAAATGTGATATAATGTGATTAACCAAAAAAGGTTCTAACATTCAATAGAAAAATCTTCCCTTTAAAAACTTTTGCTTTTGCTCATTAGAAATTTTATCTTTTTTATCTTAAATAGATCCTCCTAAAAATAAATTATCCTTTAAAAACATTTGCTATTTAGCGACGAGGATGAAAATTACACAAATCTTTATAAACAGGATTATTCATTCAAGATTAAATAAAAGAGGCTGCAATCATTCAAAAAAGTTTTGAAGATTCATATGGGCCAATTAAACAAAAATGCCAGAAATACAAGAAGAATCCGAATACGACGACAATTGTTTCGACATCACTGAAGATATAAGCGATATCTAATTCCCTTTTTATTTTTTTATTTTTTTGCTTCCAAACAGCAGCTCTTCGAAGCACCCATTCAGGGATTCTTATGCCCCGAGCATATTAACTACACCTAACTATTTTATAAATAGCCATTTAGCCAGCCCACAGTAAAAGCTTCAATCTTTTCGTCAAGTCCCTCATAACTTTTGGGAAATATAAATTTTTTTCCCATAACCTCACTTATAAGTCTGGGAATATCATGAGTCCTAACCATTAAATACCTTTCATTTGAAAAAGATTCGTTGCCGTAAAAATCACTTAACCTTCTAAAACTCTGAGCTCCCATCTCTAAAAGTTTACAGTAAGCCTCGCAATCTATATTGTCATTACTCCTTAAATCATTAGGCCTATATTCACTTGCCAATTCATTAATCAAGGCGTAAAATAAATCCTCATCCATTTAATCAACACCTTCAAGAAGTCGTGCCTCTCTAAACATCCCAAGCCCCTTATAAGAACCAATCAATTTTTCCTTAATCATTGTTCTTTCAACGTCTTCTAATGCCATTTTCATTAATTTCTCATAAAATTTTACCGCAGATCCCCTCTTACCTTTTCCCTCAAGTTCTCTTGCAGCTCCAAAATATATATTCTTCCGAGCAAGTTTCACTCGAACAATCGAATTAACGTCAGAATCCCTAGAAGCTCTAGCAAACATAACATCTGCATCCTCAACTTTTCCAATTTTAGAATATAATTCAGCCGCAGTTATAAAACTCTCAATTCTATCTTTCGACATGATTTCTAAAGCAGCCTTGTTACTCATCGCCCGAGCAGCCTTTTCAAACATCTTTCGCTCACAATAAAGGTCTGAAAGTCTACCCCATAAAAACCTCTTCACTTCAAAATTAAACCCAGCTTCTTTCAAAACAGACTCCAAATAAGTTATTTTGTTTAATGGAGTATCCATTGATAACAGCCTATCCTCAATTTCTTCAATATTTTTCTCTCTAACCGTAACATCCATATCAAAAACTCAGAATCCAACTTTATAAAAACTATTGTGATAAAAAATAACACTTCTTTCTAAACCAAAAAACGCCCATACTTAGAATTAGAAAAACCATAAGCAGCATCCAAAAAAGGATGTGTTCCAGGAGGATCTCTAAAATAAGTATCCAATCGATCAGTAAATTCCCTCTTACTCCTAAACTTCTCAAAATCAAACGGTACCATCACCCTATCAGGGTCACCCTGCAAATCGCCATAAGCCACCTTGGCTTCCATAGCCTCAACCATTACTAAATATTAAGGTATACCTTATATATAAAGGTTTCTATATTTCTATAAAGAAGTATACCTCAAAAAATAAAAAAATAGTTAATAAAAAAATAAAAAAGGGCCAAATAGCCCAAAAAACAGCAACCAAGAGTTATAATTTTAGTTCAACAAATTCAAAGCAAAGTTAAGCGTGGCGTACTAACGTACGCAAGCTTAGCTCTAACAAAGAAATTATCAAATAAAATTATAACTTTTTAGCAACGAGAGATTTGCAAACACCTGCTGCAACTGTAATTCCTGCATCCCTTATCGCAAATCTTGCCATGTTTGGATTCTTATCTGAAGATTCCAATACAAGATTTCCAATAGGTTTAAGTCTTACAATAGCAACATCTCCATTCTTAATGAAGTCAGGGTTTTCTTGAACAACTGCACCTGTAGCAGGATCAAGCTTCGCCTTAATTTCCACAAATTGACATGGAATTTGAGCTGTGTGAACATGAAATACTGGAGTATAACCTTTAGCAATAACAGTTGGATGATTAATAACCGCAATTTGCGCTTCAAATTCTTCAACTATTTGTGCAGGTTGAGCAGCATCACAAATAACGTCCCCTCGAGCCATATCTTTCTTACCAACACCTCGAATGTTGATACCGACATTATCTCCAGCTTCTGCTTCTTGTAATTGTTCATGATGAGCTTCGATACTTCGAACTTCTCCTTCAATACCAGTTCCAGATCTACCTGGCAAAACGACGACCTTTTGACCGATCTTCATTATACCTGTTTCAATCTTTCCTACAGGAACAGTACCAATTCCAGTAATATCATAGACATCCTGTATTGGCATTCTCATTGGTAAATTTGTTGGTTTTTCTGGTGATGGAAATTTATCCATCTGTTCAAGAACAGTTGGTCCTTTGTACCATGAAAGCTTTTCAGATTTCTTAGTCATGTTTTCACCAACAAGAGCACTACATGGAATAAAAGGTGTATCTTCTGGTTTATATCCTGCTTGTTTAATTACAGCAGTTACGTCCTCAACAGCCTTTTTGTACTTCTCTTCAGAATAATCCACAACATCCATCTTATTAATTAAAACTGCTAAGCCTTTAACTCCCATAGTTCTAAGTAACCAAATATGTTCCTTTGTCTGAGGTTGTACGCCATCTTCACATCCAACAACTAAAAAGGCAGAATCTGCTTGTGAAGCTCCAGTGATCATGTTTTTCACAAAATCCTTATGTCCTGGTGCATCAATTATTGTAACTTCAAAGTTTTGAGTGAGAAGCTTTTGATAAGACAAGTTAATAGTAACTCCTCTTTCTCTTTCTTCCTTCAAATTATCCATTACATATGCAAATTCAAATCCCGCTTTACCATGTTTTTCTGCTTCTTCCTTGTACTTCTTCATCTCTTGTTCAGAGACTGCGCCACCATCAAAAAGAATTCTACCTACAGCAGTACTCTTTCCTTGGTCAACATGTCCAACGAAGACAATATTAATTCCTGGTTTTTCTTTAGCCATTTTTTCTTATATTTTATTTAGTTAATTTAATACGCATAATATATATTACAACGTAGAATATGATATAATATTTGCTTTTTAAAGCTTTCCCATTGGATCTACTTTTTCTTTTTCAATAAATATATCTTAGATCTTTCATCTATTTCTTCGACAACATCAAAATAATTATTTTCTAAAATCGCTTTCCGCCCCCTTTCAAGATCTTTCAACTTTCTTTTCAAAAGATCCTCATTAAATTCGGGAGTGCCCCTATTCAAAACAGGACTAGCCCAATTTGAATCCTCTCCCTTAGGCTCCATTATAAACACGATCCCATCATCATCAAGAACCCTTCTCATCTCGCTATATGCTTCATCAAAATCTAAGATGAAATGCCAAGAATAAGAATAAAATAATACATCAAACTTTTCATCAAAAGGAATATCCTCAGCACTTCCAACCTTATAATTTATCTCTGAAAAATTTTTTCTTGCAATCTCAATATATTCCTTATCAGGATCAATCCCTGAATAACTTCCAACCCTGCCCCCAAGAACAACACCAAACCGCCCATTACCACATCCAATTTCTAAAACCTTCGATTCACCAAGAGAAACATATTTTGAAAGAATCCCTTCAATATAGTTTGCAAGTGGCTCATTTTTGTTAGTTGGAAATAATGTCTTTACCATAAAAACACTTCAAAAAGAAA
This sequence comes from Nanobdellota archaeon, assembly GCA_022563455.1. GTDB lineage: Archaea > Nanobdellota > Nanobdellia > Pacearchaeales > GW2011-AR1 > JAGVXH01. Next base: position 8,464 of record JADFNI010000029.1, read on the forward strand.
CCTTTTAAATTATTTGTTATTTTAACTCTCCAACAACCATTAGCCACTAGACACAAAAAAACAAAGAATCGTAAAGTCAGATCTCGAAGAAAAATTAGGCATATCAATTACAATTAAGTCACTTACAAAATTGAAGAACTAAATACTTATAAGGCTATAAGATCTAAATTATTATAACAATCATATTTAACAACTAACAAAACTAACAAACCCCGGAAACAATAACAAACGACAACTGACAAGGAAATTCTAATCGAACTCCAAAAGTCAAAACGACACTCAAGAAATAACAAATACTTTGTTTCCACGAAGAAAAGTCAAGGATAATACATACTAGTTGGATCTTTGTTAAATCTCCGAAATACCTTCAAACGAAGATATTCCATAACCAAAATTCACAAAAATCAGGCGAAATACCTAAAAAAGGAGAAATTCGCAACCAGATTAACACATTGACTCAATTGATGGGCTTACAGTACTTTTACTCTACAACAAACAGGTATTGAAACTGTTTACTTAAACTTAAGGTGTCTCACATGAAGAAAAGTATATCACTAATCGTCCTCTCTCTTTCGATCAAAATAATATTCCCATGCAATGCAATCGCTTTGCAAGTAAAAGAGAGTGTTCTCTCGCACAATGCTGTGGTGGTTATTTTATCAGCTGAGGAGATTCAACAAGCAACCACGCGAAGAGGCTCTCTCAATATCGGCACTAAAATTGCTACGGAAATGCTCGCCCTGGCAGGAGTTCCCAAATCAGTTACAGCAAAAGTTGTAACTGCTACCGCGTGGGCGGGTTTGGTCGCAAAATACACGGTAGATATTCGTAAAATTGCTAGGGCATCGCGTGGATCAAATGTCACATTGACATACCACGGGATTAATCTGGAGGGAGTTCGAAGAATATGGACGGCCGCAGGGCCACTTGATAACATGATGCCAGGGGGTGGATTATCTAAAGCAATAGCAAGCACGTTAAGTGAACTATCTAACTCATACTTTGATCGCTAACACATTAACGAGAGATTATAAAACATGAAATTGACACATTCGAGGTTTCAAACTGCAAAGAATTGTTCTCGCAGACTCTTCCTCAATAAACTCGGCTCAGGGCTCTTGGGATTGGGTTTTATCTCCCTAATAGGAGGTTGCATAACAATCGAAGATCTCAATGACAGAATTGAGAGACTACCGAATCGCAACAGACCACAAAGAGTGCCGGAACGTAGACGAAATAAAATGGGAAAACCATGCCCGAGATGTGGCTACGACACAACCCTTCGTCGTGGCTGCACTGTGTGCAATGGCACGGGAATAGTGCCGATTTAATATTTAATCACAAAAGCTCGGTATTTCAAGATGAAGTACATCTTGACCTAAAACCAATCAGTCAGTCAACTGGATACAGGGACTCCTTCTAAGCAAATTATTTTGCCGTGAGGGAGTTCCTTGTTCCATCAAATTAAAACCTAATCACAACAATGTGTAAAAAAAATTTGTCAAATTCATAAAAGTCCCTACCTATTCCACTCAAAATAAGCCCTAATCAGCAAAATATGTAAAAAAAATTTCTTAAAAAAGCAAAACCAGGCCAATAATTTTAATTCTTAACAGTGAAATTTCAGAACAAAAAATTACGCCGCGTACTCAATCAAGCACGCAAGAAGAGTTTTACGATAGAAATTTCCGTTAAAAATTAAAATTACTGATTCTCGGCAAGCCCCTTCCGCTCCCGTATTTGAGCAATAACCTTAACCTGAAGTTCATTAGGCATTTTCTTAAATGTCTGACTAACCAAGCTCGACACTCCTCGTCCTTCAGTTGCAGATCTAAGGTCCGAAGTCCACCCAATCATTTCCTGGACAGGAAGTTCCGCCCTTATAGTTATACCAGTTTCATCTTGCTGCACATCATTCAAATTTCCCCTTTTTGTAGATATTAAACTAGTAACTGCCCCCATAAATTCAATTGGTGCTTCAATTTGATGAACTTGAACTGGCTCAAATATTGTAGGAGTTGCCCCCTTAAAAGCTTCTCTAATAGCTTCTCTAATTGCAGGGTATACCTGAGCTGGCCCTCTATGAATTGAATCTTCATGAAGTTTTAAATCCACCAAAGAAACTTTCAATCGAAGCGTAGGTTCTCGTGCTAGTGGTCCAGCTTTCATAACCTCTTCAAAAGAATCCAAGACAAGTTCAATTACTTCTCCAATATGAACTTCTCCTTTAGTCTTGTCCAAAAATACATTTCCTTGAAATACATCCCTATATTGTTGAGCTTCATCCCTTGTAATTCCAAGCCCTACAAGAGTCTCATCAAGCGCCTTATCTTTTTTCTTAATTCTACCACTAGGAACAATTCCTTCAACAATAGCTTCACTAATATTATCTTCAAGAGGCTCCACCGTCAAGAAAAAACTATTATGTTTATTTGGTGATCTCCCTTCTGCAGGTGGACTAGGCTTTATTACAGACTCTCTAAAAACAACAATCGGAGAACCGCATTCAATATCTAGTCCCTTCTCAGTTTTAATCCGATTTTCAATAATTTCTAAATGAAGCTCTCCCATCCCAGAAATAAGCGATTCCCCGGTCTCTTCATTTATCTCAATTCTAAGACTAGGATCTTCTTTTCCAACTTGTCTAAGTACTTCAATTAACTTAGGTAAATCTGCAGTCTTTTTTGCAGAAATAGATTTTGTAACAACTGGCTCAAACAAATGACTAATAGCTTCAAATGGTACAATAGGATTCACAGATATAGTCTCCCCAACAACAACATCTCGAAGTCCAACAATACCGACGATGTTTCCAGCGACAACCCTATCCAACTGAACCCTACTAGCTCCCTTGTAAATAGAAACTTGTTGCGCCTTAACTTTTGTTTTAGCAATATTCATGTAAAGTTCATCTCCTTGTTTAATTGTTCCACTAAAAAGTCTTCCAGCAGCAACTTCCCCTGCATGAGGATCCACTACAATCTTAATAGGAACAAAAGCAACCTCACCATTAATATTACAATTAATTAAGTCTTGTCCAGCCTCACTCTCCAAATCTCCATGCCAGATTTTTGGAATCCTATATTTTTGAGCCGTAACTGGATCCGGATGATTATTCACAACCATACTAAGAATAACCTCATGAATGGGGGCTTTCTTAGCTAGAATCTTATATTCTTCTCCCCCCGCTTCATACGCATCAATTATTTCTTTAAAAGAAATATTCTTTTTCTTCATATAAGGAATTGACAAAGCCCAATTATGAAAAGCCGAACCAAAAGCAACTGATCCGTCATTCACAGAAACCTGAAATTTTTCCTTATATCCATCCTCGGCAAGTTTTGTAATTAATGAATTAACATCATTAATTATTTTAATAAACCTCTTCTGCATTTCTTCAGGTGTAAGCTTAACCTCTCGAATTAATCTATCTACTTTGTTAATAAATAAAATAGGACGTACTCTTTCTTTCAAAGCTTGTCTAAGAACAGTTTCGGTTTGAGGCATTATTCCCTCACTAGCGCATGTAAGAACAATCGCTCCGTCCACAGCCCTCATAGCCCTAGTAACGTCTCCTCCAAAATCTACATGCCCAGGAGTATCAATTAAATTAATTAAATAGTCCTCTCCCTCAACATTATGGATCATAGAAACTGAAGCCGAGTCAATCGTAATTCCTCGCTCAGCCTCATCCTCATGAAAATCAAGTGTCCGAGCCTTTCCAGCAAGCGCTTCACTCATCATCCCAGCCCCAGCCAAAAGATTATCAGAAAATGTAGTTTTTCCATGATCAATATGAGCACAAATAGCAATATTTCTAATATGCGATGGATTCTGTTGTAGTTCTTTAACTTTTTCAGTCATATCTGCTGCCATCCTAGTTGATTGAAAATTCACTTTAAAAACCTTTCCCCAAAATCTCAATAATCAATTTACCGTCGAGAAATTAAGATTTATTAGAATAGTTAATCTAAACCCTCTTTCAGAAAACTTAAAGTTAACCTTCCAACATAGCAAAAGCTTAAAAACTATCGAGCAGCATCAGCTTGTTTCTCAGATTCATTCTTCTTACTTCTTGCGTAAGATTCCATGTTACCTTCACTAGCTAAAATAATCTCATTTGCAAGTGAATCTGCCATTTTCTTTTTCTTCCCGAAAGATTTCTGGTAAGCTCCTTGAACTATCCATCTTATTGCTAGGTTCACGCGCCTTAGAGGACTCACATCCACAGATTGTGGGTAACGCGCACCACCATACTCTATAGTTGTAATCTCATCTCGAGGAGAGCAAGTCTCTATGGCACGAACAAACACCTGAACGGGGTTCTCTTTCTTTCTCTTCTCAACCTTCTCCAGTGCACTGATAACAATCTTCATATTGTTACTGTACTTTCCAGAAGCCCAGGAAGTTATTATCTTATGTTTCTTACCAATATGTCCTGGAACAGCAATCCGAGAAGCAAGCCGCTCTATAATGTGAACCTTAGCAGCTCCAAACTTCCCAAGGTTACGCCCCTGAGATTTAATAAGAAGCTTTCCATCTAGATTAATATATGGCCTAAGGGTATTATCTTCTACTTTAATTTGTGACATATCATATAATCCTAAAACTTTGAATTGCACCTTTATCTCCTACCTTTCTCGATCTTTCCACTCACAAGTCTGTGTAATGGCTGATCATTTACTTTAATCACCTGAAAACGAATTCCTCTAATATCTCCTTTAGAACGTCCTTGTTTACCGCCAATACGCTCAATAAGAACTTCATCATGCTCATCAATAAATCTCTGAGCTAAGTTTCCAGGAATAAACACCCCAACCTGTTTACCGTTACGTACGAGCTGAACTTTGCAGCACTTTCTCATAGCAGAATTTGGCTGAGCAGCTTCTTTTTGGAATTTTTCAATAACAATTCCTTTTCCCTGCCAGCTCCTTCCGAGTGGGTCAGACTTCTCTTTAAGACCGAGCTTTCTAACCTTGTAAGACCTCTGCTTCCATCTAAATTTTTGCCTGTTCTTCACGAGTTTCT
>JADFNI010000055.1 GCA_022563455.1 Nanobdellota archaeon
TAATCAATGAGATTATCTTATATATTGAATCGGAGAAAAAAATTGGATAATTTTTTGGATAAAAAATTTCTCCGATTTAATTTAAAGGTTCTAGGATATTGTTTTTGATGGAAGGAATGCTTGCAAAAGATATTGGGGCTGAAATTATCTTAAAATTGAAGGAGCTTTGTATTATTTTAGATAAAATAAAAAGGGAGAGAGAAAATGCCAAAGAACTCACACTTACATGTCGTTGTAGAAACAGAATTTCTTAATTATTTGAAAAAAGAGGCTAAAGAGAGGGGAATTAGTGTTTCGGAACTTTGTAGGTTAAAGCTTATGGAGAATTTGCAGTTGGATAGGATTGAAGGTAAGATTGATAAGTTGGTGAGAAAGGCTTATTGATAGAATTTTTGGAGCTATATTGGAATTAGTCTACGGAGATTTGAACTCAGGGGGCAATGTGGGTCTGGGGGAATTTGACCCAGTTGGACAATTAGCTAAGGTCATGAATTTTCAAAAAAAAGATCTATAAAATTCGTAGCCAGAGATTAAAATTCCTGAAAGGATAAATAAAGATATTGTAACAAGATAAATATTCATAATTGAATTAGAAATTATCCCTTCTGGAAATGAGGATAATGCTTCTAATCCCACTCCCAATGCTAATATAAATGTAAAAACTGCCACTAACTTTGTTGTCTTATGACTTTCAACATCTCTTTTATTTCTTTTTAATCTATCAATATGATCAGAACCCTCCAAGGTTAAAGTAAGGTAGTCTTTTCCACTTATTCTTTCGGCAGAAAGGGAGTATTGAATTAAATGGTTTTGGATACAGTAATAAATAATATCTTCCCCATCTCTTTTTAATTTAAACATTCTAACTAGGTCTTCTTTTAATCTCTTTTTAGGCTCATAGTGATATTCGTCCAGATAAGTTAGGAAATATATTAATTGATACTTCCTATTACTTTTTCTTTCATTCATTTTGTCTCTTTTTAATCAACCAGTTTACTTTATCGCTTGGATTCATATTTTTAAATTCATCTGAAAGGCCTTTGTTAATATCTACTAACTCACTAAAAATATCTAATGCACTTCCTAATATTTTCTTAGCACTATCTTCAACAGCTTGATCAAGTTCAGATTGATTAGGATAATCAAGGAGTCTTACAAGACTATACTCTCCATACATATTATGTGAGACTTTATTTCTATTTCTTTTAAAATCTAAAACCTTACTATACAACTTTCCACCTATTACATTAATATTTTTAAGAATCTTAAGCATTCCGGATCCAAAGAATTTAGATTCCTCCCTAGTAGATTCAAGTTCATTTATCAAGCTCTGACTTTCAAAACTATTAAAAATTTGCCTTAACATGCTTTCAATTTGTGAATCAATTATTGCATCAGCAGAAGAAAAAGCTTCAACATAATATCCATTATTAAGTGGATTGTCAACTAATTTTGACCAATCCACAACTATTCCCGAATACTTACCATCCCATGATATACGTCCTTTCATAAATATCTTAGAGATAGGTATTATTTAAAGAATATTGTGATATATGACTAATTTCACATCTTAACTCATTATTTGTCATCTTCAAATGTCCCACTGAGGTATGAGTCTATGGAAATTTGAACTCCAGGGGCATTGTGGGTCCGGGGGAAGTATCAAGAAAATGCATAGGAGTTAGTTGAAGGATTAAAAGGTAAGATTGCTTTGGTTGTTAATTGATAATAATTTTAATAATCTTTTTAAGATTTATATAAAATTCGTTTTCAATTTTTATTCCTTTTGCTAGCTCTAATGCTAGCTTAACCTTCATTTCAGGACCCAGAACATTATCTGTTAAATGAATATAATCTCTAATAATTTTGCTTGTCTTCTTTCCACTTTTTCTTTGTTTAGATAATTCTTCTTCAGATAATTCGAATGAATCTCCATATATCTTCTTGCAAGTACTAATTATTTCATTTTCCTTGAAACAGTCTTCAAACTCTTTTTCCTTAAGGACATAATATTCTTCAGAAGATATAAGCCCTTCTCTTTCTAGATCCTCAAGTTGATTTTTTACACAACTATCTTCGTCTGTTAGAATAAATGGAGTAATCCCTAAATCCCTTACATTCTTGAGCAATATTTTTAGATTAGGAATATTATTTGCTCCATCCATATTTACAACCTTAATACCAAGACTTCCTAAGCTTTGATTTTCTTTCTCTAGAATTATAGGAATTGCCCTTTTTTCAGAATTTCCTTCTACAATAAGAAAAGTATTATTATAAAAAATATCTGAGTTTTCAAGTCCTAGCTCCTGCCTTACTAACTCTAAATCTCCTTCTGAATCAACAGATTTTATGTTAATTATTCCGCTTTCTTTTTTTATGAGATATAGTTTGGATGATTTGTTAAGGTTAGAGAATATTGGAGAGTGAGTTGTTAGGACTATCTGCCTATTTTCTGATTCACCCTTGAGAAAGTTTAATAACCTTCTTTGTAATTTTGCATGAATGTTTGTTTCTGGCTCCTCAAATAATATAATCTTATCCTTCTGAGAGGTTATGTGGAACATGTTATTCGTTATGTTATTCGTTCCAGATCCTACATGGGAGGAAGGAAAACTATCGAAGTATAGATCTACAGAATTATTTCCATCTTCTCTTAAGGCTTCTACTTCTGAAATTTCGGGAATTATCTCCTTTATTTTTGAATTAATTTCTCTCACGACTGGTTTTCCATTTAGGTTTTTATTCTTTTCTAATCTTAAAAAGTTTGATACAAGATTTTTTCCTCCAGTTCCTGCATCGTTTCCTACTTCTGGCTCTTCACCTATAAATCTATATGCTGGAATAAATAATATTTTGTTAGATATTATTTGTAGGAAATCTTCTACAAATTTTAATTTTTCTTTATCTGAGAACTTTGATGGTGAACTGCCTGAAGAAAGTTTTTTATTAATGTCTTCGACCCTAAAAGTACCTTCCAGTTTTGCGAATACTTTGTTACTCAGCGTATTTAAAAACATTATATTTTCTTGGCTTAAAGTATTGGAGGTTGTTCCAACATATTCTGTTTTTAATGAAACTTTATTATCTTTATTTATAGTTATTCTTCTTTTTATCATAAATTTTCTAGATATATCTACTATATGTAGTCCTGGATGACCTTCTAATTCCATTATTGGTCCTGAAATCAGTCCTTTAAATTCCTTCTCACTTAATTCTATTTCTCCGATTAATTCTATTTCTCCAGGACTTTGATGAAGAAATAATCTTTTGTCCTTAAATTTAGTATGCAATTCATAAAAATCTCCCACCACATCTCCAGTTTGATTTGCAATGTAATCGGACGAATTATTCCAATTTAGAAATAAGTCAATGGCTTTTAATATATTTGACTTTCCAGAGTTATTTTCTCCAATTAATACAGTTAGATCTCCGATCTCAAATACATTTTCTTGTATATTTCTGTATCCCTTGACGGAGAGTTTTTTTAGTTTAACCATAATAATTTCCAACTTCCTCACTTAATAAATATTCTTGTTTATGTTTATTCTATCCTCAGTTTCAAAGATTATTTGTTTTTCTTTCTTTTACTAGAAAATCAAATGATTTTCTTAATTGTTCAAGAACTTTTA
>JADFNI010000030.1 GCA_022563455.1 Nanobdellota archaeon
CATAGGACCAGTCAACAAACAGGTATTATTCAAAACCCCATCAATATATATTGCCGAATAAGTCCCATCCCATGTTCCAATAATATGGATCCAAGTCCCTGCATTAAATGTCATTGCACTAGTAACCTCACACTGTTGATTTACCCCAGAATTCCGAAATCTAAAAGAAAAAACATCTGTATTCTGCCTAAATAACAACTTCCACCCACCAATTCCATCATACTTATCTATTGGAACATGATTATCAGAAGTAGTAGAATCAAAATCAGGTTTCACCCACAAAGATAAAGTAAAATCAGTTACCATACCTTCTAATTCTGGTGAGTTATCTATTACAGAGTAATCATCAACCCCATCAAAATTAAATGCTCCTCCAATTTTTCCAGCACTTACAAATTCGCTCCCATTGTAAATATTCATATCATTATTATTTTCAGTGTAATCATATGCTATATTTGCACTAGTATTCGTATCAAATGGTAAATATAACATTAAAGAATCATAAGGCGAAACATCACTAATATTCAAATGCGTAAAATTATTTTCAGGTACAACATCCTCATATAAAAATATTTTTTCGTCCGACACATCAGTTACAACAAACTCATAAGTTTGAGCCGACAAATGAGGAACAACCCATTCAATATAATCCATAATCCCATCTCCATCAAAGTCATAGGAGACAAATTCTATTCTTTTTTTAACAAGTCCAGACTTATCCCCTGAAAGTCTGAGTGCAACTTCGCCTTCAAGAGTTTCATCAAAAAAATCCCCACCATCTAAATCATCTAAAACAACTTGGCCAGTTAAAAGGATATTAAAAGACTCATCGGTTTCATTAGAACCAATATCTTCACCAACAACAATTTCATCATCGCTAGAATTTTCTCCACCCGCAACTTCTTCAATCACTCCAGTAACATTTTCCCCATCAGAAATATTTAATCTTTCTAGAGAAATCTCATCTATAAAAGAATCGTTTATAGAGTCTAGCAAAGTAACTTCTTCTACAATTCCTAAAATATCTTCTAAAATATCTTCACTAGAAACATCTTCTAAAGGAGCATACCAATAAAGTGCAATGTCACTTCGATTCATAGAAATATTATATTCATCAACCAAAGTATAAGCTAAAATTTCTGTGTAATTTAATTCATCAGGAGCGTGAACAATTATTCTTTTTCCAACAGGAGTCTTAGTCTCATTAGCAACTGGCGCTTCAGTATAATATTCCAAAGCAATTTCTGTTTCTCCAACAATAATTTCTGTCAAATTCAAATTAATAACTGTTGAATTTTCAGTCCTAGTTATCTTTTCAGAATCTTCTTCAATTAAAATCACATTTCCAGTAATACCAAATGACTTAATAAAATTCCAAAATCGCGTAATAAATCCCCCATTACTCTTTAAGTCATAGACCACATCCCCTGTAAGAAGTCCAGCAGCAATTTCCTCCCGACCAATAGCTTCAATCAGATCTTCATATTCTTCAATTTCACTTTCCGCAATCACTATTTCTTCATCAGTCAAAATAGATATATTTTCTGCCCCACTTGGAAGCTCAATATTTAAGCCAGAACTTATATTTGTCACATTAATTTTCTTAATCCACTTAACCGGTCGTCCAATAACAGCCTTATATTGTAATGTGGTTATATTTTCAATACTAATATTAGAAACAGTTTCGTTAGTCTCATTCAACAAAGTTTCGTTCAAAACCGTAACGTTCGTAATATTCAAATCTTCAATTGTTATATTGGTATCTGTCAAATTTTCCAAAGTTGTTGTTTCATTTACAAAAGTTAAATTTTCAGCGGTTTCATTGAAATCAAGAGTTTCATTAGTCTCATTCACAAGAGTTTCATTGATATCTATAGTTGGAATATCTGGAAATATTGCATCTTCAGTGTCATTTGTTGTTTCATTTCCAGTTATCGCTTCAATTCCATCAGTCGTTTCATTTTCTATATCCTCAGTTGTTGTTTCATTTCCAGTTATCTCTTCACCTGATTCTGCCACAGACAAATCAACTTCAGCCCCATTCATATCTCCAAAAACACCTTCTGGAACAACCTTTTCAGTAGCAGTAGAAGGCCCTCCAGACCCAGAGGATTCTTTTGCGGCTCCTGTTACGGCCTCCGCTTCTTCTTTTGCTGTCTCCGCTTTCTCTTTCGCTTCTTCTCCTATTCCTTCAACAATTTTTTCTTCAAAAACAAATCCAGTTACAAAATCTTTAAATTTCACATCATCCGTCCAATTCTCAACAAAGTAATTTGTGGTGTAACCAGCACCAATTAAAAATAAAACTCCCAAAAAACCAACCAAGAACTTCAAAGAAACAATATTTTTTTTAGGTTCTATTGCTTTTCCCAAATATCTTTTTTTCACCTTTCCATTTTCATCTCTATAACTTTCATAGATATATGGCCCATAGCTCTTCCCCTTTTTTTTAACAACCCTTTTGTAACTCATTTCGCTAATTAAAATTGGTTAATTTACCTTATAAATATTATGCAAATCTTGTAGAACAACCATATTTCATACATTTTATTTATTCAGAAATGTGGTGTAACTAGATTCTATTAAAATTATTTAGACAAAGAATCCTACTAGAAAGGTATTTAAAGTAAATATGAGAAAATTAATTATGAGACCTGGAAGAAAGAACAGTGGAGGGCGTTACAAGCGACCAAAGAAAAGAAAACTTACTGGAAGGCAAGGCCAAGAAAGAATTGTAAAGTTAGGTGAGTCCAAAACTAAAGTTTTGAGAACACGAGGCGGAAAAAATAAACTAGTTTCATTCTTACAAAATATTGCAAACGTAATTTCAAAAGGAAAAGGTAAAAAGGTGGCAATAAAAAATGTACTTGAAACACCATCAAATACTTTCCTTGCAAGACAAAATATTTTAACAAAAGGAAGCATTATCGAAACGGATCTAGGGAAGGCAAAGATAACAAACAGGCCTTCTCAAGAAGGAAATGTTCAAGCAGTCCTAATTGACTAAATAAAATACAGAACAAGTATATTTTTTAGTAAATTTTCAATTTATTTATAAAATTATGTCAATTTCACGTGTAAATTATCGAAAACTTTAAAAAGGGTGTCCCTTTAAAAGCCTTACTATGGTCGAAGCTAAACAGTGTCCAGAGTGTAATAGTTCTAAGCTAATATACGACGAAACAAGAGGAGAAGTAATTTGCGGAGCTTGTGGCCTTTTAGTAGAAGAAAAAATGGTTGATACTTCTCATGAACTACGTTCCTTCGACAAATCTGAAAAAAAGTCCCGTGGAGGAGCCCCAATTTCGCTTCAAAAATTCGATAAAGGTTTAACTACAAACGTCGGAGAAATTTCAGACATCTATAAATTAGATTCAGCTCAAGCTACAAGAAAATATCTTCGTTTAAAAAAATGGCAAGAAAGAGTCTCCACTTCAATTGAAAGAAACCTAAGACTTGCAATGTCAGAACTTCGAAGAGTAGCTTCTTTTCTAGATTTACCGTCCGTAGTAAGGGATGAATCAGCAAGAATTTATAATTTTGTTTTACAAAGAGGACTCGTTCGTGGAAGAAGCATGGAGTCAGTTATAGCCTCATGTATTTATGCTGCTTGTAGATCTTACAACATTCCAAGAACCTTAGATGAAATTTCAAGCGCTTCAGAAGTTGAAAGAAAGGAAATAGGAAGAACGTACAGATTTATAATTAGAAAAATAGGATTAAAAGTCACTCCAAGTTCTCCAAAAGACTATATCTCAAGATTCTCTTCAACATTACATTTATCCCCAGGAACTCAAAATGAAGCACTAAAGATATTACAAAAAGCAGAAATTTCTGAACTAACTAGTGGAAGAGGTCCAGCAGGAATAGCAGCAGCAGCCTTATACGTTGCAGCCTTAATAAATGACGAAAAGAAAACTCAAAGAGAAGTAGCTGACGTCGCAGGAATAACTGAAGTAACTATTCGAAACAGATACAAAGAACTTCTAGAAAGATTAGACTTAGAAGACAAAATGAAAATCAAAGAAAACGAAAGAAGAAAGAAGAAGAAACAACAAGAAGTTGAATAGTTCTATGACTACATCTAAAAAAATAAATATAAATTAGTAAGAACAGGCCAGACAACGAAACATATTTAAATTCAAATTTATTTTAAAAGATATGAAAATAAAGAAACTGGTTCTAGAATCTCAAAAAGATCTCAATATTTTAAGGATAACCAAAGACTATATTGTTGTAAAGGCAAAATATGGGCCTTCTAAAGAAACAAGAATTCCCCTAACCTTAAGTAAAGATTTGTCAATTTTCGTTTCAATGATCATTGGAGATGGACATCTTAAAAAAAGTAAAAAACAAATAACAATAGAACTCTCAGATAAAAAATTGATAGAATATTTCAAAAAAATATGTTTTAAGATTTTCAATAGAGAATTTAATATTAATCCAGTTAAACCTAGACCAAATAAAAAGCAATCATGGCATATACCAATAGACAGTAAAGCAATATATAATCTTTTAAATCAAGTTTTTGAAGTTCCCATTGGTAAAAAGAGTCATACAGTAAAAGTTCCAAAAATAATCAAATCGTCAAAAAAGGAATTCAAAAGAGCGTTTCTACAAGGAATAATGCTTACTGAAGGTGGAAAACGAAGAAGAGGATATGGTCTTTCAACAGCAAGTAAAACTCTATGGGAAGATTTACAAATTCTTTTTGAAAATATAGGAATTCCTATAAAAAATGATAAATGGCTTTACAAAAAGTATAAAAAGGAATATTATGGCCTAGTATTTAAGAAAGACTTCTATCCTATCTTAATGAGGGGATGCCGGAGCGGTCAAACGGGCTGCGCTTAGGACGCAGTGGTATATGCCTACGAGGGTTCGAATCCTTCTCTCCTCATAAGCGAAGCGAATGGGGATGTGAAATATTCTATAGAATGTTACTCTCCCTATGATGGTTAAATTTTACATTCAGAAAATTTATCAAGTACAGCCCCTTTTTGTCTCACTAAAACATTATCAACATAATTCGGATCTCCAAACTTATATCCCCTATTATTTCCTTCAAGATCTACACAAAATCCACCTACACAACCCCCATATCCTTCTCCACAATCGCTATTATCTAAGCATTCAATATCATCAAAACAATCATAATTCCACCCATTATAAGCTCTTATTGTCCTTTTCCATTTAGAATATGTAACTCTTTCTCCTTGCACAGTTACAACCCCATTTCCATCATTTGCCGCCCCAGAACAATAATAATACTTAGACCTACTATCATATTTCTCAATAAGATTATTTATTCCTGTTCGGATATTATCTTCTAGAGATTCTTCATCAGGACCAAAAGATCTAGTATTTAATTGCATAATTCCATAACTATAATCTCCACTAGAAGTCTCATCAAATTTTAAAATATTTTCACCATTACATTCCAAACTACACTCACCAATTTTCCCACAATGTACTAAACTACTCTCTTGCATTGCAAGTTGCAAAACCATACATTCAAAATTCTTAACTCCAGTCTCTGAAAGAATAACTTCATCACTAAATTTATCTTCATTAGTCTTTAAACTCCTAGCAATTCTTAAGATATTCTCACCATTAGATTCTTGACATGTAACTGGACTATCAGAAATCCCATCATTTTTATTTATAGGAGTCTTTTCTATTACACCATCAGAAGTCTTAGATTCACCAATAAAACAGTCATAAAGATCTGTAGCATAAAAATTATAATATCCATCTTGACCACCTTCAGGAAAACCCCTAACCACAATATCTTTATTAATCCACTTGTCAACTTCAACAGCTCTCCAATCCTCACCACTACCCGTATCAATATCAATCTCTAAATAGTAGATTCCTTCAAATCTATCTTCCTTTGCTTGTCCATCATAATCAATCCCTCCAATTTTTACCTGACGACTACCAATACACTTAAGATTATTTGCCTCACTCTCTCCAATTACAACGTCACCGAACTCAAAAACAAGCTTTCTTTCAGTAATTACTTCATCTCTCCCAAGTCCATCTTCAGAAATAGATCTACTAGAATAAGATTCATAACCATTAAATCCTTTTTTTTCTGCAAGAGCTCCTGAAAGTTCTATTGTTTCTTTACCCCCTTCAAAGTCCTGATTTATGAGTCTAATTTTAACAAGGCCTATATTCTCATCAATAAGCGATGCTGCAATTCCTGGAAGTTTTTCATTAACATTAACCCAATTATTTTGATCTACAGACCACTCCCAAGAACCATCATTAAACCGATAGTAATAATTTCTAACATCTCCCCAATCTAATTTATAGATCATAAAATCCCCTACATTTTCTTGATTATCTTCACCCCCTTCATCTTCATCCCCACTAGAACCACTCAAAGCCCCATCATCCTTAGGACGAGCTCCACTAGTCCTAATAACCACCTCACCATTTTGATTCGAAATAAGCCTTTGCACTTCTGCAATCAAAGAATATGCTTCTGCTCGATCCGCATTAGTTCCAGACGGAATCCTTCCAATAACATTGTCCCCCTCAATTAAATAATCTGGATCTCCAAGTATTCTTTCTAATGGATCAATTATTTTCTTTTGAATGTCCACAGGTATTTGACATACATTCCCACTAACTACCAAATCTCCAGGCTGCAAATTCCTAATCAATTGACGAATACGAGTCAAAGTTTTTTGAACCTCTTCATAACTATATGTCGCCTTATCAATTAGTCCCTTTCTATAATTAAGTGTCTCACTTGTTCCACCAGTAAATGCTTGAAGCATTCTTAAATCCTCTTTAACAGAATCTGTATCAAGCCAACATTTCAATGAAGAATCTCCACACAGTCCAACCTTTTCCCATTTAGTAAGCTGTCCAATTGCCCCTCCAGGATTATTAGTCGCGCAAACTCTTATTATTCCATCAAATGCTATATCTGGATTAATTCCCTTTTCAATTCCTGCTTGAAGATTTAAACTTATAAGTGGAAGAAGAGATCTAGTCCCACTAAGACATTCATCTTCAGTTTCAATATCTCTTGCCTCAGCCTGTTCAGAAACATATTTTTTCTGAACCAAAGCAAGTCCAATGTCACTTGTAGTCTCTCCAAATCCGCAATTTAAAAGCCCATCAACTAATACACATAAATCCTTATACCCTTCTGGAGCTGTAAGATCTCTTGATTCGTCCACTGCCTCTCCCTTTGGAATAAAACCTCTAGCAACTTCTATCGTCGGACTTGAAGTATAATAACTAGTTGCAGGAGGATTTCGAAGATAAACCCTGTATGATACACCCTTCTCATTTCCAGCAAAGATATGAAAATAGACCTTATAATGTGCAGTCGGAGGAATTGTTGCATCACTCAAAAGATCCTGACTAAATCTTGCATAATATTGACTAGGAGATTCAGGCTCTAAAATGCTATCCAATAAATTAGCACTGTTAGGATAACTAGTTCCAACAAAACTACTACAAACTCCTGTACCAATCTCACTAACTCCTTGAAGACTAAACACTCTAAAAAGTCTATTAGCATAATTAGCCTCAAAAAACTCTAAACTTTTCTCCAAATTATCAAATGCCGATTTAACAGTTCTGTATTCTCCACCACCTCTTGTTCCTTGAGAACCACCAGAGGCTCTCTCAAATGAATTAATAGTTATGGAGCCAAGTATTGGAAATGCTTGTTCCCAGAATAATTCACAAGTGTAAATAGATGTTATCTCATCACAAATCCCAACATAAGCCCCAGTGTCAATTCTCTCCTGCAAACAAGCTTGTTCGGATTTCAAAACAGAAATATAATTATCCAGTCCAGCATGAACTCCAGTCAAACATATTGGGACCTTAACCTCTGGAAAATTTGGAAGACAAAGAAGTGTACTTCCAACAATTCCACTCTGTACAACATTAGCCACAGGATACTTCCCTCCAAGATCACATCTAGAAGTAGGACATATTACAGGATCACACACATTAAACATCCTGTTACAGTCTTTAGGACTCATAAAGTCTGTACACTCAATGTCTCCAGTGTCTGCTCTTGGCCGATCCACCACAACACGCCTACCAAAAATAGATATTTCCTTATTTGGGGGATATTGCTGTGCAGCCTCCCTAATTGCAAGCCTTGCATTTCGATAAATTCTTTGCACTTCCCTTTCATTTAAATCTCCACACCCAATCTGACTAACAGAGTTTTGAGTATTTGAATCAACACTCTGACAAAAGTCGTCCCTAGTCTCAACCCTTCCATCTCGTCCTACATTACAAAGTTGAAAATTTTCAACATCCCCACTTGCACGATACCCTTTAGGATTATCATCCACAAGAGTCCCAGCAGAATTAGATACTTTAGCATACCATCCATTCACAAAATCAAATGTCACAAGTGCTGGAAGCCCCTGATTTCGCCCACTCTCATAATAACTAACTTTTGCATGACCAGCCTCAATAGGATTAATACACTGCCCATCCCCTTTAGAAGGTGTAACAGTAACAATACCCTTTTCAAGTTGTATTGCCCCAGTTAACTTCTCCCCAATAATTATCTTCTTATCTTTCCCACTTCCGATAGCCCCTCCAGTATTCCAAGCACCCACATAGTCTATAGCTTTATCTCCAGAAGAATCTATTACTTCTCTATAAACATATAAGTATTTTTTGCCATTAGCAGAAATAATTTGTGAAAAATAAGAAGCATTATCTTTTACTCCCTCCAAAGGTCCACCACTAACAAGACTATTTAATCGCGCCCCACTAAGCCTATTATTCCCTTGTCCAACTTTGGGATTTTCAGCAGTTGGAACACTGACAGGAAAAATAATCTCATCCCCATCTTTTTCAAAAGTATATTCTTCTTCTAAAGCCAATATGATTCCAAATGCCCTCTTATATTCAATATTACTAGCCAAAATTCTACCAAGGTCTTCATTAGCTATACTACTAACCCCTGTATTTTTAAGCTCCTGATCAAGTAAAGCAGCTCTTATTTGAGAAGTTGTAGTCAAATCTTTAGAATTCAAGGCACAATCGACTTCTCCCCAATCAACATTATCAAAACATCCAGATTGCTCGCTCCATTTCCCCCTACCATCAAGTTCAGCTTGAAGTGCTTCAATATATTTTTTTTGATTAATTACACTCCCCTGCCCACCAAGACTTTCCCCCTTAACAAAAGGATCCGACCCAGTCTTACCTTCCTCTAAAACTTTATCCATACGGTTATTTACTCTTTGAAGAGCATTTGTATATTCTTTAACATCCTTTTCAATATTATCAGACTGTTCAAGAATACATTTCGATCTACTCAGGTCCTTTCTAACCCTACAAATCTCTTCATATTTAGGCATTACATTTTTCCTTGCAATAGATTCCCCATCAAAACTCCCAAGAGAACTCTTCAAATTAAGAACAAGAGAAGTTGCATAACAAGCTCCATTCCAAGCCCTAAGAACAGTATTAAGTTTAGAATTTATATTTTCCCATTTCTTAATACTTTTATTAATATTTTTCTGAAGTTTGGCAGCTTTCTGAGGAGATAATTCAAGCAACCGCTCTTCAATTCCAATATTAAACGTAAATGAAGCTTGAGTCTCAGTATTTCTTACTTCAGGAATAATTGAAACAGATGCCTTTTTCTCAATATTAATTTTTCTTACTTCAATAACTACACCTCCAACCTTTGCCGAATTACCTTCCCTAATAGTAGTTGATCTCCCACTCTTTAATTTAGAATTTTTAGAAGTAAACGTAAAAGTAACACTCCCAGGTTTAATCTTAACAATCCTAACTGTCCCATCACCATTCAAATCGTCACCATCATTATCATTCCTACCGTCACTCTCATTAGTAGGTCCAAATCTCCCATACCCTTCAACCCAATATTCAACAGTGGCTGCATTTTCAGTTTCTTTCTTAATGTTAACTATCCCAATAGATCTTATTTTCCCATTCACAAACAAAGTCTTATAAGCCTCACTATAATTATAATTATTAACATTCTGAAGATCCAGCCTTATTGATTCAATTATTTCCGAACTAGGAAATTTATCAACAAACAACTCAAGCAATACTTTTTGAGTACCTTGTTTTCCAAGTTTTTTAGAAAGTTCAATTTGCTCGTAAAGAGTATCCTCAGCATATCCCCTAGCACTCCCTTCTCCTTTTTCAAATCGATAATCTTCAAGCAACCTAATAGTTGTATCATTTGCATTTTTAAAAAAGTCATCTCCCCATTCTTCAAGTTTAGATTCAATAGAAACAGATTCACCACTTTTCTCATAAAGTTTCAAATTAAATCTCTTCCCAGGACAATGCAAACCAACAGTAGCAAGAAGATCTCCCTTTTCTTTCTTCTCTGAATCAATAACTTTCATGTCCTCAATATCAATACTTCTTACACTACACTGCGTATCAAAAAACTTTGAACCTTTCCTAACCCAAGAATACTGCCCATCAAAGTTCATCAATACCTCATCCTCAGGGCCCACAAAATCGTTTAACCGAACCTTTAATCCAGCCTTACAATAATACCCTGGAAAATAAATTGAATTACTAGTCTCACCTTCCTTCAAAGTAACAGTTCTATAAGGAGATCTTTCATGGTTATTATAAAGACCAATCCTAGCCTCCCCGTCATCCATCGATTCAACTCTAACAAAGCCTCGCCCTCCAAAAAATGAACTCGCCGCATAATTATTTAACCAATCTTCTTCAGACATTTCATTCAAATAATATTCACTTCTCCCAGCACCAAGAGCATCTTCAGCATCGTATCTTATTTTTGCAGTAAGTTCTCCTGAAATAAAGTTTTCCAAGTTTGATTCATTTGCTTGCCGATCCAAAATAATAACAACGTAACCAATATTATTTATGTAGGGATCTCCAAGAAGAGTCCTGTATGAGTTAACAGCAGCTCTTGCCGGATGAAAGCTAATCCCCTTAACCCCTTCAGGATAATCTCCTTTAAAAGAAATTGATCTAATAGAAGAAGTCTTAATTAAGGGGTTCACTTTTATTGCATAAAGTTGACAAAATACTGGAACATTTTGTTCAGCGAGCAAGTCACTTCGAACAACCGAGGGACTACATCCTCCAGGAGGAATTCCTATAATAAAATCACTATCAGCCTCACATTGGTCATTTTCTATATTTCTTAAGGCTGGCCAGTAAGAACTAACATCTCCTGACGAATAAATATCGTTAAAACTAGGCTGATAATATTGAACTCTACCTGAACCAAAACGTGAATCAGGATTATTAAATTCTCCAGCAGCTAAAACAAACCCAGCTAAAAGAATACTAATTCCAACTAAAATTAAAAATATTTTTTTCATTCAAACTCCAATATTATCCTTTCATCCTCAGCAGCTATCTGATTCTTCTGAAGTTCATCAAGATTCGTAGGAACCCCAAATAAAGGAACATTTATATTTAATTCTACAGAGTCTTCAAGCTCCTCCGCAGTTATATATTCGATAGCTTTTCCACCACCAACAATTGCAAAGGTAATGTCAGTTTCAGGAAGACTAATGTCAAAACATTTCTCTTCTTTCTTTCCTAAATATCCAAGAGCACCACTAGCTGGAACATCCACACATTTCTCTTCACTTGTTGCAGGAAATTTCAAAGAAGAATTGTCATATACAGTAACGCTAATATTGTAAAGACCCTCAATTAATTCAATAGACAAAAAGTCGGGATAAAGAATCGTAGTTGTATAATCCACCGAATCAAAAGTAACAAGAGCTTTGTCTACTCGTCCAAGATCTAAATTAATTGAATATTTCTTGTCCATTATTATATTTGCAACAATTTCACTATTAGTCGATATCTGATACTTAGAATCCGCATACCCTTGGGCCCTTGCAACAATAAATCCATTAACACATCCAGGAAATTCTCCAATCAAACTAGCTTCTCCAGAAGTCTGGGTAACAGTCTCGCCAATATTACAAACATCATCTAAACACTTAAAGCTAATCTGTGCAGGAACCGCTTCCAAATTAGTATCAAAAGTACTAACAAGAACTTCTTTATCTGCAAAAGAACATATCTCGGAACTCAAACTAATCCCAGAACTACTAGGTAGTGCCTCACGAGCCTGACTCTTATCAATTACAACAGCGATTGGAAACTGGAAAAGTTCTTCAGAATCATAAAACTGAATCATAACTGGAAACATAATATCATAAACAAGATGATAAGGAACATAGCAAAAACCAAGAATACTCATACCCTCCTGAAGCCCAATAGGCTTATTCACTAAATCCCCATATATCTCAATTTTACTAGGCCACTCACTTGAAAACATAAAATTCACATTTTCGTCAATATCCAGATCCTCTCCAGAAACAAAGTACTTTCGTCCTTCACTAGATAAGTCATAATAATCTTTCCCAATTTTAAGCGTAGGAATATTGACCGAAATTCCATCCATTATATCTTGTTTGATATTTTCTTCTATAAAAATCTTAGGTGCACAAGATATCTCAATTCCGTCCACTGGAGCATAAAGCCTCATAACGTCAATCGTATATTTTTCCAAAAACTTCTCCTCTTTCTCGCGCGCCTTACGACCCTTAATAATGGAGGAAAGAACAAAAGGGAAAATAATAATTAAAACCCCACTTCCTATAAGAAAATAAACCAAATTCAACAAATCATCCCCCCAAAAAAATGCGGCGCCAGCTCCTGCAAATGCCAAGAAACCCCCAACAATACCGAAGACCACGCCCTTTTGATTAGTCATTTATTATCAACGCGAAATAGGTTTATATATTTTTCAACTAAATCTTTTTCTGACTCATATGCAAGAAAACCAGGAAGATAATATTGATCACCGCAACAATTGAAATAACAATTATCGCAATAACAGGGACGGGCAAGGTAAATCCAATGTTGCTAAGGTTAATCATAATCAATAACAGCATCATCAGCATCGGAGCCGCGATAACAACACTGATGTAAATATCCATAAACGTCTCGGCAGATTTGGTAGACTTCTCTCTCCTAATC
>JADFNI010000056.1 GCA_022563455.1 Nanobdellota archaeon
GATGAATAAATCCGCTCAGAAATTGATGCTTCATTGTATCCAGATTCCAAGGCTATTTCTTTGATTAGTAGGTGAGAAATTGAGTGTAATAGAATAAACTGCTGATCAATTTTAACAGTAGATGGCCAACTTGAGAAGAATTCCCAGTCATTATGATTTTCTATCATATCATCTAGTCTTTGACGTAAATCATCATCACTCAAACAATTATTGATGAAATCTCTACTGAAGACAATAAAAATTCCTTCACCTTTTTTAACTGCACACGGTAACCAATCCTGTTTTTTTGTTGGTCGACCATGAATTGTTTTACCACCTTTAGATTCTAATTGACAAATATTATGTTTTGAACTTTGATTGTTTGGATTTACTTCTCCAGGAGGATTAATTCTAGTAAAGTATCTTGGAACCTCTAAGGCAGTAAGTATTGAAATCTCCCTTACATCATCAAAAATCTTTTTCTGATCATTATCTAAAGGTACACTTTTGATTACAATTTCAGGATCAATTTCTGTTTTATCTAAATCATGTTCTTCTTCATTTTTTCGTAAATCATCATATTCTATTTTTTTCAAGTCCATTTCTGTTTCTAATACATGATTAGAAATACGTGATTGAATTTTTTCCATAAAGTAAAGTATTTGCTCTTTTGTGTATGATTTAATTTTAAATTCTGGTACTTTTTTTGAAAGGTTTTCAGCTATCTCTTCATCAGTTTTATCATAGTCTCTTCCAGTGGCAATTTTTTCTTCACCTGTTGGACTTGTTAAATATTTTACAATAGGATGTGCCAATGAAGGAATTATAATTCCTCTAATAACTTTTGAATAATACAAACTTGATGCTCTTGCAGTAATTCCAAATGCAATTTCTGTGTCAGTGCTATGTTTAGTTGAATCTTTTAAAACACGTCTACATGTTTCTTCTTGTTCAAGCCATGGAAGTTGTCCTGTACAAGAATGTGTATACCATGCATTATTTTCTGAATCCCATAATTGAATTCCTTCTGTCCTATTCTGTGAATTAGATAGAGAATTCCATTCACCACATTCACATTCAACTTTATAATTAGAAAGGGAGCTAGCCATTGTACCTCCTTTCCATTTTAATTTTGGATTTTCTTTACATACTGGAGCACCTTCTGGATTTGGATGATTTCTTGGTCTACTATGAGCCCATTTTACCCATGGAAATTCGTCTAAATGGCCCTGTTTACAGACCACAACTAACCTTGCTGGAAGTAATTCACCATATTTTTCTGAACACGTTGCACAATGAAATCCTTTTTCGTCTGGTGGGTAATCTTTATGGTATTGTAACCATTTGCAACTTTTACACGATCCCCATTTAGGAAAAGACATACAAACAATTGATTGCTCTCTACCTTTTTTCACTGGCATTCGAAAATGAGTTTTACCAGTAATTTTTTGTAAATACATATGATTTTTTATTATAAACTTATTTTTATGCCACCAAAAATTAGTTCCCATAATTAAAACAGAATCATGTTCTGTTTGTACAAGTGAACCTGGACCAAATGTAGTAATTAATTGACTTGCTCTAAGTTTTCCTGGTGATGGCTTGTATGTTTCTACAGGAGTTTTACTCATCGTCTTTTTCCTCATCTTGTACATCTCTATATCGTAAATTATTTTCTTGTTCTGCATTTCTTAATGAAAGTGGAACTGGAATTAATTGTCGTTTTGATTCAACATCAGTTTTTAACAAATACACATATTTTTCCAATTGTTTAGTTGAGATCTTATCACTTGGTGGTTCTCGATATTTCAAATTTGTTTTATGATAATTTACTTTGGTTGCCCAATCATTCAAAAGCATCATTATATTGTCTTTAGTATCAGATAATTCTTCAGGGTCTACAGATTCAACTCGTTTTTCTATTTGAAGTTTAATTTTTTCAATATCTTTAAGTTGATCAGGATTTTGCTGATTGAATAAATGTGCATCACTTTGTTGAGATAGTGAATCAATCAACATTCTACAAAACCCCACTATTATACCAAATAAACCAGTTTGTCTTGCTCGAATGGTAAATGGTGTAAGAGATACAGTTTCAACATCTTTGTAATATGTAGAATGAAAATCTTTGAAATTTTCATAATAGGAAAGATCTCGGGGTTTTGTATAGGAATAAAGTATAACAATTAATCCAGGATTCTGTCTTCCAATTCTTCCTGTTGCTTGTATGTATTCTGAATTTTGTTTTGGTTGACCGTTAACAATCATTATGCCTAATCTACCAATATCAACACCTACAGAGAGCATATTTGTTGCAAGTAGCAAATCAACAGGTTGATTATCATCAGAATTTCCATTTACAGGAGGAGGAGTATTTTTTATTCCATCAAATAATTTTCTTAGAATTTGAGGAATTTCACCTGAATTTTTTCTAGATGTTAATTCTTCAGTGATCAATTCTTTGAATTGATAGCCTCTAAATTGTTCCCATGGTGCTTTTTTGTGATCTTTTGTTGAATCATCTAGTTCTTCAGGTGGTTTTACAAATACATCGTCATCAAGGATCTTAGGAGGAGTATAATCAAACAGATTATAGATTTGATTCATAAAATTTGGAACTGAATCTTTAAAGCTCATAGAAGCACCTCCCAGCTCTCTTACAGAGTTAAAGTAAGATACTAGGGTAAAGTATGGATCAAGATCTTTTTTCTCATAGGTATCATCTTCTTCAAATTGTCTTATTCGTCTGAGAATTACTGCTGAAACTTTGGCTAAAACGGTTAAACCACTTTTACCTGTTGCTAAAACCCCCAGATATTTTTTTCCTGGCATGTCAAGATTAATTTTTGAGAAAAAGGTATCACCAAATTTAACAATTTGAGGTGGAAAAATTTTAGTTGTTTTACGATTAAATAATTTTTGAATTTGATTTTCTGCAGCTCTTGTTGTTGCAGTTGAAGCTATTATTTTTGGTTTAATATCTTTATGAGTACAAAGATATTCAATTGCAGTTTCATATAATCCAGTGAGTGTACCTAATGGTCCTGAGATTAAGTGTAATTCATCTTGAATAATCATTTCAGGGGGAAGTACTGTTATATTTTTATCAATGTAATCTTCAGGTTTTTTTCCTGTACCTCGGTGGTATGATGCGTGATTTGTTATACTACTATCTAAAAATCCACAATAATCACACCATGTGTCAACCCTACCAAAAATTGCTCTAACTTCTGACTTCAATGCAATTTGTGCAAATTTATCAACAGTAGCAATGATTAATGATGGACATCTAGAATAAACATCCTCATCAACTAAGACTACAGGTAGTGATACATCTCTTGGTGCTGTAGATTCACCTAAATGATTTGAAAACGTACAATCATTTCTAGAACAAAACAATCGCCATTGTTTTGGTTCACCATCAATTACACCATCATTCCATCTTAATTTTTTGCCACACCATGGACAGTTGATCAAAATGTATGGA
>JADFNI010000031.1 GCA_022563455.1 Nanobdellota archaeon
CTAGTTGGAAAATATTGGGAGATATAAAGTTTAATTAAGAATTTATTCAAACTTATATCCTGCATCTTGCCAACCGGCCAATCCATCTTCAAAATCAGTAACATTTGTGTATCCTAGTTCTTCAAGTTTTTTTACGGCATGAGGAGAAGCCTGACATGTTTTACTAGCACAATAAACAATTATTTCTTCATCTTTATCCGGTAGCTCTTTTGTAGATCTCTCCTCTAGCTCACTTCCAGGAATATTTATTGATTTGGGAATATGCTGACCATCAAAGCTATTTTTAGAAAGAACATTAATCAGCCTAAACTTTTCATCAGAATCTATTTTCTTTTTTAATTCTTCTACATTTATTGTTTTCATAAATCCTATTTGATATATAAGCTTATAAAGATTCCTAACGCGGTGCGAAGAAGATTATCAATGCACCAACAAGAGTAATCAATGCCCCAATAATCTCATATCTATCTGGTGTTTTCTTGTCTACAATTGCCCCCCAAATTATAGAAGAAAAAATAAATATCCCCCCATAAGCCGCATAAGTTCTACCAAAATTCGCTTGTTGAAGAGTTTGAATAACTCCATAACTAAATAGCGCCAATCCTCCAAATAATCCTATAAACAAATCTTTTTTATATTTAAGCCATCGCCAAATCATATATCCTCCACCAATTTCAAAAAGCGCCGCTACAAAAAATAAGATCAAAGAAATTATTATGATGTTTACCATATTTTCTCACCCCTTCTCGGCCAATAAAATATTATTCCTGCTCCGATAAGAGCTATAAATGCACCGATTAAATCAAAAGTGTCAGGAGCAATATTATCAAATATCCATCCCCAAAATAGCGCCATAACAATAAACACCCCTCCATAGGCAGCATAAATTCTATGAAAGTGTGATGGTTGAAAAGTTTGGATAACTCCGTATGAAAATAAAATAACTAATCCCAAAATTCCAAGAATCCATATAAATCCCTCCCGTAACCAAAGCCATATTAAGTAAGCTCCACCAATCTCAAAGAGTCCCGCAATAAAGAATAAGAATATTGTCATAAATATCCTCTTTGTTTTGGTTTCCATTTATCTATAATTAATTTTCAGGTTTATTTATCCTTTTATTTTTTAATCCCCGCTTATGCAACAATGCAGTTCAGATTTATTTAGCCTCAAGCTTTGGTTCAACTTCTTTTCTTTCAAATTCCGTAAAGTGGCACCGACCACAATAAGCTCTTCTTTGCCCCATAGATAAAAATATTCCAGGTCCACACCGAGGACAACTCCTTTCCTTCTTCACAATCTTTCCGCCCTCAATTGTATATTTTTTATATTTCACAGAAGTTTTTTTATTAACATGTTTTTTCTTTCCTTTAATCTTACTTTTAATTGCCATTGATTATTCTTCCTTTACTTCTTTTTTAGTTTCTGTAGTCTCTTCACTTTTAGATTCAGGTGCAGTCTCTTCCTCAGTAGATTTCTCCGCCTCAGCAGCCTTAGCCTCTTCTTCAGCCTTCGAAGCTGCCTCTTTTTCAGCCTTCGCTTTATCTTCAAGAGCTTTCTTATCAGCTTCCATTTTCTTTCGAACTTTTTGAGGAACAGTTTCTATTTTATCTTTTGAGTCAATCGAGTCATATACATATGCATCTACTTTGAAAATATGTTTTCCGAAATTCGAACCAATTTTTTTAATAACAGTAAGATCTCCATTCTTTCCAAGAGCTTCAACTACCTCTATATTACTCGGAGTTACATCCGAATTAATTTCTGCCACAATTTCTTGTCTTTCCAAAAAAGGATTTTTTTTGTCTGTAATTATTTTTATTTCCATTTTATATCAAATTTCTATTTGCTCTTTATTGCGAATTCTCCTTCGCTATTGATCCCCATGTTCTTTGCCATTTCTGATTTTTCTGATTTAAAAATATGAATTCTTCCTTTAAATGAATCACTTGAAGGAGTTTCTCCACAATTAGTACACTTGTCTCCCAAATAGATTGTTCTACAATTCAAACATGCCTTTTCTTTAATCACCATTACTTAGTCTCCTTTTTCTTTGCCGCTTTAGTTTCCTTAGCAGCCGCTTGTTTAGCATCTTTGTCAGCCTTTTCACTTTCAGCTTTTATCCATTCTAACTTTCCAAGACCAGGTTGTCTCATTGTAAGTCCAATCTTTGGTTCTTCCCCTTTGTAAGAAATAGCAACAATTCTAGCAATGCAAATATCATACTTAACCAAATTCTTCTTCCCATCCTTTCCAGTTAAAACCCCAGAATCAGAAAATGAAACAAAGTCATCCATTGTCTGACTTATATGGATCATTCCTCTGATCACTCCCATATCCATAAAGGCTCCAAAATTAGTAATTTCTTCAATTTTTCCATAAATTAACTCTTGAAGTTCAGGTTTAAACACGATTAATTTAAATGTCGATTCGTAGTAAGCCGCCCCATCTCCAGGAATAATTATCCCTTCTTTAACTTTTAAAACATCTAAAACTGAAACAACAGTCCCAATATCTTTGTCTTGAAAACTAGAATACTCTTCTTCAAGTTGCACCCGCACAGCCTCGTCAGTATCCATACCAAACTTATTAGGGTCTACTCTTACATGATCAGTCACTAAAACTTCATAGAACATATTGACTCTAGAAAATTTTGCTTTAAAAAGGTTTTGATTAAACAATTCCCAATTTCCCCTTCCCTCTAACACTCAATATTTTATTCTTTACACGAGATTTTAAATCTTTATCCATAGTAGCAAGAACTACCTGAGGATTATCAATCAAATAGTTCACTATCTTTATATCTACATTAGGATTCTTTCCAGGCAATTCAACAACAGTATGTTTCAAGTGCTTTAATATTTCAAAAGAAAGCAAAGCCGCTTCTCGATCCTTAACCATAATACCATGAGTATCTTTAATATTTCCAAGCTCGTTTAAAACATCTTGGGGAATAATCCATTCAATTTCCTCCGAAAAAAGTTTATCAGCAAGGCTATCAAAATAAATATTCTCTTTTACACAAGCTATTATAAAATTTGTGTCGAGCAAAATCTTCATAACAAACTGTGCCAACAAAGATTTATATAACTTCTCCCCTCTTCTTCTCCATGGAAGAGAGGGAAAACATTCTTAGTATTCTAAAGGGAGTTAGGCGTTTTATCCAAGAGGATAATCCCCACGAAATAAAAGAGCTCTCAAACAGGGTAGTATCCCAAGCAGCTATTACTCAAAATCCTGATACTATTGTGGTTGCTGTTCTTGTTTATTCTATTGGGAAAGTACTTGAGCGAGAATACTATAGAAAAATGCATGGATGGGATTTGTTTTATTCTTCTGTTACAAAAAATTTGAATTCTTCAATTAAGGCGCTTGAAAGAGGAGAAATTGATAAAGCTAGGGTATATTATGGGAGGATTAGGAATTCAATCAATAGTATAGAAGGAAATTTAGGAATTTATATCAAAGACATTTTCAGAAAAGCAGAAATAAATAAGGCGTTTAAACTTTACGAACATGGTCTTTCCTCAGAACAAACAGCAAATCTTCTAGGCATTAGTCTTTGGGATTTATCCTCCTATATTGGACAGTCTCATATCTCAAATGCAAAACACGCTATTTCGCTGCCAATTAAAAAACGTATAAAAATCGCAGAGGATATTTTTGGATGAAGTATTTAATATTTGACACAGGACCAATAATTTCACTGACAATGGCCGGAATGCTTACTACATTAGAAAAACTAAAAGGGGTATTTGATGGGGAATTTATTTTAACTCCCTCAGTTAAATTCGAAGTAATAGACCGGCCAAGCAAAATAAAGAAGTATAAACTTGAATCGATCCAAGTCCAAAATTTAATTGACAAGGGAATTTTTAAGATGTCCACAGAGTTTGTAACAGATCAAAAATTAGATAGCGAAACCAAGAAAATTTTAAAAACAACAAACGGCATTATAAGAGAAACAAATGGCGGGAAAAAAGTAACCATAATCCATAAGGGAGAAGCTTCTTGTTTAGCATTTTCAAATTTATGCAAAGCAGACAATGTAATAGTGGTAGACGAAAGAACTACAAGACTTATTACAGAAGCTCCAAGAAATTTAGAAAAACTAATTGAAAAAAAAGTCCATATGAAAGTTTCAGCAACTCTTTCTCTTTTAGAGGGTTACAAAAAATATAAATTTATCAGATCCTCAGAATTATTATACATAGCTTTCAAAAAAGATCTTCTAGGTATGAAAAAGAACAAAGATCTTCTAGACGCTTTACTATATGCAGTCAAATTTAATGGGGCAGCTATTTCTGTTCAGGAAATTGAAGAAATGAAGCGGCTTGTTTAGTTTTGGCCCCGGAACATGATTGGAGGTGCATATATCTGTTTTAAATATTGGGTTCATAATACAATAGTAAACTATAAATAGGAGCGTATCCTAATATATTTATGTATAAAGATCTTGAAATACGTAAGGAAAAAGTTAGAAAATATATAAGGGATAATCCTAATGCAACAGTAAGGGATATAAAAAGTAAATTTAGTATTAAAATAAATAGACTATACAATGGAGGTATGAAGGAGGCTTTTGAGGATGCAAAAATAAGGTCGCCTAGATCCTTTAAAATAAAATCAATTGAAGAAAAAAGAAAAATTTTAATTGACTATATCAAAAGTCATCCAAAAGCAGGAGGGCAAACAATAAGAAAAGATACAAAAATAAATTTATTTACAGTTTTTGAAAATACAAAGGACGTTTATGAGGCTGCTGGAATTAATTACCCACGAATAAACTCATATGACAGAACTCCTAAAGAAAAAAGAAAAAAGATTATAGATTTAATAAAAGCTAATCCATTTATTACATTAAATGAAATTATAGATAAATCAAAATCTTTTCCACATAAACTGTTTGGAAGTATGGAAGGGGCATATAATGCATCTGGAGTGAAAAGAATTTCTGGACAAATGAAAAGAACATCAATGATAAAGAAAAAAATAATTAATTTTATTGAACAAAACCCCTTGGTGACCCAAAGAGAAATAAATAAAAGTTGTAATACTCATGTTCAAGATATCTTTGAAAAGGGGATATTTGAAGCATACGAGTTGGCAAATAAAGAATTTCCTTATCAAAGATTAAGATTGTATGGAGTAGGATTAAAGGAAGTAAGAGACAGGGCAAAAAAGTTTGAAGAAGATATTTCAATAAAGCTTAGCGGATATGGAAAGGTTAATAGATTAGTAAAATCAAAAAGAGGATTTGCAGATATAGTTTTTGAACGAAAAGGGGAAAAATCGATTATTGAAATTAAGGATTATTTAGCGAAAGACATATCTTCTAAAGAAATAAAACAGCTAGCTAGATATTTAGACGATTTTAACTGTAAACTAGGATTTTTAGTATGTCATAAAAAACCAAAAAAGAATAGGTTTTTAATGGGTGGTTACAAAATATTTATATTGGAAGAAAATGAACTCAAATTGATTCCAAAAATCATGACGGGTGTATCGGATAATGTTTAGTCCATCTGGCTCCAGCCCAGAAAGTGGGGGTTAGATTCCTCCTACGCCCATCCAATATTAATTATCTACATGATAAAAAGGACCATATTTTAACTTAGATCTTTTTCCATCTTCCCCTAATTGCGATTTAATTATACGTCGAATATCTCTATATCTTCTATTATATCCTTCTAAAGAGATATTATTTGTAATAACGAAGACATCATAATTTGGTTTTTTTATAGTCGCCCTTTCAATTTTATCACCTTCATATTCGTCCCCCAATATACTATGTTTATTAATATAGTCTGTTAACGTAATTGTCTCATAACCCTCATGAATTACCAATCTATTCGAAAAATGTCCACTTTCAGAATCAATTATTTCCTCATTGTAAAAATATAAACTATTATCTACTATTCCATCATGATATACGTTTCTTTGTCTACTAAAGGCGTTACCAGATGATAATAATCCAATTCCAATTCCTACTAACGAAAATGAAATACAAAGATTTCTTTTTAAATTGGATAAATAATCTCCCTTACTTTTAATAGAAGTTGATCTAGACATTTTCATTAATATTCACTTATATTTAAGTATATAAAATAATCCTTATTAAATTTAAAGATAAGTTATAATATATTATCTATTAAAACTTTTCTCCCAATATATTTATAAATAAGTTTATCTTAACTTTATCATGGTGAAAAAAGTTGTGAAGAAGAAAGGAGAAGATACCGTTAAGGAAGATAATGAGCTTGATGAGAATAAGTCTATTGAAGAACCAGAAGTAGAGGTCGAAGAAAAGAAATCAAAAAAGAAAAAACTAAGTGCAGGACAAAGAGAAGAAATGCTCATTGAAAATTTTGTAGGTTTGCAACATGCTATGACTAATTTATCTATTAAATTTGGAACTTTGTCAGACAATCTCTCAGAATTACTTCGTGTATTTGAAGGTGCTGCTAGGAGCTTTGTTAAGGGAGATAAAGTAGACGATTCTGATATGCTTAAGAAAATAGACGCGCTACTTGATCAAAATAAAACTATTGCTAAAGGCCTAGTTATAATGGAAGGAAAATTAAGATCAAGGTCTGAAGAGCCCGGCTATCATGGTTATTCTGCGATTGAAGAGAATATGCAACCTTCCAGAATGCAAATGTCACCTGGAGAACAAATGCATCCAGGGATGATTCCTCCAGGTCAAAGACCAGGACCTCCAGGGAGCCAAAAGATAAGACCAAAGCCCCTTCCAGAATTATGAGTAGTGAACGAGAAGTCCTAATTTCTAGACTTCCATTTATCAAAAGATTTGTATTCGAAGCAATTAAAGTTTCTATAAACCATAAAATTAAAATTAATGAAAAAGAAACTATAGATACTTCTCTCGTTCCAAAAATTTCTCAAGAAGTTATGCATGCTTCAATGAATCAAAAAACAATACCTGGAGTCCCTAGAAAAATCGAACCAATAAAAAAACCTATTACTCCTAGAATGCATCCGATACCAATAGCCCCAGTAATTCCAAAAAAATTAAAACAGCTTGTGCCTCCTAAACCTCTAATTCCTATAATTCCTCTAATTCCTCTAAAGCCAATTTTCCCCAATCAAAAATCACCTAGAAGAATTCCTCCGAGATCTTTTCCACCAAGACCTCAAGCACCTAGAACAAATCCTCTTAAACCAAAGATTAATGAAATTACGAAACATATAGAGGGTTACGGCAAGATCAACGCGTTTTTAGAAGATCCCTCAATTTCCTCAATTGAGTGTCCAGGTCCAGCAAAGCCAATAATTATTGTAAGAATTGGACAAAGACAAATTACAAGAATCGTTTTAAGTCCAGAAGAAATAAAAGAAATCCTAGACACTGTAGCAGATGAAACACACATCCCACTTCTTGAAGGAGTTTTCAGAGCAGCCGTAGATTCTTTTTCAATCTCAGCCGTAATCTCAGAAATAATCGGATCAAAATTTGTCATAAGAAAACATACTCCTTATTCTATGTTGGAAAAATAGATTTATAAATCCTAATTGAGGCAGAGATTTATGGAAAATACAATAACCAAGGAAAAAGTCAAGAAATATTTTAATCTAACAGAGTCAGCTTTATCTAGAGTTAAAGATTCTATCTCTAAAGGAAAAGAAACAGAAGCAAAAGAAATAATTGAGATGGTAAGCAACTACGTCTCAGACGCCCATCATTTTGAAGATTCCGAAAACTTAGTAAACGCTTTTGCTGCATTAAACTACGCTCATGGATGGTTAGACTCGGGAGTTAGATTGAAGGTGTTTGATGTGAATGATGATAGATTATTTACTGTTGTTTGAGGGAAGTTATATAAACCAAATTCATCTTTTTATATAATGAACGAAAAACTATGGGTGATTAGTCTTGGTGGGTCAAGAATAGTTCCAAATGAAGTGGATGAAAATTTTTTAGTAAGATTCAAAAAATTAATAGATAATAATCCAAAACATAAGTTTGTTGTAATCACTGGAGGCGGAACAACAGCCAGGAAATATATCTCAGCCCTAAAAAGACTCCACA
The DNA here is from genome assembly GCA_022563455.1 of Nanobdellota archaeon. Taxonomy (GTDB): domain Archaea; phylum Nanobdellota; class Nanobdellia; order Pacearchaeales; family GW2011-AR1; genus JAGVXH01. Next base: position 8,051 of record JADFNI010000031.1, read on the forward strand.
AAAATACAAAAGATCAGTCAATGGCTGGAATTGCTGTTACAAGGCTTCATGCAAAATTTATGGCAAGATTTTTTGGAAGAACTGCAAACGAAGAAATTCCATTCAATATGAAAAAAATTCCAAAGCTACTTATCCATAACAAAGTCGTCTTCGCAGGAGCTCTTAAATATAAAAAAAATAATACGTCAGACGGAACTGCTGCCGGAATTGCAGCATTTCTGAAATGTCCATTCATCAATCTAACAAATGTTAAAGGCCTTTATACTTCAAATCCAAAGACACATAAATCTGCAAAGTTTATCCCAAAAATTACATGGAAAAAATTTAACGATATTGTAAAGGAGATGACATATTCAGCAGGACAACATTTCGTTTTAGATCAATCAGCCTCAAAAATCATTATGAAAAATAAGATTCCAACTTATATTGTTGGCTCCCTTAAAGATATTGATTCTATTTTGAGAAATAAAAAGTTTGTTGGAACTTTGATTAGTGGGTAGTTATTTATTTATTATTTTTATCCTATTTTTATCCCATAAATCGTAAAATTTCCCTTTCTTATTTAGAGGTTCTTTAAAAGTTTATTTCTTTAACAGACCCATTAAGCCTTCCAATTTCTTTCAAAGGGGCTGCTGCCATTGTAACTATGTGAGAATCAATTCCCTCTGAAAAAGGCCTTTCAAGAATAGAACCTGATGAATCAAGAGTGTTTGATCTATTATAACCAAGAACACTCAATCCATTTTGCTTATTAGACTTTGGAATATAACTTTTACTTCCTGTTTCTTCTAAAACCCTGAGCATGGCATCGAATTTGTATTCGCTGCTGCTATCTTCATAAAAACTAAGGATTTCAGCTTCTACAACAGGTAATCTCTTTCCTTTCAATGCATCATCTATTGACCCAGTTGTTAAATTACAAAGCCCCCTATAATGATCAAAGAAACTAAATTCTTTAGATTCCTTATCGTAAAATACTCTAAACTCTCCAGAGGTTCTGTCTATATACCCTACATTTACACTTTCTCCATCATTACCCCAATCTTGCCTGTATAATTTTCCAGTTGATTCATCGTATCCCCATGTTGACTCTAAGATCTCGATATAATTCTTCCCGTTAGTGGTCAAAATTTGTCCACTTTCAGTTCCAACTACTAAGCCATAGTCAATACCTAGCCCCTTATAGGCCAGAATTTCTTTTTCTCTCTCAACAGTCAATTTTTCTAAACTATTTTCCATAAATAACTAACAAAAAAAGACTACATATTATTTATAGCGATATATATCGTGTCTACTGAGTAAAGAAAAAGGGCATTAGTTTTTGTTCGGCTTTTCTCAAATGTGCATGAAATGTCGAAAATCCAAGTTCAGAAATTTTAGCCAAGTCTTGAATCGAAGTCTTTCTAGGATACTTGTAATACCCTCTACTAACAGCCAAATTCATGGCACTCTTTTGTTTTTCTGTTAAATCTGGAGCTTCTGCTCTAACTGAGATGTTTTTTATCTTTTCTTGTTTAATATAATGAATCCTAACGTTGAATATTTTTTCAAGAGTTTTAATTAAATTTTCAATATGTTTTTTTTCAAAAGAATTTACAACCATAGTCTCTATTCCATTTTCATCAATTTGTATTGGTCTTGAAAAGATAATATATTTATTATAAAGCGTTTTTGCTTCGATATCGTCTCTTGCTGTTGCCACAAAGAAGTCTTTATTAAATTCAATATCTAAGATCCTGTTATTCTTATCCCCCCTCCATAATCTTATAAATCTTTTTTTTGATTTTTCTTCCCCATAAAGAAATCCAGCAAGGTTTAGGAAAACTCCAGTTTTTTCATATGTCCAAGACAATGGAAACATTAACAATCTGATATTTTCTTGTTTTGCATGCTTTGCTGCTAGATTATATTCACTTGCATCAAAACTAATCTTAGCTGTCCACATGTTATATAGATATATATCGTGTATTTAAGGTTTGTTGAATATTTTTTTTGATTTTGGGTGAATTCCAAAAACAAAAACGTTTATATACTATACCCTCCTATAATCACTTATAAGACATTATAACATGGCAACAACAATACAAATATCCAACGAAATAAAAAGTTCCCTTGACAAAGCAAAAATTTATGAAAGGGAAACATATAACGAAGTTATCGCTTATTTACTTGAGGAGTCTTTAGAGTTAAATGAGAAGACTAAAAGAGAAATAGAAGAAGCAAGAATGCAAGTTAGGAAAGGAGAGACTGTTTCCCATGAGGAAGTTATGAAAAAGTACGGCTTATGAAAAGGGATATTGAGTGGGCAAAAAAAGGTTTAGAAGACCTTGATAGACTAGAACAAATCAATGCCAAAAGAATTCTAAGAAAAATAAATACCTTAAAAGAGTTTATTTCTTCAGATATAAAAAGACTGGCAGGTTCCAATTCATTTAGATTAAGGGTTGGGAACTACAGGATCATTTTTGAAATAGATGGTCGAATAATAAATATTCTAAGAATTGGACATAGAAAAAATATATATTAGTCTTAACCCCAATTATTAAAAAGTCTCACAATCTTCTCTAAAACATGAAAGACCTAAACCTATTTCCTCAAAAAGATGGGGTCCAATTGGCCAAAATAACATCAAAAAGAGACCTTAATCCAAACAATCAGCCAGAAGGCTATCTAATAACATCAAGTGAATCCGAAGCAAGAAGAATAATCGCCTCCCTAAGAGATTCAAAATTCAAAGGAGTAATAGCACTAAAAGGATCTGACGATGCATTCAACCGAAGAGCAATTGAAACCCTAAAAATAGATTATCTAATCCTACCAACAGGAATTAATCTAAAAGACACTCTTAAACAAAGAGATTCAGGACTAAATCATGTTGTTGCAAAAGAAGCCGTAAGAAAAGGAATCTCGCTAGTAATTCCAATGAATGAAATCTCAGATTTAACTGGAAAAAATAAATCTCTAGCATTATCCAAAGCAATTCAAAACATCAAAATTTGCAGAAAAGCAAAATGTAAATTAAAAATTGCAAGCCTTGCAAACAATCCAAAAAAAGTGATAAGCGAAATCGGAAGAAAATCTTTTGGAATAAGCCTTGGAATGGATAGTCATATGAGCAGAGACGCTGCGGTCTTCTAAAGCAATATCTATAAAAAGCTAAAAATTAACCTATTTATAAGATGGTGAATATTAATGGTCTTGTAACTTCCATTGTTGATTCTATTGGTGGACAATTTTTACATTTATCAACAGCTGAAACAATAATACTAGATATAGGTCTCATTTTGATCTTGTCAACTTTCTTAGCTTTCTTTGCCAAAATATTCAAACAACCACTAATCCCAGCATATGTTATAACTGGATTAATTATAGGTCCACTCGTTTTAGGATATATTAAAAACACAGAGCTAATCACAGCATTTTCAGAAATTGGAATAGCGTTTTTACTTTTCACTGCAGGACTCGAAATCTCCTTTAGAAAAATAAGGGAAGCTAACTTGAAAAAGATTTTAATTATTGGAATTGCACAGGTTTTAATTATTTTTAGTATAGCTTTTTTCTTAGCTGGTTTTCTAGGACTAAGTAATCTTCAAGCAGCTTACATAGGGGTAATTTTAGCCTTTGGCTCAACCATGGTCGATATTAAATTACTCTCAGACAGAGGAGAACTTGTAACGCTTCATGGAAGACTTGTTCTAGGAATATTATTATTACAAGATTTAATTGCAATTATAGCAATTGTAGTTTTCAAGACAGGGGGATTCGAAATAGTCGCCTTGACTATAGCATTCAGCAAACTTCTATTAATATTAGCAGTAGCATTGATTCTCCAAAAATTTGTTCTAAATAAAATCTTTAAATTCGCTGCAAGGTCCTCAGAACTTTTATTCTTAGCTTCATTAGCAGTCTTATTTATGTTTATAATCTTATCATACTTAGCAGAGCTCTCAATAGTCATCGGAGCATTTATCGCAGGTGTTTCTCTTGCTAACTCAAGATTTAAAATCGAACTAGAATCTAGAGTTACGCCGCTTCGAGATTTCTTCGCAATTCTTTTCTTCGTAGCCCTTGGAACCCAGATAGTATTCGAAGGAATAGGGGACAATCTTCGTTTACTAAGCGCATTGATAATTATAGGAATTATAATAAAACCATTATTTACATTTATCTTAATGAGGATCGGAGGCTATAGGCCTAAGACTAGTTTTTTCACAGCAATTTCCTTAGCTCAACTCTCAGAGTTCTCATTAATTATAGGAATTCTCGGAGTTAGTCTAGGAGTACTTGACGCAGCAATGTTTTCAACAATTATCTTAGCTACAATAATTACCATGTCCTTAACACCATACTTTATAGAATTTAAAGAAAATCTGTATAAGTTTGTCATGCTCCCATTAAGCTTATTTCGATTTTTACCAATAAGTGAAAGACTTGAATACAAAAACGATGGAGAAAAAGAAATACTCCTTATAGGTGCTCACCGAATGGGCTCCATTCTTTTAAAAGATCTTGTAAAAGATAAAAAGAAGCTTCTGGTAATTGATTATAATCCAGAAATTTGCAAGGACTACAAGGAGACGGGGTGGGCATCTTGTTCATAACTGTAAATGAAATGTCTGGGTACTCAGATACTGTGGATACGGTGACACCTGTATTTTTATTCACGATCGATCAAACTATAAAGAGGGTTGGCAAATAGAGAAGGAATGGGAGGAAAAGCAGAAGAAAATCAAAGAACGTCAAAGGAGGCAACTTGAGGGCCTCTCGGTATCATCGGATAGCGATGAAAGTGTTCCTGGAGTAGAGCCTGGAGAAGACCTCCCCTTCGCTTGCTTCTCATGCCGGTAAGAGCTA
>JADFNI010000057.1 GCA_022563455.1 Nanobdellota archaeon
GCTTCTTACCCCACTTTTTGGGGTAAATTCTTGAGAATCTAAGGAAATGTTAGTCTCCTCTAAATTAACCCTCACTTTTTGGCTTAGATTCATTTCTTGAGATTTCATGGAAATAAAACCTCCTCCTTCTTAGGGCCTATATAATTTTCATTCAGTCCTTGCCATCCACAACTTGCACATTGGATGTATCTGTCTTGTTTAATTGCATCAAAATCAATAAATATTGTAAGTTTACAATCATTCACAGGACACGTATATTTTACTTTTTCACTCATCAAACCACCACTCAACAAATTTATTGTATAAAATTATAATTAAGAAAACCTCTATCATTGATTCAATTATCACAAATAAAAGTATAAAAGGCAAAGGCAAAAGACTACCATAAATATAAATAATCTTCAAAGAATTAAAAAGTCCATAAATCCCTCCGACCATAAACCTTAACAAATACCTATTCATCGAATCCACCCCCATCTTATCGCAAAACGCTTGATAGCAAGATTTGTAACTGGTGCAAAAGAAAAAGGAATAGGATAATTAATGGCCATAATAGAATAAACTGCGATCTCTCGTTTGTTTGGGAAAACCCTAAATGTAGAAAACGAATTTACTTTATTGAATGTGTCAAGAGACATCCAAGTTATTTTTCGCTTGAATGGATTAATCATTCAAGACAAGGAAAAGATATTAAGAAATTATTATTATGCCTCAGTAATGTGTATCTTAGAACAGTGTACGCATTGATGTGGCATGTTCTAACTAACGAATTCAATCTTTTTAAATTGTTCATTTTTTGTTTTCAGGATTTTTTTCACACCATAACAAATGTTGTTTTAAGTTCGCTGTTGCAGTTTTCTCACTATTTGCGGGTTTCAACTTTTTATCACAATGAAGGCACTTCTCAACAAATGCCTCTCGGGATACTTGTATAACTTCCATCTTTTCCTTTACCTCCTTTTTACTAATCATAGTTTATAGTATACTATTTACTATATAAATGTTTCCAAAACTCAAAAACAGTAAAAAATGCAGAAATGGGGGCAATAATCTGAAAGACAAACAGGCTATAAGCCTTTTGTTTGATTGAGTTTCTTACCGTCAAGCTTTTAAAAGAAGTCAAATTTATAGCTTTATCGACGAGGTGATGGAAACCATCACATGAGAAAAAGAAAAAGACTCCCTCAAATAATATCTCAGAGGGAATTGTCAAAAATTTTACATTATGTTTTAAGTCCTAAAAATAGAAAAAGAAAATTTACAAAAGGGGGAAAATTTGAGAGAATAAGAAATTGTATGATTTTTATTTTAATGTATTATTTAGGTTTAAGGCCAAAAGAATCAATGGCAATAAAGATTTCTCATATAGATTTTAATAGCCAACAACTTTTTATCCCGGCTGAAAATAATAAACAAAGACACGCCGACAAACTCCCTATCCCTAATTTTATCTTTGACAAAATTCTCCAATACATTTCAAAAACAAAAAAAGATGGCTATTATTCGGAGGAGTGGTTGTTTCCTTCAAATCATTGGAGGACAAGGGATGGTCGGCCATTAAGGGGTACAATAACACGATGTTTCAAAAAGGCCTTGCAAGATTCCAAACTCCTTCATCTATCATATACCGACGACCAAGGAAAACCAAGATATAATATAACTCTTTATTCCCTTAGACATTCTTTTGGAACGAGAGTTTTACAGGTTACAAAAAGCTACAAAAAAACAGCAATGGCCCTAAGACAAAGAGACGATCAATACCGGTCCGTTTTTGTTTATGACCATACAACCGATTACTTGGATCGATCAGATATTTTTAAAGAAGTATATTTCACAGAAAAAGAAAAAAGGCAACCACCTATTTGAAGAATCCCAATTGGAAATGGAATAATCACCAGATTTCTAAAGAAATTCTTTTTCCTAAGAAATTGAAAACAACTAACTCTGAGGTTTGACAATTCTTACAATAACAATTAAGTCTTACTTGTTTATCTTTGTGATCAATGATAAAACTATCTATTTCTAGATTTGTTTCCTTACAATTGTAACACTCAACTTGCTGATAGTTCATCTTGGATGTGGTAATAATTTAATTCCGGCTAAAAATACAAAGAGGCTCAACAACAGTAACGGAAGCCCAATCTGTTCACCTTTTATAAGAACATTTTCTCTGACCTGTGAAGCTTCTAAATAAGTTAGACCCATTAAGCTAGATCCCCATAAGAAAGCATAATACATTATTATTTTCCAAATAAACCAAAAGCTAATCATTAAGATTATGAATGTTATCCATGAAAGAAGAATATTATTTTTTATTCCAGTAAGGCGTATAAGTCCTACAGAAATTATTGCAAATATAAATAATCCTAAAATGTCTGTTGAATCAGGATATGGGATTTGAATCTTCTTATCAAAAACTTCCCATGCGGGAGTAGTTGAACTCAATCCTTGAGTGAACATAAAAAATCCAAATCCTGTAGCCCTAGGATCCTCCTTCCATCGCTCACTAAGTTTTTCTTTATCCATAACTCCTAATGCAGAAATGATTCCAAAAATAAGCATCCCAATAAAAACACCGAGGGCAAGTCTTCCAATAACTGATGCAACCATCCCTCCGAACAGAAAATTCCCTTTATAAATATAGTAAATATATGTTAAGCTTTGTGATCCTTAACATATATTTACTATTGTTTTAAACAAAATTCCCTTTTTGCTCCTAACTAAATATTAGGTGTTCTAATGAAAATACAAAAAATCAACACAAATAAAAAAGGAATGGGCGGAATTATGTCTATTCTTTCAATTGTGGTGATCGTACTTTTATTAGGAGTAGGTGGTTATTATGGTTTCGTCAAGGACGGAGGCATGTTTTCCTTCTCTGCTGGAGGAGGACCAACATCAGGTAATGGTGCATGGAGTGAGAAATTTGTTAATTTCGACTTTAATGCTAAAAACCAGTACACTGGTTCAACAGTAGACCCTTCGATAGAGGTCTATGTTGAAGAACCAATTTCTTGTTGGAATAAGCCAAGAGAGACAACTTGTGATGAGACTTCTGAGACTACTGCAACGCTTTCAAGCGGAACAGTAACTATTAAGGATCTTAAACCCGGACATTATTTTGCAGTTTCTAGATTATCTAGTTATTACCCAATATATGTCGAGTTTGATATTCCTAACGGTCCTCAGACTTCAACACAATCTTTGTCTGACTATAATCAAGCTCCCGACAGTTCTGCTCTGAAAATGCAAGAGGCTGATGCTTTAACAACAAGCAATAAGACTTTTAGCGTTTCAGTGAATACAACTGGAAAGGAATATACTCTAACAGATTCATTCACAGTTTCTGACAATAAGTGTTTTAAATTGTGGAAGATATCAGTCACTGAGGATACGAATTCTCTAACTGATAAGGTATCTCAAGTAT
>JADFNI010000032.1 GCA_022563455.1 Nanobdellota archaeon
GGGGAACAATGCCTACAGGCAGCATCTCTATTGCATATTTCTTTCAAATGCTAAAAATTGCAGATTTTTTAAAAGCTGACTGTAAAGTAAAGATTCTAATAGCAGATCTCCACGCAGCATTAGATAGTGTTCCTTGGGAAAGACTAGATAAAAGATATGATTATTACAAGGAAGCCATAGTAACCATTCTAAAAATTATTGACGTCCCAATAAATAAATTAGAATTTGTAAGAGGAAGAGATTTACAATTAAATAAAGATTATTTTAATGACATTCTAAAACTAAGTACCTTCTCAAGTCTTAACAATACTAAAAGAGCGGCATCAGAAGGGGTAAAGAGTGCTATCGGAAGCGACGCAAAACTCTCCGGAATGATTTATCCCTTAATGCAAGCACTTGATGAGGAATACTTAAAAGTTGACGCCCAATTTGCAGGAGTAGATCAAAGAAAAATAATGGTATATGCAAGAGAATTCTTGCCAAAAATCGGATACGAATCAAGAATCGAATTAATGAGTCCAATGATTAGAGGTTTGGTTGGAGAAAAAATGAGTTCAAGTGTGGAGTCAACAAAAATTGATTTAATGGATGACGAAAAAACAGTTATTAAAAAAATAAACAAAGCAGAATGTGTGCCCGGAGATACAAATAATGGAATTATGGCAATTCTAAAATATCTAATATTTATATTAAAGGAAAGCAATAATACAAAATTTATAGTAAACAGGTCAGATAAATTCGGAGGAAATTTAGAATACGACAATTACGAAGCCGTCGAAAAAGATTTCAAGAACAAAACTCTCCACCCGCTTGATCTAAAAAACGCAGTAGCTGAAGAAATAAATTCGCTTCTAAAGAATTTCAGAAACAATTCAAAACTAAAAGACCTCCATTCTAAAGCTTATTCTTAAGCATTTAATTCATTCGCTAGTTTTATAAATCAATTTAAATCATGCATATAGTATGATTTCTAATGAAGAAATTTTAAAGAGATTAGAAAAGCAAGATCTTAGGTTGTCAAAACTGGAGAGACACGTAGAGGCAAATTATTATTCTGAGGAACCTGAAATTGATCCAGAAAAAATAGAAGAAGAAGTGAAAGAATCATATAATTTTCCAAAGTTAACCTTCAATCAAGTAATTACATTTATAGGAGTTCTAGGAATCATCATCGGTGCAATTTCATTTCTTTTCTATGCAGTTGCAAATAATTGGATCGGAGAAACAGGCCAAATAATAATTGGAGTTACCTTAGGATTCATATTATTTGGTTTAGCATCTACTTTAAGAAAGAGTAAAGAACAATGGTCAAACATCATCTTTGGGGGAGCCTACATCATAGAATTTTTAACAATTGGCGTTGGGGTCTTAGAATACCAAGTGATCCCTGAATTAATAGGAATCTTACTAGCAGTTGCATTCCTAGTCTCATCAGTAATACTAAGCATAACTTTCAAATCAAAAGTAATAGCATATTTCGCATTAGTCGGAGGATACCTAATTCCATTCATCACAGGAACTCTAAAAGATGATCTATTTGTAATGAGCTTCTACATTTTACTTTCTATTGGATTAGTAGTTCTTTCATTTGCAGAAAACTGGTATGATCTCAGACTAAGTTCTTATGTGGTAATAAGTTTATTTATTTTATATTCATTCGAGAGGCTTACTTCAGCAGATAACAAAGCAATTCCAATGATTTTTATGACGCTGATATTTATCTTATACAAGACTTCAGTGTTATTATTTTCAACAAGGAATCAAAAGAAAGAATTCTCAACTTTTGAGTCATTAACTGTCGCATCCCTTAGTATATTATTTTTATCCTTCGTGTATCAGCTCTTTGATCTACCCCTAAGCATATATGGGATCTTCGTAATGTTATTTTCATTTGTCTATATGGCAGAGATACTCTATTTCAAATCACAAAAATCAGAAGTCTCAAAATCTGTCTTACATACATTGCTCTCCATTGGAATAATAACTATAAATCTAGGATTCCTAATGCTAATAAATAGTGTAGATAAAGATTTCTTCTTAATACTCTTTGCCATAGAGTATGTTTTATTCTCAATAATTTCAAGCAAAGCCGAAGACGCCAACTTTTACAAGTCTTATTCATACATCTTACTTGGATTAATAACTTTCTGGTACGCATTCATACTAAGATTCGAAACAAGCTTTGAACATGCAACTTTCTTCATATTTTTCTTACTAGCAATAGTAATATCCTTCCTAGTACTATTTAAGAAAAACATAAATTTCAAAGTAAATGCAGCAAGTTTCCTAATCGGAGGATTTGCATTTATTTATTCGCTTTACAAGTATTCATGGTATTTAGGATTAAAAAACGAGGCAGCTCAAATAGTTCTATCTATTTTATGGTTAATATATACTCTTACAATGTTCTCACATGTAGAAACAAGAGGGGGCAAACAATTAGCAGGATTGTTACTCGGAGCAACTCTTATAAAAATAGCATTTAACGATTTATTATATCTAAGTGGAGCTTTTAGAATTATAGGATTTATATTATTCGGAACTTTGTTAATAATCGGAGGATACCTAATAAAAGGTAATGAAGAACATGAAGAGATTAAATAGTTTATTAATAATTCTAATAGCATCTACAATGGTCTTACCGACGGTTTTAGCATTTGAAGCAAGTGAGTATGAGTTCTTCTCAGACATTGATGTTTATTGCGAAGAATATATTGGAGATGTAAGATTTGAGTTGCCAAGTGAATATCTATCTTTAAGTTCTCCAAAATCCTATATGGCCGGAGGCCATAATATAGAAAAAAACGTAGGAGGATATTATAACAAGCTTCAAAATTGGTTCGTCAAGCAAATAGTAGGAGAACCTATAAGTGAAGTAGAAAAAATATTCGACAATAATTATAATACGTATTTAGTCAGCGAGAATAGCAGGTCTTTAGAAGCCACATTTGAGAATCCAAGTTCAAAGAAAGTAAAAAAAGTATCTATAGATCTTAGAGATTCTACATTAAATTCAATTGAGATATATAATGGAAACCAAAAAATAGATTTCATAAAGAATACAAATAATTTCCATTATGAATTAATCTTCAACCAGGAAATAAACACAAATTCACTAAGATTAGTCTTAGGTTATAGCGACGTTTTAAAAATTAAAGAAATATCTTTCTTTGAGTATATTGGAGGAGATAGCAAATCGTTCGGATATTTTAATATTAATAATAACTGTGTAGAGAGTTTTAGATTTTATTTCGGAGAATATGGAGAAAGTAATGCAAGGTCAGGAGCAAAAAATTTACCTGTAGAATTTGACTTAAGCGTTAATACTTTTAGAAATAGCGAATATGTAGATGATTTTGATGGAGACGGAATAAAAAACGATAACGATAATTGTAGAGATCTACCAAATCCTCTTCAAAAAGACATAAACTATAACAATATAGGGGATGCTTGTGAGGATTTTGATAGAGATGGAATAATCAATTTATTAGATAACTGTCCTGAAAAAAGCAACTATGATCAATTAGATGGAGACGGAGATGGCATAGGAAACGCATGTGATGAAGATGACGGAAGGTTTTTTGAAAAATACAAATATTTAACTTTTATTTTCGCAGCAATTATCGCAGCAGTCTTTGTAGGGTTCTCAATTGTATTAATGAAGAAAAAATAGCTTAGTTAACAAATTATCACATAAAAAACAAAACATTTATATATTTCCTCTTCCTAAATATAACATGAACACACAGGAGAGGATTAACCATTCTTGGAAATATACCTCTTTAGCGTGCGCTCTAGCTTTTATCTCTGTCATTAAGGCATAAACCACGGCATTCGATCATTATGAAAAACTATTTTTTGAATGCCACTATACAGGCATTGCCATTTGAAAACGAATCCCATCCATATCCACATCAAGAGTGCCTATCATGTTCAAATTTTATTAAAGATCCTATATGTCCAAAGTGTATATTTAGGGGATTTCGTCAGTGGCTACAAATAATTCCAAAAGAAGAAGAGACAATAAAAGAAAAAGTAAACTATTTTTTAGAAAGAAACAAACACTTAGAAAAGTGTTCAGTAACATGCATATCATGTAATAAAAATTCCACTCACACCTGCCCTTACTGTTTTACAGACTTCCTGTATAAGGTGACTAAGGAAGCTGGAGCGGGTGTGAGGCATCTTACTCAATTTCTTTTCCTATTTAATTTTGATTTTGAACATAAGGGATATTCTCATGACCTAGAGGCTTATGGTGGGTATTAAGTCATCTTCCATAAACATTCTTTCTATGCCCAATTTTCAAAACAACTAAAATATTATTTTCATTTTGAATATCAATAATAACCCTATAATTTCCAATCCGAAGTTTAAATCCCTTTATATCTTCTAGGGATTTAAGATATCTATGGGGATTTTTCTTACATTCTTGAAGTTTATTCCATATTCTCTTCTTTAAGCCATTCTCAAGTTTATTAAGATCCATAAGAGCTTTCTTATCAAAAATAATTTTATACATTATATCCCTAATATTTTTTTAGCCTCTTCCTCACTATAATAATCTCCCTCTTTTATTCTTTTTCGAGCATTCTTTATTTCAGTTATTGTCTCTTGACTAAGTTTTGGATCTTTTTCAATCATCTTTGCAATATAAATTAATTTTCGAACAAGTTCATTATAACTCTCACTCTTATATTGTTTAAATTTATCAAGTTCACTTTTTGTATTTGAATCAAGTCTAATTGTCGTTTCCATATACAATTGTATACAGACGTAGATTATATAAATCTTTCTATTTATTATTCTTAACCAAAACCCCTAAAAACCCAATTTCTTTCATAATTCTATGAATAACAAACAAAAAGAAGCAGTAGTCTTATACTCTGGAGGATTAGACTCTAGGTTAACTATAATGCTTTTACAAGATCAAGGTTTCAAGATTACAGCACTTTATTTTAATCTACCTTACGGCTGTGGATGTTGCAATGTTAGTTGTAATTTCAACTTTACCCAAAGAGAAGAAATAAATATGAAAATCTTTGATGTAACAAAGGAGCCTTATCTAACAGAATACCTAAAAGTAATAAGTAACCCAAAATACGGAACAGGTACCGGAATTAATCCATGTAAGGATTGCAAGATCTATATTTTCATAAAAGCAAAAGAATACGCAGATGAAAACGGTATTGAAGTCATTGCAACTGGAGAAGTTTTAGGACAAAGACCAATGTCGCAAGTCCCTAGAGCAATGCATATAATTGACGATGCTCTAGGTTTCGAAATCTTAAGACCCTTATCTGCAAAACTCTTACCAGAAACTAGTTACGAAAAGAAAGGATTAGTAGACAGAAGCAAACTCTTAGACATACAAGGAAGAAGAAGAATCAAACAAATGGCTTTAGCGGATGAATATAGCATCAAATATCCAAGCCCTGGAGGAGGATGTTTCCTCTGTGAAAAAGAGCCATCAAAGAGACTAAAAAAATTATTTGAAAAAAATTTAGTAAATGAGAACACCCTTCCACTCTCAATTATGGGAAGACATTTTATGAAAGATGATATTTGGTTTGTCGTCGCTAGAAACAGTAACGAATCAGCAAAAATAGAATCATACAAAACTTCAATCATGGGAATTAAAGGTCAACCTTCAGTATACTTCTCAAATGAATCAGGAATTGAATACGCAAAAGAATTACAAAAAGCTTATTCTACAGGAGCCTCATTAGAGAAACGAGAAATCATGTTGGTTAATAAATTACAATAACTCCCCCTTCTTCTTAATCGCCTTCAATAGCTTTTGTAGCTCTCTAAAATCCTTAATTATATAATCAGATCTTTGAGCCTTAATAGTTTTCAAATCAGACCAAGAACATTTGTTATGAATAGCAACAGAAACACACCCGGCAGCCATCAAATATTAAACATCAGTAAAACGATCCCCTATACAATCTCCACCTATAATCCCTCAGCTCATCCACAACATAATTTTTATTAGCTCTCAAAAATACAAAAAGATTTATAAACTATAACAGTTATAACAGTTATAACAGTTATAACAATTATAAAATGAAAAATACAACTATTGCAGTATCTGAGGAAATTAGAGAAGAAATTAAGGGATTTGGAGGGAAAGGGGAAACATATTCCCAAGTTCTCTCAAGATTATTAAAAAGTGCAAGAGAAAGGCAGCTACAAGATCTTTTAATGAGCGACGAAGGAACAATTTCTATAGAAGAGGCATTATCCAAGGCTAAGAAAAAATGGCAAAGGTAATAATAACCAATAGATTAGAAAAAGAAATTAATAAAAAATTTAAATCTGAATCTATTAAAATATTTGAATTTATCTATTCGTTAAAACAAAATCCTACTAAAGGTAAAATAATTAGTCAGATAGGAAAAATCCTAATTAAAGAGTTAAAATATAAATCGTTTAGATTTTATTTTATAACTGAAGGGTATAAAATAAAACTTTTCAAAAAAGAAGAAATTGAAGAAATTCTCATAAAATTTGTAAGAATGTCAAACAAGAATAGTCAACAAAAAGTAATCAATGAAATAAAGTCTATTTTAAGAACTCTCGGAGAAGAAGGATTTTAAGAAGTTTTGATTCACAAAAACCTCACAAACTCTAACCATTCTTCTTCAAAATCTTAAGAAGTCGTCCAAGCTCTCTAAAATCCTTAATTATATAATCAGGCCTCTGAGCCTTAATAGTTTTCAAATCAGACCAAGAACATTTGTTATGAATAGCAACAGAAACACACCCGGCAGATCTAGAATATTCAATATCAGTAAAACGATCTCCAACATAAATAACCTCGCTAGGTTTAACATTAATCTTCCGATAAATTTTACGAATCATTTTATCCTTAGTACTAAATTTATCACTTCCATAAATTCCCGAAAATATACTCTTAATCTCAAGACTCTTCAATAATTTTTTGATAACAAAAGTCTCCGAATTAGATATGATAAACAGTTTATAGTCTTCAGAAATTTTAAACAAAGGTTTCAAAGAAACACAAGACTTAATCTTCTCTTTAGTAAATAAACCATAATGCTTGTAAAACCTCCTTCTCATAGCGTCAATATGTCCGGGATTTATTCCCATTTTCTTGAATAAAACAAAAAGTTCCGTACCCATATTTTTTACAACCTTAATCTTATCAATTTCAGATTCAAAGTCATCAAAAGTTCTCACAAATGCCTTAAAAAAAGCTCCCCTAGTATCTGCAATAGTTCCATCAAAATCAAAAAATACAGCTTTTATCATGCTACATCCTCTTTAATAAATCCTTAAGTTTTGCCGCATTAGCTTCTCTGTCTTTTATTTCAGTAACTTCATAAATTTGATTCTTTCCAATCTCATGAACTTTATGGGTCTTCAAATCTCTCATCATTTTTCTTCTTTTCTCATCAGATACAAGAAGCTTAGAAGAATCCGAATCCGAAATTCGTTTAGCTAAAGAAATAATATTTCCAAGACTAGTATATCTTAACTTTCCACCTTTTTTTGATGAGACAAGGTCTCCCAAATGAACCCCCATATTAAATTCAATTTTCTCTCTGAATTTTTTGTTAAAGTCTTCGAGGCCTCTTTTAATTTCAAACCCAGATTTCACAGCAAGTAGTTCATTATTGTAGGTTTTAGTAACGAGGGGAGAAAAAACAATAAATGCATGATTTTCCTTCCAGTCCACAAGTCCCTTATTTCCCCGAGCTTCATTAATTACATTAACAAGAGCGGTTTTAGCATGCGTTTTCATCGAAGTCAAATTCTTAATGCTCAACGCAAGAACAGCAGATTTATGCTTTTCCCCCTTAAGGACCAATGTAGCCTCAGCAACTCCAGTTTTTTTGCTAGTTAAATCAACCATAGTATCATCCTTAGGACCGTGACTAGAATCTAGTCCAACAACCTTTGGAGATTTATTAGTCAAATTAAGACTATTAGACATATCACTTCGAATACTCCTTGGAATTTTACCTTTCGCAAGTGCCCCAACATCTCCAATTTTTTGAATCTTCAACGGAAATTTATTCTTCAATCCCTTAATTCTATTAGCCGTATCATTTAGTTTTTCTCTAAAGTTACTAGGTCCAAGAGTCTTAGTTTTTTTTGATTTAAGTAAAAAAGTAATTGCAGTAAGTCCAATTACAATAATTAAAAAAATCCAAACGATATAATAGCTAGAAAAAGGTCCAACGTCTTTCAAACTTTTAACAGAGATCGCTCGTCCAGTAAGAAGAACTGTGCCATCAATAAAACTATCCCCATCACCTACAGAAACGCTATACTCTCCAGAAGGAGCCTTCAAACTAAACTTCCGAACATCTCCAACCTCAATAACAAGATCCAATTGATTAGTATCGTTTCCAATTTGAACGTCAATTGTCTTATTGTAAACAACATTACCAACATTTGTAATAATCAAAACAGTTTCGTTAATTTCAAATTCAACTTTTTGAACTTCTAAAACTTGAAATTCCCTCTCTTCAAAGATATCTCCAAAACGACTAATTACTCTCCATACTCCTGCAGTAGAATTCGTATCAAAATAAAAATCCTCAAACTCCCCAGTTTGAATACTAAGATCTCTTTCTTCAAGATTTGGTGAACTAAGTCTAATAAGTATTTCCCCTTCCATTTCCTCCCCTGCCTGATCAAATACTTCAGCACCAATGCTTAAAACTTCTCCAGGACTAACTTCTGAATCTGAAAGACTAATAACAATAAAAGAAGGAACTTGGTTAATGCTAAATGAAATCTCTGCACCTCCATGATTCAAAGTTCCACTATTTCCAACATCATATGCAGAAATATTCAATTTATAAATTCCAGCTTCAGTAGTTGGAGACATATAAAAAGATTCACTAGCAAATCCAGAAACGATAGCCTTACTAAATGTATAATCTCCATTAATATCTACAAAGCCATCCACCAATTCACCATTTGCATTAACAGCATTAATTCGAAGAGTAATCAAATCTGTCGGATCATAAACAGTTTTATCAAGTGTCACTTCAACATCCATCTTATCACTTATCTGAAAAGAACCAGTAGAGGAGGCTCCCGAATTAAGAGATGTTCGAATTCTACATTCTCCAAGAACTTCACCAAAATCTTCAATATCTAAATCATTTTTATCAAGAATTTTAGAAACAGCATAGGAAATCTCTTCGTCATCCGAAAAGGTATTGGCAGGAATCTTTACAAGTGTTGTTGTCCTATTTCCACAAACCAAATCAATCTTCAAATTTCCAGTATAACTACCTACAATTCCAGAAACAACAATATGCATTTTGTCCCCAAGACTATAAACTCCAAGTGGCTCAGATAATGTAAGTTCGGCAAGGACAAACGAGCTCATAAGAACAAACACCAAAAGCACACCAAATAGTTTTTTCCACATAGTCTCAGGAGTAGATTTTACTATTTAAATATAACTAAGATAAATCACGCTGGTTAGATTTAATCAAAAAATCTTTCAGGAAATTTTCCAAATTGTTCCATTAAAAAATCATGCCTACTTTGAAATCTATCACGAATTTCCTTCAAGACAACTTTTTTATCCCAATCTTTCAAAGCCTTTTTAATGTTGTCTTCTAGCAATTCTTCAATTTCTTTTTCACTATTTTCATACCAGTAAATGCTAAAAAATGGCCCAATAAGATGAGCAACACCATCAACAGAGGACATAATTTGAATTTCAATAGCAGAATTTTTCAAATCTTTTTTCTCATCCATTATTTCAACATATCTAGATACTTTATTGACAAATTCTTCATCGAACCCAATTTCAAGAAGTATTTTTCTATCCGTTTTTAAAGCCAATTCCTTATTCTTATTTATTCCGAGTATTTTGTCATAGTCATGCAACCAAACCATAACATCCAATATATTTTTATCTGCATCAGGGTATTTTAAATATAATTCTTCCACGAGTCTCTCAATTATCTCTAAATGATATTTTAAGTACCATTTATGATGGATAAACTTGGGATCATTGCATTTTTCCATAACATGGTTTTTAAATTTAAGAATTAATTCTTCCATACATTTTAATCTATAAATTTAGTTATAAATCTTCCTAGATCCAAGCAAAAAAGATAATCAAATTTATAAACACTCCCTCCCTAGAACAACAATGAAAGAGGTTAGTCAAAAGAAACTTTTGGAATCTAAGTTTTTCTACTTTGCTCCAATTAAGGGGTACACCGAGCGGTGCAATAGAATTTCTTTTTTCAAAAAAGAAAGAGTCAAATTAAATAGTCAAAGCGCAGCCTTGGAAAGGATTCTTTTGCTTCGTGGGAATCTTTTCTTTTAAAGAAAAGAGAGTCAAATGAAAGAGATGAAAATTACCCCATGGGAAGTTGAGGGTGAACTTGATTATGATAGATTAATTAAACAGTTTGGAACAACTCCAATTTCAAAAGATATTCTTGAAAAATTAAAGGATTGTCATCCAATTTTAAGAAGGGGACTTTATTTTTCTCACAGAGACTTTGATAAATGGCTAAAAGCGAGTGCTCAGGGAAAAAAAGTTTCAGTTATTATTGGAAGGGGACCTTCGCAGAAGATGCATATAGGCCATTTAATCCCATTCATTGTCGCAAAATCTCTTCAAGATAAATTTAATTGTGATGTTTATATTCCAATTTCAGATGATGAAAAGTTCTTCGTTAAAAAAGACTTAACACAAGAAGATGCAATGAAGTATTCAAAAGATAATATCTTAGATTTAATCGCATTAGGCTTTAATCCAAAAAAGACTTTTATATTTCAAGACTTCGTTTATACGGATATCTACAGATACGCAGCTCTTATCGCAAAAAAAATAACTTATTCTCAAGTAAAAGCAATATTTGGCTTAACTCCTGAAAAAAACATTGGTTGGTCTTTTTATCCTGCAGTCCAAGCCGCCCATATATTATATCCTCAGTTCCACACAAGACCTCATTTAACAGTAACGCCAACTGGAATTGATCAGGATCCATTTATCAGACTAACAAGAGACATTGCAACGGGAAAAGAAATTAATTTAGAAAAACCAACAGCGATCCATTCAAAATTCATACCTTCATTGTACGGCGAATCAAAAATGTCTTCCTCTGGAAATGGAGTAATATTTTTATCTGATGACCCCGAAACCATAAAGAAAAAAATAAACAAATATGCATTCTCAGGTGGACAAGTTTCAATAGATATGCACAGGAAGCATGGAGGAAATACAGAAATAGATGTATCTTTTCAATATCTAAAAGCAATTTTTGAAAGTGACGACAAAAAACTAGAAGACATTAAACAAAAATATGAAGCGGGTCTAATGTTAACAGGAGAATTAAAAGCAATTTTAATAGACAAAATAAACGCATTTCTAAAAGAACATAAAATAAAAAAGAAAGCCGCAGAGAAAATTGTTAGTAAGTTTATTATAAAGAATTCTTAATTAAACTCTAACTTTTCTTTGAAGCCCCACCCTTATTAACAGCAATTTCAACCCCCTTAGTTCCAATTCTCATAGGAACTGGAGTCCTAATATGATTCGTTCTTCTCATCTTCACGATTCTTATAGCCCTGTCAGCACCGTCAGATCCAGTAGCTATAGCAGCCTCGTGAAAAATAGTAACAGAATCAGATAAAAACCTAAGAATATCAGTCTTAGTCCACTCCCCAGTCGGAGTATGCATTCCGTCTCCTTCGAGAGTTTCATCAGCATAAACAGTCGTAACTCGAAGCCGTTTCATAAGAGTCGACAATTCAAAAATAGTATTTCTAATTTTTCCAGGCTCACTCAAATGAAGCGCCAAAACCGACACAGGATCAAAACAAATTCTTTTAATATTATTTCTACTAATTATTCTTTTAAGCTCACTTTTCAATTCTTCAATAGAAGTTTGAGGCGCAAATCTCATAAATTTGATCTTACCTTCACTACTATATTTAGAAAAATCCCATCCATGAGCAATAGCATCATTTAAAGTTTCAATAATGTCTGGCTCAAAAGAACAATAAAGCCCATTCTCTCCAAACATAGAAGCCCCATTCCATAAGAACTGCAACAAAAAAGTACTCTTTCCAGATCCAGGACCTCCAACAATCAAATTATCACTGTTTCGAACAAATCCTCCTTCACAAAGACTATCAAATCCCTCTATTCCAGTAGGACACCTGTCCAATAAATCACCTGTCATAAAATGATATAAGTATAAATCTTTATAAATTCTCCTTTTCTAATTAATTAATGGATTGGGGTAAAGTTGTATTAATTTTTCAAGCAGGAATAACTCTCATAATAGCAATGGTGTTTATGTCTCAATTGAATTTACTAGACACAGCAGAAATACAAGAGCTAAATATGGAATTTATCAACTATAATATCTTTGAAGAAAACACAAAAGAAATAATAGACATAAAAGCCCGTTATAAATCAGCGGCATATATTTTAAGCATTACAGGATTAATTGAATTGATAATCATCTCAAGAATCCTTAGATAGTATTTTAAACAGAAATAATTTAAGTTTTCTATGCAAATAAATCAAAATAAAATTTTGTCCCAATCCAGAGGTA
>JADFNI010000004.1 GCA_022563455.1 Nanobdellota archaeon
ATAATATTGGATACACTTTATTTTCCTTATATACTGATCTTACGTATCTCTGTTACGCTTCCGGCAAATAAAAAGTTCGGTCATTGATGAGGAAATTAGGGACATCAGAGTAAAAATTCAAGATAATTAGTATCTATCAGGGTTTGTCCCGAGTTAATATACTTTTAAGTTTAAGAGATGTTTCTTCATCTATCAGCCCGGCATCCCGACACAATTCAACTGTTTTGAATGCCATTTGTAAATAAACAGCCCGATTCTCATCTTTTTTGCCCATAGAATCCAAATGTTTACGCACAGAATCAACATCACCCCGGGCAATTGAACCTGTTATGGCAGAAAAACCCGCTTCATCCCAACCTTCCAAAGCTGAACCAGCTAAATCGCTGATTATATTTTTCGGTGATTCAACTTCCGCTTGTTCCATTAGCTCCTCTGAAACCGTTAGAAGTGTGTTGAGATATCCACTGGCAACTGTACATGCGGCATGATACAATGCTTTTTTTCCTGTCTCGATCAAAAATGGTATGCCGCCTATAGACCTCACCAGCTCGGCAGCTTCCTCAGAGTTATTTCCCTCTACGCCGAAACGAACATCTCTGAGTGGGAGTATTTTGTTTTGCGGGAACGAAGCAGCCGGATGTATTGACGCAATTTTGGCTCCCTTTTGCAAAAGTGAATCCAAAATTTTTGATTCCTGAATGCCAGATGTGTGAACTATTAGAGTTTCGGAATCAAATTTCGAGGTGGAGGCTAAGTTCGCTACTACATTTTCGAGACTATCATCCGGAACGGCTATGACGATCAGTTCACTATCTTCAGTTAGGATATTATAACTCGTTCCAAAGTTATCTGCGCCGACTATGTCAGCCAAAGATTTTGCGGATCCTTCAGACCCGCTTATGATAGCGGATGGGGTAAAACCGGCATCAACAAGCGAAACTAATATTGAACGACCCACTCGCCCTGCTCCGATGAGGGCAGCTTTTTTACTTGTGAGATTAATATAACTACTAGGGAAGAGACTGAAGAAATTAATATTACTAGTTTAGCATATTATAAAAATAGCGCTTCATGGAGTGTATTTAACGATACATTTTTTTATGGAGGATCAACTACTAACGCTGTTAATTTTTCTAAGACTGTAAATATTTCGTTTACTCCTACAAAAGAAAACGTTGGAAATTATACAATTAATTTTAGTGTGGATCCTGATGGGGGTGGGTCTACGGCTTATGAAGGAATTAGCATTTATGTTAATTGGACTGAAGACAGTGTCTCTCTTGGATCAATAGCTGATGTTACCCTTTATGAAAATTATACTTTTTATGTAAGTGGGACTGATGACGATTTACTCATCCAGGATTTTAGTGTTCGAGATGAAAATTTAACTTTTGCGTCTAATACTAGCTTTGTTAGCGTTACTCAACAAGGTCTTGGGAGCTTTCAGAATTTTATTAATTTGACTGTAGATATCAATTGGGATAATATTAGCTCTGAGGGAGACGCTAATTATTCGGTTCTTATTAATGTAACTGATGTTAATGGAAGTGTAGATTCTAAAGTATTTACTGTTGAAATACTCTCAGACGTTGCTGCAGAATGGAACGAAAGTAAAATTTATATTAATGTTAGTAATGAAGGGGATGAAGTTTATATTAATCTAAGTGAATATGTTAACGATAACGATACTTTGACTTTCTCATATACAAATGATTCGAGGTTTGATAATTTTAGTTTGACGTCTGCTGGAATAGTTAATTTTACTTCGAGTGATGTTGATGTTGGATACCATAATATTACCTTTAATGCATATGACGGAAAGTTGAATAGTTATCATATTTTTAATTTTACGATTTATAATGTTGATGATAATCCTTCAATTTCTAGTCTTACTCCTGCAGGAAGTAGCGTTAGTCCTCCTGGATCAATCAGTGAAGGGGATAGTATTTCTACTGCTGAAGATGATGAGGTAAATTTTACAATTCTTTTGAATGATGACGATTTTTTAATTCCTAGTGGGCAAAAATCTCAATTTTATGATGAAAGTTTAAGTATAAATGTTAATGCAACAAATTCTACGGGTGGCGTGGTTGATTTGTTTAACTTTTCGTTTGTTAGTTCTGGGCCTGATCCTAATCAAGTTCAATATAAGGCCAATTTTACTCCTGATTTTACTCAGATTGAAAATTATACAATCGTTCTAAATATAACTGATGTTCTTGGGTTATCTGTTACTCGAACTTTTGGGTTTAATATAAGTTCAGTTAACGATGCCCCTAATTTGACTTCTTTTTCAAATCAAACTCAAACTATAAATGATACTTTTTATTTAGACATTAATGCAACAGACCAAGAAGATGGAAATGATACTCTTGGAGTTATAAATTTTACACTTAGTAATTTGACTGTTGGAGGAGATTTTTTGAGTATTAATATTACTACTGGAGTTATTAATTTTAGTTTGAATGAAACTTATGTTGGTATTTGGGAATATAATGTTAGTGTTAATGATACTGGGGGGGCTGTTGATTATCAAATTTTTAGGTTGACAGTTTATGGATATCCGAACATTACAGATCCAATGGCAGACAACGTTTTTAATTGGGTTGAGAATGTTGCTACAGGGGATTTATATTTTAACGTTTCCTATGGGGTTAATGATACTTTGCTCACCTATAAGATTTATATTGATAGGATAGTTTATTCAACCAACTCCAGTTTTAATTATACAGATTTGATAAATGATTCAAGTCTTCGGAATAATACGAATTTTACTCTTCATACAGGTAATAATTTTACCTGGAATTTTACACCAAATTTTACGGATGAAACATATTCATTATATAAGAACATTACATTGGTTGTTTTTAATCCAACTTATCCTGAATTTAATACTAGTCTGAATTGGAAGGTTAATATTAGTCATACAAATGCTCCGATGCGACAAATTAGTGGCGCTGGAATAGGAATTCTCCAGGCAGATTATAATAGTAATATTAATCTTGTTATGAGCAAGTACTTTGTGGATGAAGATGTTGACGATCCTTTTTATAACCAGAACACTACGTTTTCTAAGAGTGATGGACATTCAGATATTTTCTTGAGTCATTCTAATGATTGGGATGTTAGTATTTTTACGAATATTAATTCTGCATTTTCAGGTTTTATTTCTATATTTGGAAGTGATGGTTCAACAAATGATACTATTGAAAATATAGAGGTTGTGTTTATTGAGCCTACGACGACCCCAGCACCAGTATCTTCAGGAGGAGGAGGTGGAAAGACTAAGATTAAACATTTTTCATTGAAGCTAATTGTTCCAGATAATATTATTATTTCAGATCAGAATTTTATTGAAATTCCGTTTAAGATTCAAAACAATGGTCAAGTTGATTTTAGGGGAATTAACTTGACTAGTTATGTACAATTTAATAATGAGTTTACTGAAGATGTATCAATTTCTCTTGGGGAGGACTATATTGAAGAGTTGAAGTTTGGGCAAAGTGAAAATTTTACTCTGAGGATTAACGCTAATACTCAAAGATCTGGGAGGTATAAAGCTACAATCTATGCCAATGTAACTTCGCCTAAGTTTTCAGATTTTGGAGATTTCTTTATCGAACTTAGAAAAACTAATGAAAGTGTTGCTGAACAGCTTCTGATTTTTACACAGAAGTTTCTTTCGGCAAATCCTGAATGTATCGAACTTACAGAACTTCTTAGGGAGGCTAGGAGTTTGTTTGATATAGAAGATTTTTCAGGATCTGCAAGAATTGCAAGGGAGGTTACTGAAGCTTGTGAGGATTCAATAAGTTCTAATGAGCAAATCAGTTTTTCTGCAGGAGCTATTGTTGAAGAGAATCTCTATTACTTATCTTTTATGATGCTTACGTTATTTCTTGGAGGAATTATTTTTTATATCTATAAAAGAGTAAGGTTTAATAAATCTAAAATAGAGGACTACATATAAGGGTGAAACTAATGGAAAAATCTAGTGAACTAAGCGTTCAAAAAATGGTTAAAGAGATTGAAGATGAGATGTCTAGGGTTGTTGTTGGTCAAAAGGCTATTATTCGTGGGATAATTAGAGCAGTTATTTGTAATGGCCATGTGTTAGTAGAGGGTGTTCCTGGAGTTGCTAAAACTTTAATTGTTAAATCTATGGCTAAAATTCTTGGATGTGATATGAAGAGGATTCAGTTTACAGTGGATCTTCTTCCGACAGACATTACAGGTATTATGAGTTATACTCCCCAAAAAGGTTTTGAGATGATTAAAGGTCCAGTTTTTACAAATTTTGTTTTAGCTGACGAGATTAATCGTAGTCCTCCAAAAACTCAGTCAGCTTTGCTTGAAGCTATGCAGGAGGGCTCAGTTACAATTTCTAGAAAAACATATTCTCTTCCAAGCCCATTTTTTGTAATGGCAACGGAGAATCCTGTAGAGGTTAGTGGGGTTTATAATCTTCCTGAAGCTCAAATTGATAGATTTTTATTCAAACTTTTGATTTCATATCCTGAGGATTTAGAAGAGCAAAAAGTTTTGAGTCAAAATATTACTATTCATGAGTTTGAAGATTATCAAATAAAAAGTATTCTTAATCCTTCTAAAATTCTGGCTCTTCAGGAGGCTGCTCGTGAGGTTTTTGCATCGAAAACTATTGAAGAATATATAGTAAAAATAGTTAGGCAGACAAGGAGCAAGGACTTTGAATATTCAAAATACATTTCTTATGGAGCTAGTCCTAGGGCTTCTATTGCGCTTTATATTGCTTCTAAGGCTGAAGCTTTAATGAATGGCAGAACCTTTGTCACTCCAAAAGATGTAAATATGGTTGTTTATCCAGTTCTTCGGCATAGAATTATTTTAAACTATGAGGCAGAGGCAGAAAAAATAACTACGGATAAGGTCATTAAACATATACTCGGTAAAGTAAGTGCGCCTTAAAATGGGTAAAGATATTCCTCCAAGTGACGCTCCAGTATTGGATCATGGTAGCAAGTTTCTTATCAATTTTCCTCGTGCCATTAGTGAATTTGAAGGTGTGATAAAGAGTTTTCCAATGAAGAAAGTTATTTATCAATCTGTTTTTCAAGGAAGGGGCCTTGAATTTGATACCTATAGACAGTATACTCCTCAGGATGATTCTAACCTTCTTGATTGGATGGCAAGTCTTAGGGCAAATCAACTCTTAGCAAGAAAGTATGTTGAGGAAAGAAATCTGAATATTTATTTTTTGGTTGATGTAAGTAATAGTATGCTTTTTGGATCTAAAAATCGCTTGAAGTCTGAATATGTTGCGGAAGTTGTTGTGGCTTTAAGTCATTTTATTCTTGGCTCTGGGGATCGTGTTGGGTTGATACTTTTTAATGATGGAATTGTCAAAATCTTAAGACCAACTAATAGTCGAACTCAACTTTTTCTTTTTATGAAGTTTTTAGCAGATCCAGAATTTTATGGAGGGGGTTTTGAGTTGGGAAATGCAATAGAATATGCATTGAATAATATTTCTTCAGATTATACTTCTTTTATTTTGGTATCTGATTTTATTAAAGTTCGTCGTGATACTGGGAGGAATCTTAAGCTTATTGGATCTAAATTTGAAACAATGGCCATAATAGTTCGCGATCCAATGGACGAGATTTTACCAGATGTTCAGTATCAAATGTCTGTGCAAGATCCTTATTCTAGTAAGCAGATGATTTTAGATTCAAAAATTGTTGCAGAAAAATTTAAATTAAGTGCAGCTAGACAGAAGGGAATTTTAAAAGATCTTTTTAAAAAATCAAAGATTGATTTTGTAGAATTGTTAACTAAGGATCATTTTGCTATTCCTATTGTAGTTTTTTTGAAAAATAGAGCTCTTGGTAGGAAGATATAATGGAATTTTCATTTTTTTACCCGCAATTTTTAGTAATGTTTTTTCTAGTTCCTTTTTTTATCTTAGTTTATTTTGGGAGTATCATGTTTAACAAGAAGAAAGCAGTTTTGTTTGCCAATTTTGAAGCGATGGAAAGATTTTATGATATAGAGTTTTTTTCTAAAAATTTTTTGGCCCTTTATGCAAATATTGGTATTTTGATGATCTTTATACTTGCACTTTCTGGTCTTACCGTATCTTTTGATGTAGATACAAGCTTGTTTTCCTATGTAATTTTAATTGATTCTTCAGGGAGTATGGCTACTACAGATGTTTTTCCAAGCAGGTTTGAGGCTGCGAAAATTGAGGCAAAGAATTTTGTAGATCTTCTTCCTCTGGGGGTGGAGGTCGGTATTATTGGATTTTCTGGAGACTCAGTGGTTTATCAGGAACTGGATAATTCAAAGCTGAAAGTTAAACTTGCAATTGACAATGTCGATTATGGGATTATTCAAGGTACAAATGTTTACAATGCATTAATTAATTCAAATAAATTATTTGGGAATGATCAGTTGAAGTCAGTTATTTTAATAAGTGACGGGCAACTTAATGTTGGAGATGCTCCTCAAATTATTCGTTATATTAATCGAAATAATCTTCTTGTTAATACTATAGCTGTTGGAACTATTGAAGGTGGGACTACAGAATTTAATACAATTTCTAAAGTTGATGAGGATTTTTTGAAAGCCTTGGCTTTTAATTCTGGAGGGCAATTTTTTAGAGTAACTGAAATTGATGGATTTGGGGATTCTTTTGAGTCCCTTATTAGGGAGACTAATAAATCTGTTACTATCGACTTGACAACATATTTATTAATTTTTGGAATAGGCTCGCTTTCGCTATTGTGGGTTATTCATTCGTTTAAATTTCGAGTTTTGCCACTTTAAATCTTGTAATCATCCTCGTAAAACTTTTCTCTTAAAATCATTCTATTGACTTTTTCTTTTCCTAAAAATTCTTTTAATGGAAGAATTCTTTGGAAGAAATTTGATCCTTCTGAAATTCCACATAAGGCTGAGGAGAAATTCTCTACTTCTCTTGCTACTACATTTCTTGAGTCTAAAATTGTTATTGGGATTTTTTTACTTAGTGCTTCTGCCATTTTTTTATGGTCTTTTATCTTTGCTAAAACTGGGATTTCAGACATTTCTTCAATTGTTCTTAGGTCAAATTCATGTTTTGGATTCCTTATTTTGTTTACAATAATACCTTCTATTGGTGTGTTTTGTTCCTTTGCTAATTTTGCTGCTTTTAATGTTGTTTTCAGAGTCACATTGTCTGGAGAAGTAATTAAATAGATTTTGTCTGCGGCAGCTATTACAGGTTTTAATTCTTCATAGTTTGGGCTTGAATCTAAGATAATAAAGTCATATCTTTTTTTGAATTTATTTATGATTTTTTTTAATTTTGAAGTATCTGCATCTCCTTTGTAGTGTAATGATGTAAGGATTATATCTACTCCGTTGCATTCGTAGATTGCATTATGGACAGGAGTTCCTTCGAGCGCATCGTGTAAATTTATGTCATTTGTTAGGTCAAGATAGAGTCCTATGTTTGGGGCTGAAAAATTTGCATCAATCAATAAAACTTTTTTATCAAAATTTTTTACAAGAGAGGTTGCTGTTTCTAGAGCTAGTGTTGTTTTTCCTACACCTCCTTTAATTGACACAAATGCTAACACGTTACCCATCTTTCACCTCATCTAGAATAATTGTTTTAGGTATTTAAATTTGATGGACTAAAGTTCTTTAAACTTTAAATTTCCAGAAATAAGTTTTCTTAGGATATCTTCAATTGAATCTATTGAAATTCTTTTTTGTTCTCCATTATCTCTGTTTCTTATTGTAACATCTGAGTTAATTATTGAATCGTTGTCTATTGTTATACAAAATGGTGTTCCTATTTCATCGTTTCTTGCGTATCTTCTTCCAATTGAACCTGTTTCATCGTAAGTTGCATTAAAATTTTCCTTAAGAGAATTATAGATCTTCATTGAGATTTTTACCAAATTTTTGTCTTTTTTGACAAGGGGTAAAATTGCTACTTTTATCGGGGAAAGTAATGGGTTTAATTTAAGAATAATATTCTTTTTTTCTGAATTGCTATATGCTTCGAGCATGAAAACAATGAAAGCTCTTTCCACTCCCAGGGATGGCTCAGCGACTACCATCGGTAGAATTTTTTTAGAATTTCCAGTAATTATTTTAAGATCTTTTTTGGAAAATTTTTCATGTTCTTCTAAATCATAAGTTCCTCGATCTGCAATTCCTTCCAATTCCTTCCAGCCAAAAGGAAATTCATATTCTATATCCCAAGTGTCTGTTGCATAATGGGATTTTTCTTCTTTGGTATGTTGTCTAAGTCTAAAGTTATTGATATTTGCTCCTAGGCCGATGAACCAATTAAGTTCTGTTGCTAACCAGTAAGCGTGCCATGGGAGTTTGATAAGCGAATTTTTCAGTGCAGCTGAGATTTTCATTTTAATTGGGTCAAGGTTTTTTTCTTGCATTTGGCTAGAGTAAATATTTACTTTTAAATTTTGAATTTTTTTAAGATCTTGTGGAACTTCTTCGGATTTTTCTGGATCAATAAAATATTCTATTTCCATTTGTTCGAATTCTCTGCATCTAAAGATAAAATTTCTCGGAGCGATTTCGTTTCTAAAACTTTTACCTATTTGGGCAATTCCAAATGGAAGTTTTAATCTTGCATTTTCTTGAACTAATTTAAAGTTTGAAAATATTAATTGGGCTGTTTCAGGTCTTAGGTATGCTAAGGTTGAATCGTCTTTTATTGGGCCGACAAGAGTAGTAAACATTGGGTTGAATTCTCCTTTGGACTCAAGTTCTCCGTCGCATTTTTCACAAGTGGCAGTATCTAGTTCATGTTTATCTACTTTTGATTTTGTGCCACATTTTTTACAAACTACTGCGATGTCCACAAAACTTCTGACATGGCCAGATGCTTCCCATACTTTTGGATTAGTAATTATACTTCCATCTATTCCTACAATGTCCATTCTTTTTTGAACGTGAAATTTCCACCACGCTTTTTTGATGTTATTTTTAAATTCTGTTCCTAGATGTCCATAGTCCCAAAATCCTGCAAGGCCTCCATATATCTCTCCTGAAGGATAGACAAACCCTTTTCTTTTACAAAAATTAGTTAGTTCTTCAATTGATATTTTGATATTTGTTGTTTTGAATATATTGCTTGATTTTTCTTTTTCTTTTTCCATCGAATTTTTTATTGATTTTGTTTTATGACTCTTCGAATCACGAGAACTTTCATCAAGGTATTCTTTTGCTTTTTTTTCTGCTTCGCTTTTATCTTTTCCTAAGTAAGCCAATGTTTTTGCTTTTACTTTTCCATCAACTCTTACACTTTTTCGAAGGTAGTAATAGACACTCCCTTTGATTGTCTTTTTAACTATGAACATAGTTTAGGCACTACTTATTGTTATTTAAAAGTTTTGTTAGGCACTACTTTAGGCACTACTTATTATTGGGAGGCGATTAATTGTAGTGCCTAACTGTTTATAGAGCTAAACATAAATTTTTAAACTATTTAAAATATTTAATTTGAGGCTCTCGTAACTCAGCCTGGATAGAGTGTCTGCCTTCTAAGTGTACTCCGAAAGGATGAATGGAGTAAGCAGAAAGTCGCAGGTTCAAATCCTGCCGAGAGCGTAGCTGGTTGCAGAAGTATAGATTTATAATTCTTGTTTATCAGTATAATTTAGGCAGGCGTAGCCAAGTGGTAAGGCAAGAGGCTGCAACCCTCTGATCCTGAGTTCGAATCTCAGCGTCTGCTTTGAAATTAGTTAATCGAATAATAAGTATTGGAGAGAAATACCATTTAGACCTGGGCCTTTATTTTATTATATCTATTTGGATAATTTTAAATTATTTTTTATTTCAATATTATAATTATATTGGAATTACTTTGATTATATTTGGATATTTAATATGGATTCTTGGTTTAATTACTTTAAAGGATGCTTTTCAGATTAGGGCTGATGCGAAAATATTAATTGAGAATGGAATTTATTCTAAAATTAAACATCCAATTTACCTTGGAGGATTTATTATTGATCTGGGGTTAATAATATTTACATATCATACATTTTTATTTTGGTATTTAATAGGGTATACAATAATTGGTAATCTTATACAATTATTTAGGATTAAAAATGAAGAAAAGATTTTACTTGATAAATTTGGAAAAAAGTATATTATGTATAAGAAAAATACTTGGTTTTAAGATATAGATATCAATTGAACCTCAATATCCTCTGACTTCATAAGTGGATGCAGTATTTACTAGCAAACAATAAATACCCTTTTTTCATTTGATTAACATGGTAGAAAATATTAAAGTAACGTTTCTTGGAACTGGTTCTTCAATTCCAACTGCGAGAAGGAATCATACAGCTGCGCTTATACAATATAAGAATGAAATGATTCTTCTTGACTGTGGGGAAGGGACTCAAAGACAATTTCGAAAGGCTAAGATTAGTATGGGAAAAATTACTAGGATTTTGCTTAGTCATTGGCATGGGGATCATTCTCTTGGGCTTCCAGGTCTTTTATCTACTATGATTATGGGAGGATATGGCAAAAATTTGAAGGTTTATGGTCCAAGAGGGAGTAAAAAGAAAATGAGAGATTTTCTTGATTTATTTGGAATAGATCCTGGAAAGCTTCGTTTGGAAGTTTTTGAAGTTGAAGACACAGTGTTTTTTGATGAGGGAGATTTTATACTTGAAGCTAAATCACAGGACCATTCTTGTCCTGTAAATGGATATTCATTTATTATTAAAGAGAAAAATAGAATTGATCGGGAAAAATTAGCAAAACTTAAAATCCCTAATTCTCCTTTGATTGGAAAGTTGAATATGGGGGAAACTGTTGAGATTGATGGGAAAAAAATTGATGGGAAGAAATTATTGTATAAGGAGAAGTCCCGAAAGATTAGTTTTATAGTTGATAGTCGATATAATGAGAATGCTATTGCCCTTTCTAAAAATGCCGATTTACTTATTTGCGAATCTTCTTTTTCGAAGGATGAGGGAGATCTTGCACGAGATCATGCTCATATGACTAGTAAGGAAGCCGCTACAATTGCTAAAAAAGCCAAAGTACAATCTCTTGCATTAATTCATTTAAGTCAACGGTATGATATGATTCCTAAGAAAATTTTGAGCGAGGCTAAAGAGACATTTAAAAATGTTATTGTTGCAGAGGATTTAGATGAAATTATTTTATAAAATTAGCCCCTAGTAAAGATTCTTTCTAATCCTAGAGATTCTCTAAGCTGTTCTCTTCTTCTATCTGTTATCTCATGTTCCTTTTCGGAGTAATAAGATCCACAAGGTTTTCTGGATTTCGTTTCCAATCTTTCGACAATTGCTTTTGCGTCTAATTGATCTAAATAACTTGAAATTCCAAGGATGACATCTTTTGGAGCAGAATCTATGGGTTTGGAGGGATTTACTAATTTCCCTGTTGCTAGATCGACCATAATTCTATAATATCCATGTTGTGAAGAGCCTTCAATCGCCCAACGTCCTTCACTATAGGCCCTATTCAAATTTTCATCAAAACCCGTTCTTCCATCGGCCTCAAGCGCTAAATAAGGGATTCTTTGCCAGAAAACTTTTTGGGAAACAGAATATTCATTTATTTTTTGAACAATGCTTTTAGCTTGTCGGAGTATTCCTTCCCTCATAGCTTCCCCTCGATCTTTCATGTTTCTCTAAAACTATTAGTCTTTTTATTCTTTATTGTGCCTAGATATATATTTTAGATACTTCTCGCTACAGATAAGTTTGAAGAATTTATCCATGCGAAATTAATCGGACAAAAACGCTTCAATTAAGCTTTAGCAGCAGCTGACGGAGAAATGAAGATTATTGTATCGCCCCTGAGAAATGTTAATCCATAACTCCTGGTTTGTTCTCCGTTTTCTACCTCTTTAGCATTGTCTAAAACCACATTGATGTGGATGTCAAATGCTAGTAAAGTTCCGACAAATTGTTTGCCGGTTTTTAGCTGTACTAAAATCTCTTTACCTTTTGCTGAATTAAGCAAATCCAAAGGCCTTTCGATTCCATTTACCATGAAGATACTCTACAAAATCTCTTTTTAAAACTTTTGGAGGAGATTTGTTGATACTAGTATCATGGAATAGAGTTTTTTCTTTTGAAGTAACCTTTTTATATACAAAAATATTGTAGGATCTATGGGGTGGTATGCATTTATTAGTTTGGCGCAAGACGGACGTATAAAGTTTTTACTCGTTTTTATCTTCGTCGCTGTTGGAATTGCATCCGTTCTTACATTTGTAGAATTTAGACTTAATAAAAGAAAAAAGGCCCACGAAGAAAGAAGTAATGAACAGTCTTTGGTGGATTATTTGAATAGATCCTCTATGTCTAATAATACTCCTGTGGAAAAATTGAAAATATTAGATTATTCAGTCAAGGTTTATTTTAGAGATGCATTTGGATTTAAATTGAGTAATAGTTATTCTGAATTAATAAAATTATTTGAGCAAAGAGGAAAAAATAATTTAGCTAAATTTTGTAATGAAATTTTTGAAGCACATTACTCTCCCAATGAAATTAGCGAGTTAAAAGTTAAGGAATTATTTTCTTCTTTTGAAAGAATAGTTAGATCGAGTAAGAAAAAAATTGAGGATGTTAAAGATTATAAAAATGGCTTTAATAAAATTGGGAATAAATTTTCTGTTTTGACAAATTATTTTTCAAGAAATTTAAAAATTATTAAATCAAAAAGAATATCTCGAAAGGTTGAGTCTAATGTTCGAAAGAATGCTAGGGAGAATGCTAGGGTGGCTTCCTTGAATGATAAGGTTCAGCAAAGAGTATTTAAGATTCAAGAAAAAGAGGATAAAAAGAAAACGAAGATTGAATTAAATAATAAATATAAATTGGTTAGGATAGCTTATGCAAAGAAAAAGGGGGTCGAAAAGATTCAAAGAAAGAATAACAGGAGAAAGGTAGTTAATAATTTGAAGAAAGAGGCCGTCATTCAGATGTTTAATGGAGTTAGATTTGTTCGGAAAAAGAAAATTAATTTTAAAAGAAGAATTGAAAAATCAAGAGATTTGAGAAAAATTTCTAAAGAAAGAAAAAAAATATTGGCAGAGAAAAAAGAACTTTTTAGATTAAATGCTCGAAAAATTGAAGAAAGAGAAAGAGCACATTTGAGGCATGGTGTTTTATTAAAAAAATTATCTCGGAAAAAAGAAAAAGAAGAAAAGAGAAGGCAGAGAAAAGAGACGAAAGAAAGAAAGAAAAAACTAAAGAAGGCAAATAAGCTAAAAATCCTCGCAAGAAAAGATATTTTGAAGAAGCAAAAAATTGCTATTAAGGAAGAACAGAAAAGAGTTAGAAATTTACGAAAAGAACAGAAAAGAAAAGAAAAGAAAGCAAAGAGACTAAAAATCCTCGCAAGAAAAACTATTTTGAAAAGGAGAGCTGTGGCTGTTAAGGGAGAGAGAAAAAGAGTTAGAAATTTGGAGAAAGAAAGAAAAATTTTTTTAATTCTGGAAAAAAAGAAGAAGAAAAAGATAGCGAGGGAGAAAGAAAGAAGAATTAAGGAAGCTAGGGAGAAAATTTTGACAGATGAGGCAAGATATAAAAAAGAGCAAATTTCTAAAGAGAAGAGAGTAAAGTCTGAACAAAAAAGAAAAGAAAAAGAAGCCAAAAAGAAGCTGAAGATATTATTGAAAAGGCAAAGAAAGGCTCGAGCGGATGAATTAAAAACAGAAAAACAGAGAAATCTTTTAGAAAATAAGAGAATTCGTCAGATAAAGCTTAATGAAATAAGGATTAGCAGAGCTAAGGTTATCAAAAGCGAAAAATCTTTTGAAAAAAGAGAGATTAATTCTAAGAAAAAATTAGGATTTCTTTTAAAAAAATCTAAATTGTTAGATCTAACACAGGGCAAAAGTGAAAGAAGTATACAATCTGAAATTTTGAAAGATGAAAAACAGCTTGGAAAGAAAAATAATTTTTGGGCCTTTGATCTTTTTAAGAAGATTAAGAAAAGGAATGGACAAAGAAAAATTGCACGAGATCTTTCTAGAAAGAAAAAATTAGCCGAAAAAATTCGAAAAAGAAATATAATCCAAAAGGCTAAACAGAACAAAAAAATTGAAATTCAAAGAAAACGTGAACAAGCGACTGCCTTTAAACTTGCACAGAAAAAATTAAAAGATTTTGATAAAAATAAACAAAAAGAGATAAGGCAAAAGATTAAGCTTGCAGGAATATTGAAAAGAAAACGAGTTAGAGATCAAAGAAAACTTGACCGGAAAAAGGAGAAGTTATTAAAAAAGGAGAGAAAGCGAAAAGAAAAGGCTTTGAGGATCCAAAAAAGGGAAGAGGCTAAGACTCTAAAGAAAGAGCTTTTGGAAGTGAGGAAGAAGGCACTTGAAAAAAGGAAGCGTGAACTAGGTGTTCAAAATAAGCTATCAGCAGCAAAAAAACTTGGAGCAAAAAGAGATAGTTACTTGAAAAGTAAATTGTTAAGAGAGAAAAATAAGAAAATGAAAGATATAGCATCTCGAAGACAAAAAATTATTAAGATTTATCCTATTGGGAGCCTGGAATGGATGAAGGAATTAGATAGAAATTCTAGGAAATGATTATTTAAACTCATTTTTACTTAATTTATTATGCAAAAGAGATTGATGGTCATACTAAATGTTCTAGTTTTATTAGTGCTTATTGGTTTTTTGGTGTATATTATTAGTATTTTTTCGGAGGAGGGTGATGGTGATGGTTTAGTTTTGGAGTGTATTGATGTTAATAATGTTGTTAGTTTTATTTATGATGCTTGTTATGATGCGTTTACGAAGAATATACTTTTGGAAGTTCGACGAGGTCAAGATTACTACAATCTTCGAAATTTTAAATTTTCATTTTTTGATTTTTCTCAGCAATCTTATATTTTAGATGATATTCCCGTTGTAGGAGGTGTTAAAGCTTATAAAATTCCAAGTGAAAAAAATCCTGGAAATATGGAAGTCATTTTAGGAGTTGTAAAAGATTTTTCTGCTCCCATATGTGGAGAGCCTCGAAGGATTTTTGTAAAGTATTGTCCTGATGGAATTTCTGAGGATGGAATTTCGGTTACCATTAGTCCTTTTGAGGAAAGTAAGGTTGAGGATTTTGTTGAGATTGTGAAATATTCTAGGGAAGACTCTGATATTTTATCTTTGGATCTGGTTGAAAAAGAAAGAATTTGGAAATCTAAATGTGAGTCTCGATGGGAATGTAGTGCTTGGGAATCTTGTGTGGATGGTTTTCAGAGGAGGACGTGTGATGATTTGAAAGAATGTTTTATTCCAACAGGTTCTCCTGAAACTGTAAGGAATTGTGATGGGACTTGTACGGAAAAATGGGAATGTGAATGGGGCAAATGTAGTGCAGGATTTACCAAACCTGTTTGTAAGGATAAAAATAGGTGTGGAACAAAATTTGATTTGCCAGGTCCGTTAAAATGTGCTGTGGGTAGAAATAAATGTGTACCTGATATTACTTGTGGGGTTTGGACCGAATGTGCTGTGGACTACAATTTTTTAGACCTTGTTGGGGGCGTTATTAGTGAACTTGATGGACTTAAATCTAGAGTTTGTAGAGATCAAAATCAATGTGGAATTGATATAAATGAAGTTAGGTCTTGTTCTATTGGGGTGGACGTTTATACAAAAAGAATAGATAAATGTGGGAGCAGCTATATTGGTGTTTATGATAGGCTTGACA
Organism: Nanobdellota archaeon; assembly: GCA_022563455.1. Lineage (GTDB taxonomy): Archaea > Nanobdellota > Nanobdellia > Pacearchaeales > GW2011-AR1 > JAGVXH01. The sequence goes on from JADFNI010000004.1 coordinate 15,717, forward strand.
ATCGTCTTATTGCTAGTGTTGAAGAGGGAACTGATGATAATCCATATTTAAATATTAATTTAGATACCGAACTTGATAGTCAATATTGTCCTTATTGTTTTGATGGAATTAAAAGCGGGGATGAAGAAAAAGTTGATTGTGGAGGAAGTTGTAAGTCTTGTTCTGAGAAATATAAAAAGATTAGTTTTAGTAAGAAAGGTTTTTGGGACTTGATTGGAGATTGGATTAAGAGGTCAATTACATAACTTTTAGCAGTATCTCAATTGAGATACTGAGCGGCAATTTTTTCTGCTGAAAAATTGCACATTCCACTTTTCCATGAGGTATGACCCTGGAAAAATGAGATATTTTTGATCTGATCTGCTTAAGGGATTTGTCTATAAGGGTTTTTAAATTAGAAGTCTTTTTAAATGAATTTTGTTAGAAATTATTATAATGGCTTTTCCAGAGCAATTAAAAACGTAAATGTTTTGTTTTGGTTAGTCGTTTTCAATGGCTCTGTAGCTCAGCGGTAGAGCGCCGCTCTCATGAGGCGGAGGCCGGGAGGTCAGCACTCCCCAGAGCCATTTTTCTTTTTCAAAATAGTTATAAAGGCTATTGTAGTTTATCTAAATAGAATGGTGTTTGGAATATTTAATGAAAGTCTTAATAATCTTTTAGGCATTTTGCCTCCGTATTTTTCTGAGAATGTTGAGTGGTTTCTTGCTATTTTGAAAGCTCTTGGAATTTTGGCAGTTGTTTATTTGTCATATCTTATTACTATGGTCTGCCTTAATGTTCGTAAAGTTAGGCAGCTTGGAAAAATTAGAGCGCGTATGGAGAATATTGATTCTAAATTGGACTTGTTGATTAAGAAAGAAAAGATTAGAGTTCCTAAGAGCTTAATAACGGTTTCTTCTACAAAGGTTGGGTTTTGGGAAAAGATTATGAAAAGATTTTCAGAATAATCCTAGGGGTTTCTCTTAAGAATGATCTCCATTGTGGAAACATTTATTGATTTTCCTTCTTTGTTTTCGAATTTTTCGCTTCCGATTTTTACATCTTCTACAGAAATATTTTTATCTGCGAGAAATTTTCTTCTTGCAATTTCTGCTACATCAACAGCCTTTCCAATAAATTTTCCGCGTGATTTTATAATTACTTTTACTGCATTGTTTGTTGTAAATTGCATAACAACTCCAGTTACGTAGTTGATAAATGGTTTTCCTCCAATAAAAACAATGTTTTCTCTAGTTTTTTTTAAGTTTTCAGTCATCTTAATTGTTGTCAGTGTCATCGATAATAGTTTTCTTATTTTTTTTAAGTCTTCCGATATATCCGGCTATTTGATTTCTCATTCTTTTGCTTGGTAGGATACTCCCAAGTACCTTTTTATTTTCTTCGAATGTATTCTTGAATGAATCTTCGGAATTTTCTAAAAGTTGCCTTGAAGTTCTCTTAATCAATTTAGTTTTGATTCTTCCCATATTTTAACTTACGATTAGGGCTTTAAAAGTATTATGGTTGCCGTTCTTTGTATTGGGATAGTTTTGTTAAAATTACTAAATGAAGTTATGAATAGATTTTGTATAATTATTTTGATCTAGGTTTATCATAGGCCTCATCACATTACTTTCAATTTTATTAGGTGATTATTTTGGAGCAATTCTTTTATATTTTTTGGAGGCTCTTTTCGAATGATTAAAAGACATGGCATGTTGTTGTAGTTTCCTTGCTGAAGACATGAATTTATTTCTTCTTTTGAAATAGTCATTTTGTTTTTTGCTATTAATAAGAAATTTATATCTCCTAGTGTTGTGGATATATTGACTTTTGCTACTATTTCCTTTTTTTCTGTTTTGATTTCTTTTAAAAATTCAATTTTTTCAGACTTAAGATATTCTTTTAGCTCAATTAAAAATTCTGGTTTTTGAATTTTAACGCTTTGGTTTTCTTTATTAAATATTTTTTCTATCTTTTTGGATTCTGTTTTTTCTTTAGGAGTTTCTTCCTTGGCTCTTGACTCAGTTTTTTCGGAGGACTTTAACTCTTCTTCAGAGGTTTCTTCTTTGTTAATTATATTTTTGATCTCCTCTTCGGGTGTGAATGCATATCTCCAAGCAATTTTATCTTGTAGTCTGAATGGTTTTGCAAAATCCTTGAGATCTCTAAGGGCCACTCTTATTCTTGGTTCTTCGGATTCGTCTATGAGGATTTTCTTTTCTTTTAACCTCATGTAAGCTTCTTTTTCAATAGATCTTAAATGTTCTACCTGATCTTCTAATTTTTTTTCTTGGCCTGGAATTAAATATAACGGTGAAGCACCAATTTTCATATGGCTCATTTTTATATCTTTAGAATTTAGGAGTTCTGATAAAATGGCTGACGCAAAAACTGGATCCATTTCTATTGTTTTTGCAATTCTTACAGGAATTGAAGGACCTACGAGTTTTAGGTGAGACAATATTTTTTCTTTTTTTTCTTTTATATCTATCATTAAAATAAGACTTTCAGGGAGATTATAAATTTAGCGGGGGTGGAGACTATGGTTTTGTCCATTTAACTTCAAAATAAGAAACATTGTTTTCTTCATCCGTGACTGCAATTAGTAAATTCTTTTTCGCATTGTTTGCCACTCTATTTTTTGCGGCAAAATCTTGCCAAGATAGATTTTTTGTTTCTTCTACTGGAAAAAGAATCCATTTTGAATGTTTGCTTGTTTTTCTTTCATATACCCTAAAAACTGAACCGAATTTTAAGGCAGTTTTTACGATATATCCTAAGTTTCTAAGGTCTTTAAAAACGATGAATTTTGTCTTGAAATCTTTGTCGAGTCTTTCAAACTTTTTATTAATTTTATCGGTAGATAGTTCTTGATCTCTATGATCTAAGATTTTCATTTGATTTTTTTCAACAAGGTATAAGGCTTCTGATCTAGAGTAATAAACTTTTTCTCCAGATTTTTCTCCAAATTTTCTTGTTGAAAAAAGATTTACTGCCTCAGTTGTATTTGAGAAGATCTTTCCAGAGATTAAATATGCTAGTATTTTTTTCATGGTTTATAGAGTAAAAATGGGATTATAAGATTATTGGGTAGATTTTTAAATTGAGATTTATATGGTGAATTGTAAAGTCCCGTAGTCTAAAGTAACTTTAGAAAAGTTTCATAAAGACTACTGAACTGAAATAGAAGTCCCGTAGTCTAAGGTGACAAGCAGATGTCTCCAAAAGACAACGTGATTAAGAGTCCCGTAGTCTAAGGTGACAAGCAGATGTCTCCAAAAGACAACGTGATTAAGAGTCCCGTAGTCTAAGGTGACAAGCAGATGTCTCCAAAAGACAACGTGATTAAGAGTCCCGTAGTCTAGTGGTCAAGGATCTAGCCCTCTGAAGGCTGGGACCCCGGTTCGAATCCGGGCGGGACTATTTGAACTTGCAGTTATAACGACGTTTCGAAGAAATTTGCAAGATTACCTCCAATACTAGCGAGATTATAATATTCGATCACGATAATTTTTAAAAGTAAGATAAACAATATTTCTTTATGAAAGTATTCATTGGATCTGAAAATCCTGTAAAAATAGCTGCTGTTAGAGAATTGCTTAATGAATATAAATTTTTAATGGATGCGAAATTATTTTCTAAAAGAATAAATTCTGAAGTCTCTGAGCAACCAAAATCTCTTGAAGAAACCGTACAAGGTGCGGTGAATCGAGCGAAAACAATCTTTTATGAATGTGATTATAGTTTTGGAATTGAAAGTGGAATGATGAAAGTTCCCCAGACAAGAACTGGAAGTATGGATTTTTGTGCTTGTGCAATATATGATGGAGAAAGTTCTTACTTAGGATTATCGTGCGCATTTGAATTTCCAGTAGCTGTAACAAAAATGATACATGAAGAAGACATTGATGCTAGTGAAGCATATTATAGATTGGGATTAACAAACGAAAAGGATATAGGGTCTTTACAAGGGGCAATTGGATTACTAACTAGGGGACGAATAACTCGAAAAGATTATACCAAACAAGCTGTTAGGATGGCCTTGATTCAGTTAGAAAATAGAGACCTTTATTAATATTATTTTATTGTTAGGGTGTGATAATGAAAACATTCAACGAAAGGTGTTACGATAAACTGAAGAAAGTTCCTAGAGGTAGAGTTACTACATATAGGGAACTTGCACGCAGTCTTGGAACTTCTGCTTATCGGGCTGTTGGGAATGCTATGAATAAGAATCCTTATTCTCCTGAGGTTCCGTGTCATAGGGTGGTGAACAGTGATGGGAGGGTTGGTGGATATGCTGGCGGTGAGGTTGAAAAAATCCAAATGTTAAAGGGTGAAGGAATTAAGATTTCTAATGGGAAGATAGTTGATTTTGAAAAAAAGTTGTTTGTTTTCTGAATTTTTCAAAATTTTTATCCATAGGTTTTTAAAGTGAATTTTGTGATTATTTGTTATGAAAAGTAAGGGCAAAAGTTCTTTCGATTCTTTTTACAAATAAAATGAAGAGATCTAGTAGACGATGGAAAAAGAAAGGTCAAATGCGTTGGAAGTGGCAGCGTAAGAGACTTAAAAAGGAAAAGCGAAAAAGGAAGCTTAAGAGGGGAAGGTAGCTAGGTCTTATTCTCGGCCTTATTAACTTATTATCGAAATTGTTAAATACTCTATTTTTTCTTCATATGGATGAAGAATGTGGTTAATTTTTTATTTGAGATTGGGATTTTGGCTAAAACTCCACGTAGTGGATTTCATTTTTTAGGGACTGGAGACCAGTCAGTATCTGAACATTTGCTTAGAACTGTCTTTGTTGGTTATTCTTTGGCTTCCCTTAGTAAGGATGTTGATGTAGATAAGGTTTTGAAGATGTGTCTTTTTCATGATTTGGCTGAAGCTAGGGTATCTGACTTAAATTACATTCATCAAAAGTATGTGGAGAAAAAAGAAGAAATTGCTATTAATGATTTAACAGAGACCCTCCCCTTCGGAAACGATATAAAAGAAATTTTGGAAGAATATGAAAAGAGGGAGAGTAAGGAAGCGATTCTTGCAAAAGATGCAGATAATATTGAGTGGATTTTGTCATTGAAGGAACAATTTGATACAGGAAATTCGAAGGCAAAAGATTGGATAGATATTGCAATTAACAGACTTAAGACAGAAGTTGGGAAAAAGATGGGTGAGGAAGTAGTTAATACGAGTTCTGATGATTGGTGGTTTTCAAATAAGAAAGATGATTGGTGGGTAAACCGTAATAGGGATAAGTAGTTTTGCTTAGCACAATAATGCTTATAAAGAGGGCTTGACTTTTTTTCTGATGAGTGTTGGATTTGATTCTGAGGTATGGACTGAGAAATATCGTCCGAAGAAATTTGAAGATATGGTTGGTCAGGTGGAGATTATTAAGAGAGTTAAGGCACTCACGAATTCATTAAATATTCCTCATCTTCTTTTTGCGGGGCCTGCTGGAACTGGAAAATCTACTCTTGCACTTATTATTGTTAAAACTTTATTTGGGGAGTCTTGGAGAGAGAATTATTTGGAGCTTAATGCATCAGATGAGCGAGGGATTGATGTTATTCGACAAAAAGTTAAAGATTTTGCTAGGACGAAGGCTATTGGGGATGTTCCCTTCAAGATAATATTCTTAGATGAAGCTGATGCACTGACAAGAGAAGCCCAGCAAGCACTTAGACGAACTATGGAGAATTATACGTCTACTTGTAGGTTTGTTATGTCTTGTAATTATTCTTCCAAGATACTAGATCCAATACAATCTAGGGCGGTTGTGTTTCGTTTTCAGCTTTTAGAAAAGAAGGACATTAAGAGAAGGGTTGATTTGATTAGTGATGGAGAGGGTTTGTCGATTACTGCTGATGCGTTTGATGTTTTGTATGAAGCTAGCGAGGGAGATTGTAGACGAGTCATTAATCTTTTGCAGGCGACGGCGTCAATTTCACCAAATATTACTCCAGATCTTGTGAATACGATTGTTTCTAAGGCTAAGCCATCAGACATAAAAATTGTATTAGACTATGCTCTTAGTGGGGACTTTGTTAGTTCTAGAGAAAAACTTCTGGATATAATGCTTAAGGAATCAATCTCTGGACAAGATGTTATAAAGGCTATTCAAAAAGAGGTTTGGAATTTGCCAATTGATAATTCTTTGAAGGTGAAGCTTACTGAAAAAACTGGGGAGGCTGAGTTTAGACTTGTTGAAGGGAGTGACGAATTTATTCAGTTAGAAGCTCTTTTAGCTGGATTTATACTAGCTGGTGAAGGTGGGATTAAGGAAAAAAAAATAGGAGATATTTAGATGATTAATATGGATAACATTCCATGGTGTGAGAAGTATCGAACAAAGTCTTTTGAGGATATTCAGGGTCAAGAGCTTGCGGTTGACAAGGTACGGTTTTTTTTGAGGAGTTTTCCTAAGAAGAAAGCAGTTATTCTTCACGGGGCTCCTGGGACTGGAAAAACTAGTCTTGCTTATGCTATTGCTTATGAAACTGATTCGGAGATACTTGAACTTAATGCTAGTGATCTACGAAATAAAGAAAAGATCGCAGCAATAATCGGTCCTGCTAGTAGGCAGAAAAGTTTGTTTAATAAAAGTAAAATTATTTTGGTTGACGAGGTTGATGGAGTTTCTGCTATAAAGGATCGTGGTGGGCTTGGAGAATTACTTAGTTTGTTAGAGAAATCTGCTTTTCCTGTTATTATAACTGCGAATGATATTTGGCAGAAAAAGTTTAATCTTCTTAGACAAAAGTCTGAAGTTGTGGGTCTTAAGGAGGTTGATTATAAAATTATTCTTGGAATATTGAATGAGGTTTGCGAGAAAGAAAATTGTGCGGTTTCTGGTGATATATTAACTTCAATTTCTATTCGAGCTCGGGGGGATATTAGGGCTGCAATTAATGATTTACAGATATTGTCTAAAATGGATTCTCCTGAACTTATGAAGGAAGTTGGAGAGAGAAATAAAGAGCAATCTATTTTTAGTGCTTTGCAATTCGTATTTAAGAATTCGAAAATTGATGACGCTATGATTAAGGTTTTTGATGAAGTTAATATGCCACTTGATGAGATTTTTTTATGGATTGAAGAGAATATTCCTTTAGAATATAGTGGAGCTGAACTTGTGAAGGCATATGACGCGCTTTCTTTGGCTGATGTTTTTAGGGGCAGAATTCAAAGACAGCGATACTGGAGATTTATGGTTTATGAATATTTTTTGCTAGGGGCTGGTGTTGCTAGTGTAAAAAAATATAATCGGGCTGGATGGACGGGATATAAAAAACCTAGTAGAATTCTTAAAATTTGGCTTCAAAATCAAAGGGCTATGAAGAAAAAAACTATATGTATTAAGTACGCCAAGGTTTGTCATATATCTATTAAAACTGCGATGAAGGATTTTTTGTTATTGAAAATTATACTTGAGAATTCTAAAATTAGGGAACAAATGAGGCTTAGCAGTGAAGAGATTGATTATTTGGAAAAATAATATTAGTTTATTGGTTAATTATATTGTTAGTTAGAAGTTCTTTGTTTGCATTGTTGTTTGCTATGGAGTTTCCAGTTAATGGTACTAGGCTTGGGATTAGGTTTTTTCCATCTTTTGTAACATACATTGTGAAGTTTTCACTCTCTATAGATAATCTTATTTCATAGAATTGTCCGCCGTCTATTGCACTTATTACCCTAGCTGTTGCTCCTTGTGTCTCTGCGAAATCGATTAATCTTTGTCCTGCAACAGCTGCTGGGACATTTGAACTTGAGTTGGAAATTCCGGATCCATTAAAGATTACTATTGCGAGAATGATTGCTAAAATAATTGAGAGAATAGCATAACCATTACCAAAGATGTCTTTTAGTGCTTTTCCAATTGCTTTTTTATATTTTCCAATTGGAATTTCGATCTCTTTTTTTGACATAATTGGTTTACAAAATTATTATTTATAAAGTTTTAGGAGTTATATATAGTTTAGAATATAAGTATTTATTAAATGATCTTGATTTTATATGAAATGAAAGCTTATTTAGATTTACAAAAAAGAATTCTTGTTGAAGGTGATGTTGAGTTTGAACCAAGAACAAAAACATATACAATTGGAATTTCAGGTCATCAATGTGAATATAATCTTAGTGATGGATTTCCTATGATCACTACTAAGAATGTTCCTCCAAGATTACCATTTGAAGAATTGTTTTGGAAGCTTAGGGGAGAGAGAAATGTTAAAGGTCTTGTTGATAGAAATGTGCATATTTGGACAGCAAATGCATTTGATAAGTATTTAACAGATACTGGTCAAAGTGAGACTATTCCAAAACATACTCCAGAATGGAATGAGCAATTTAAAATTTATTCTAAAAAACTTAAAGAAGATCCTGATTTTGCAAAAGCTTCAGGGGATTTAGGACCTGTTTATGGGAATCAATGGAGACATTGGCCAAGAATTGGTGGGGGAGAGGTTGACCAATTAGAGAATCTTATTAAGGGAATTAAAAAAAATCCTGGATCAAGATATCATGTCTTATCTGCATGGAATGTTGGAGATTTAAAAGAAATGGCACTAGGGCCTTGTCCATTTTGGCATCAATTTACTGTTTATGGAGACCAGTTAGATTTACATATGGTACTAAGGAGTTGTGATACTTATCTTGGAATTCCTTTTAATATTGCTCAGGATTCATTATTAGCCCATATGGTTGCAAAAGAGACTGATTTGATTCCTCGAAAATTTATACATACCACAATCAATACACACATATATCTTGGAGTAGAGCCTAGAGCAATTTTTTGGAGTGATGAAGATAATGTTATTGAATTTAAAAGACGAATTGGTGCAATTAAAGGTAAAGAAGAATATCTTGGATTAAAAGAATGGTACATTAATAATGCTCCTGAAGAGAGCGAGGGAAATGAGGGAAAAGACCATGTACCTTTTGTATTGGAACAGCTTTCTAAGGAACCTAGATGTCTTCCAGATATAACTATTAGAGACATTCCACTGTTGGAGGCAATTAAACTTCCAGTTAAAGAAGTGGTATCTTGGGAAGGGTATGATCCTCATAAATGGGATTCTAAGGCTGAGATGGCTGCTTAAAATTATGGAGAAGGGAAAATTAATTGTTATTGAAGGGACGGATTGTTCTGGAAAGGAGACTCAGACTAAGATGCTTGTGGATCGTTTAAAAAATGAGGGAGTGTTTTGTGATACTCTTAGTTTTCCTCAGTACGGTACTTCTACAGGGAGGATAGTTGGGGAATGTTATCTTGGAAAACCAGGGATGGGGCCTTCTTGGTTTAAAGATCCCAGTAAACTTGATTCAAAGATAGCTTCTCTTTATTATGCTGCTGACAGGAGGGCTTTACTTCCAAGGATTAATGAGACACTAGATCGTGGGATGCATCTTATTCTGGATAGATATGTTTCTTCTAATATGGCTCATCAGGGTGGGAAGATAGATAACGATGTTGAACGAGAAGAGTTCTATATTGGCCTTGATGAATTAGAGTATGGGTTTCTTGAGCTTCCAAGACCTGATCTGACATTGTTCTTGTATATGCCATATAAAATGGGAATGGGGCTTAGGGGAAATAGGGATGAAGGAGCAGATGCTCATGAGGCGGACCAGAATCACTTGAGAGATGCAGAAAGAGCTTTTTTACAATTGGAAGAGTTACAATTTGAAGAGCTAGACTATTGGATGAGGATAAATTGTGTTAGTAAAGGTCTTGATGGAGATATTATTAGAACTCCAGAGGACATTCATGGTGATGTTTTTGATTATGTTTCTAATTTAATTAACGATTCGTAATTCTTAAGTAACGTTACCAAAAATCACAATAATCTTTAAATACTCTTTAAATTTTAATAACCTTGCGGCTACAACAAATTGTATGTAGGCTTCGTACAAGATACAATATCTTGTACTTGATAAAAAAATGCAGTGTCCATATTGTAATTCAGGCGACTCCAAGGTGACGAATAAAAGAGATAGTGAGAGTATTACTCGGAGGCGACGGGAATGTTTGAAGTGCGGTAGACGATTTAGTACTTATGAAAGAGTTGAACTTGAACTCTCTGTTATAAAAAAGGATGGGAAGCGACAAGGGTTTAATCGTGCTAAGGTTTATGAGGGTGTTGTAAAAAGTCTTGAGAAAAGACCTTTTACAGGACTTCAAATTGAAGAAATTGTAAATGACATTGAGGCTCGAATACATCGGGTTGCGAAGGACAAGGACATTGCAAGTTCAAAAATTGGAGAAATAGTGATGGCAAAATTAAAAAAAATAGATAAGGTAGCATACATTAGGTTTGCCTCAGTTTATAGGGATTTTGCGGACCTTGATGATTTTACTAAAGAGCTTAGGGGGTTGAAATAAAAAGATGGCTGCTGGGGTGGAAATGGGTGCTATGGGATCTGATTATCTTGAACCGATAAGGTTCCAGGAAATTAGGAATGAAATTTCTGGGCGCCTAAGTAAGTATATGAATATTAGTCCTAATGCACGATTTGTTGCTGATGGGGTTTATGATAAGCGTTTAGAAAATGGGGAAAGGGAACAGTTTGAAGATAGGATTGCAGGGGTTGTTCTTGATATTGCGAGTGCGGATTTAAGATATCTTCCTGTGGAAATGGATGCTCCAGATAGGGAAGAACACGTAATTCGTAGGGCTAATGAGTATGCTGATTTATATATGGCTAATAAATTTAGGGCAAATACTCCAACCAATCTAAACATGGGTCGTTTAAATACCACTTATGATATTGATGGAGAACTTAAGGGTTATAGTTTTAAGTCTCAGATGGGGTCAGCCTGTTTTGTTCTTCCGGTTGAAGATACTTTTGGGTCTTCTGCTGATGATCTTGATGGAATCTTAGAATCTTGGGTAATTCAACAGCAACTTCATAAAGGAGGTGGTGGAACTGGTTTTTCATTTTCTTCTCTTAGACCTAAGGGATCTTTGATAGGGTATAATCCTGCAGTGGATGGGATGAATTCTTTTGATTGGGATTCAAATAGAGGAGTTTCTTCAGGTTATGGGTCTTTTTTAGATCATTTTTTTAATGAGGCAACAGATGCAGTGAAACAAGGGAACAGTCGAAGAGGGGCAAATATGGGGACTATTCGGATAGACCATATGGATTTTTTAGATCACATGTATGCTAAGAAAGGAACTTCAATAGCCGATGGATTTAAGATTAAGAATTTTAATTTGAGTTATGCTATGCCTGATGAATTTATGGAGGCTGCAGAGGTCGGTGGTTCTTACACATTGTTTAATCCTCAAAGAGCTAAGCCTGAAATAAAGAGAGTTTTGGAGAAAAAATTTGGGGTTACTAATCCTGAAGTTGTTAGAAAGAGAGATCTTGCAACAAGAGAACAGTTTGAAACTATTTTAGATAAAAATTCTAAAAATCCTTATGCACCTTTGACTACACCAAGTCTTTATTTGGACAGTGATGGTAGAACGGTTGTTAATGCATATACTGGAGATAACATAGGGACTATCGTTAATGATGAGGTCCATATAGACGCTAGAACTGTACTTGATCTCTTCTCTAAGTCCTCTCACTCTAATGGAGAGCCTGGGGCTATTTTTATTGATCGGGTAAATGAGATGAATGCAGTATTATTTCATAAAGAGATGGATGCGACTAATCCTTGCGGTGAACAACCTTTGATCCCTTATGAGGCATGTAATCTCGGATCTATAAACCTTGGAGAATTTGTTAACTATACTAGATTGGAAGTGGGCACAGATATGAGTTGGGCCGATAAGATTGTTAAGGATGATAAGTTTGCAAAATTTGATGAAGAGAAAGGAGAGGTTATGTATATGGACTGGGATTCTCTTGATGATACTATTAGAACTGCTACTAGATTTTTAGATGGTGTGATTGACAGGAGTAGTTTTCCTTCTTCAAAGGTAACCGAGGCTGTAATCAATACCCGAAAGATTGGACTTGGATATATGGGGGTTGCTGATGCGATGATTCTTTTAAAGCAGAGATATGGTAGTGAAGAGTCTTTTGAATTTGCAGAGGCTCTTGCTAAGAGGCTTCATGATGTTAGTCTTGAAGAATCTGTGAAGCTTGCTGAAGAAAGGGGAGAGTTTCCACTTTGGGATATTAGTTTTTATAATCCTGAATCTGAACACTCTAAATGGTTTGAATCTAATGATGGAAAACCTAGAACTATTGTGGATCAATTTAGGGGGAGAAGGGAACTTAGTGATAAAGTTGAGCGAGAGCATGTTATGACTTATGGTGTTAAACTTAGGAATGCTTGTAGGACTACTCAAGCCCCAACTGGAACTATTAGAAGAACTTCTGGGCAAATGTTTAATGATATGGATTTATCGATTTCTTCAGGTATAGAATCGCATTATACTCTTGTTGGAATTTCAAATATATTAAATTCCCAGGTAATTGATACGGCTCTTGGTGCAGTTAAGTTACTTGATAGGGAGGGGCTTGATTCTAAAGAAATTATGGGGGCTATTGAAAAGAATATGGGTAGTGCATTTATTTATAGTTATACAACTCCTGAAGTTGCAAAAGTTTTAGAGACTATTCCTAAAGATGTAAGAGATGTATTAGTTACTGCTGCTGGGGGTGAAGGGGACATTTATGAGGTTACTCCAGATCAGCATGTTCGTATGATGACAATGTTTCAAAGATGGAATGACAGTGCAATTAGTAAAACTATGAATTTGCCACCATCTTCTACTCCTGAAGATATGGCTCATACTTGGATGGATATTTGGAAACAGGGAGGGAAGGGTGGAACTGTTTATCGGGATGGAAGTAGAGAATTTCAGATTCTTGAAACTGTTAGTCTAGAGAAAACTGTAAAAGAAGGAAATGGAGATTCAGGATTTAGAAGAACACTTCTTCAACCTTCATTTACTATAGAACTTCCATTTATTGATTATGGTGTTGCTACAGATAATAATGGTTTAGATTTTGATCCTGAAAGATGTTTTACAACAGTTACCTTGGATCCTACGAGGGGAAGGATAACTGGAGTATTTCAGAGTGTTGCATCAGTTAATCCTGAAACAATTTCAAGTATGACTCGGGCAAATATAGAATTATCTGGAAGATTAAAAGGGGGCAGAAGTCTTGAAGATGTTATTGGAGATCTTGAAAAGGTTAGAGTTACAGGGAGTAGGAGTGGACGAATAAGTGATCTTGGGGCTATGGATATTCAAGATTCAAAAGAATCTGGAAGACATAGTGTTGATGGAGCAACGTCTGTTGAAGCACTTTTAAATAGTTTGTATGTAGTTAATTTTTTAACTCAGGGTGGAAAGAATTTTGATCCTACAGAGATGGAGGCTAGAAGATCTGCTTATTTAGCTGGAGATGCTACTATAAGAACTATTGTGAATACTCGTGGAGATTTAGATTTAGTTCAAAATACTAGTGAGCGACCGTCAATTCCTAGTGGAGAGTCTGAAAAAGTGTTAAAAGCTGGGGACTCAGTTCCTCCAGAACTCTGTCCTGAATGTCTTTGAGACTTCTAAGGGGTATGATTTTGGAAGTAATGATGTTTAAAATATATTTTGGGTCTTGATAATTCTTATAAGTAGTGGTGAGTAATAAAATGGATGATGATTATTGGACTTACAGGAAGTATTGCTGCTGGAAAGGGTGTTGTGTCTGATTTTTTAAAAGATAAGGGGTTTGTTTATCTTTCTTTGTCAAACGAATTAAGAGAAATTGCTCGGAAGAGGAAAATTGAAATTACGAGAGTTAATCTTCAAGATCTTGGAAACTCACTTCGAAGAGAATTTAGTCCAAGTGTTCTTGCTAATACTGTTATTGAAAAGATAAATAAACAGGCTCTTGAGAAAGTCATAGTTGATGGGATTAGGAATCCTAGTGAAATTAAGGAACTTAAAAAGTTGAAGAATTTTTTTCTGGTATCTGTTGATGCACCTATTGAACAAAGATTTCAAAGATGTGTTGATAGGAACAGGGAGAGTGATCCTATAAGTTATATGGATTTTTTGTCTATTGATGAGAGAGATAAAGGAATGGGAGAGGATTTACTTACGGGTCAAGGTGTTGCAAGGTGTATGAGTGAAGCTGATTTTACTTTTACTAATTCTGGGACTCTTGACGATGCAAAAAAAGATATAGATATCTTGTTTGATAAAATAAATGATTCAATACCTCGGCCTAGTTGGGATGAGTATTTCTCGGATATAAGTAAGGCTGTTGCAAAAAGAGCTACATGTAACAGGGGAAAAGCTGGGTGCGTTATTGTAAAAAATAAACATATACTTGTTTCTGGATATGTTGGTTCTCCGAATGGGCTCCCCCATTGCGATGAGGTAGGGCATCAGATGGAGTCTACTATTCATGAGGATGGAGTTGAAAGAGAGCACTGTATTAGAACTACACATGCCGAGCAAAACGCAATTTGTCAAGCGGCAAAGCTTGGAATATCAATTGACGGTGCAACTATTTACTGTAAGATGGAGCCTTGTTCTGTTTGTGCAAAAATAATAATTAATTCTGGAATTAGAAGAGTTGTTTGTGAGAAGAGGTATCAATCAGGAGCACAGAGCTTACTGGAAGAAGGTGGGGTTTTGGTAGATGTTCTTAATGAAGAAGTTGAAGGATATTAAAGAATATTAATTTTCACAACCTTTTTAAATTGATTATTTGATATTAGTTTAATGGCTCCGTAGCTCAGCCTGGTTAGAGCACTGGACTTTTAATCCAGGTGTCGGGGGTTCAAATCCCCTCGGGGCCATTTCATTATTTGAACCAAGGTTCAACCAAATAGGTACAATATTCTTTGTGATCTCCGACGTCATTAATTGGATATATACTTATACTATAAAACATTTAATGAGTTATGAAGAAGATTGCTGAAATGAATATGGAGGTTATTGGAGAATCATTTCCAACAGTGCAAAAAATTCAATTGAAAGATTTTTTGAAAGATGAGAAATTTGAATTTTTAATTCCAAGATATAATCCATGGGCTGGGTGGATTGAAATTTTTTTTATTTCTCCACAAGAGGAATGGATAGTTATAGGTGATGATCCATTTGAGGGGACTTTAAGTGGGAGTCTTGAAGGTAGTAAGTTTGAAGAAACGGTTTCTTGGAAAAAGGATTTGATAAAATGTATTTGAGTGGGAATGTTCGAAGGAAGTATAATGGTTTTGAAAGTAATGCTGAATTTATGGAAAATTGGAAAAACTTTCCGAGAGTAGAGTATACATGGACAGAAAATCATGATTTTGGAAAACTGGAAACAAAAATAACAAAAAATAAAATTGATGAAAATACTGCAGATGAAACCTTGGTTAAGATGATAGGTGCTGTAAAAAATAGGATTAATATGCTTGGAATGGGAGAGAAGTTAAATGAAATAATTGTATGGAAAAAAAAATGGGAAACGATTGGAAAATTGCCTTCTTGGAAGGAAAAATACTGTCCAATAAAATCTCCAATAGCGGGAGGTACATTAACTGAAATTGGAGCGATTTATATTGAAGGTCATGGTAATTGGTATAAATTTTTAGAGTTAGATGATGATAGAAAATATTTAATTATTGAAGAAGGATTTACGTGGGGGGAGTTTTTTTACAATGATAAAAAAACTCTTGGAAAAAAAGGATATAATCTTTATTTGTACGAAATTTTTGATATTGATGAGGGAATTAAGATAATTAGGGATAAATCTAGTGGAATTTTGGAAAGTCGTTAATTGAGATTAAAATTTTTAAAACTACTCTAAAATAATAAAAGTCGAAAGGTTTTTAAAGCCATTTTTTGGTATTTATTTTATCTAAAAACTTATCCTAACTTAAGATGCACGTACTACAACCGACTCATACAAAGCTTTCTTCTAGTGATTCTGAGAAGTTGTTGGTTAAGTTTAATATTGCACTTTCTCAACTACCAAAGATATCTAAAAAAGACCCTGCTATTCCGGAGGGATGTGATACTGGGGATGTTGTGAAAATTGAAAGAACAGGAGAGTATGCGGAAACTTATTACCGAGTTGTGATTTAATGGCCAAGCATATTTTAGTAAAGGAGTTTTTGAAGAATCATTCACTTGTTGAATCTAATATTAAATCCTTTAATGATTTTATTGAGAACAGGGTTCAGGAAATTGTTGCAGAGCTAAGCAAAACTCTTCCTACTGAAGATTTTGAAATTAATCTTGGGAAGGTAAGAGTTGGAAAGCCAAATATTATTGAGTCTGATGGGTCTAGTAAACCAATTACTCCTGCGGAGTCTCGTCTTCGAAAACTTACCTACTCTGCACCTATTTGGATGGAGATGACTATTAATTATGCTGGGCAGGTTGAATCTGAAGAAGTTCAGCTCGGTAGAATTCCTATCATGGTCAAAAGTAAGGCATGTAATCTTGAAGGAATGAATGAAGAAGAACTTATCAAAAATTATATTGACCCAAAAGATCATGGAGGATATTTTTTGATTAATGGGAATGAAAGAGTTATGGTTATGGCTGAGGATTTAGCATCTAATCAGACATTTATTGAATTTCAGAAGCTAAAAAATAGACTTATGCTTAGGCTTTTTAGTCAGCGAGGAGCTTATAAGATTCCTGTAGCTTTGGTGGAAAGTTCTGAAGGACTTTTGGAAATTTCTTTTTCTAGATTTAGAGATATTCCTGCAATTGTTTTATTGAAGGCCTTGGGACTCACTAGTGACGCTGAAATTGTTTCTTTAATTGGAAAACAAACAGATAGTTTAATTGTTAATTTATATGAATTTGCAAGTATTGGGAATATTAATGATGCTTTGATGTGGATTGCTGAGAAGAGTTCTCTTCAAGGAACTAATAAAGAAATGCTTGACAGAGTAAAACAGAGAATGGATTCTTATTTTTTGCCGCATATTGGACTTGATAAGACGTCGCGTCTAGAAAAGGCTAAGACACTTTGTAAATTTATTAAACAATTTTATGTTGCTCGAGAAAATCCAAAGGGATCTATGACAGACAAGGATCATTATGCTAATAAAAGAGTGAGACTATCTGGAAATTTGCTTTCAGATTTATTTAGAGTTAATATGAATATTCTTCTTCGGGAAGTTCAGCATACTTTGCAAAAAACTGTTAAAAGAAGGAAGTTTTTTTCTATAAAAACTATTGCTAAATCTACATTATTTACTCATCGGATTGAAAGTGCGATTGCAACTGGATCTTGGATTGGAGAGCGAAACGGGGTTACGCAGAATATGGATAAGAATAATTCTTTTTCTGTTATGAGTCAGCTTCAAAGGGTTACTTCTACGCTTCCAGGAGAGCAGGAGAATTTTGCTGCTAGAACTGTTCATCCAACACATTATGGCCGGTTTTGTCCAATTGAAACTCCTGAAGGAACTGAGATTGGCCTTAGAAAAAATTTAGCTCTTCTTGCAAAAGTATCTACTAGAACTGTTGAAGACTATAAAAATACACTTTCAATTTTAAATAAGGCTGGGATGAAAGAAGATGGTGGGAAAATAGATATATTTTACAATGGGCGTTTTGTTGGATCTGTAGACGATGCGGATTCGTTTGTTACTGAAATTAAGAATATAAGACGACATGGTGGGTTAACTCATGAAATGTCTGTTCGGTACCAAAAAGTACTTGAGACCGTGTTTTTGAATTCTGAGGAAGGTCGAGTTTTGAGACCGTTAATTATTGTTGAAAATGGGGTGCCAAAACTTACTCCAGAACACTTGCAGCTTGTTGAAGATGGAGCTCTTTCTTGGGAAGATTTGATTAGCAAAGGAATTATTGAATATTTAGATGCTGCAGAAGAGGACGATTCTTTTATTTCTCTTGAGGAAGATGCATTAACAAGTGAGCATACTCATTTGGAGATTGATAAGATTGATTGTTTTGGTGTTAGCGTTTCTCTTATTCCCTTTGGAAATCATGATCCCCCTGCTCGTATGGTTAAGGGAGGATCTCGGGCCTATCGTCAGGGACTTGGAATTTATGCTGGGAACTTTCCAGTTAGGATTGATACTGATGTTTCGATTTTACATTATGCACAAAAACCATTGGTTAGAAGTTTTGTTTATGATACCTTAAATGTTCACCCTGCAGGACAAAATGTGGTTCTTGCGGTTATGCCTTATGAAGGGTATAATGTTGAAGACGCTACAGTTCTTAATCAGGGGTCGGTGGACAGAGGGTTTGGTAGAAGTTCTAAATTTAAGCCTTATATTTCTGTTGAACTTAATTATGCTGGTGGACTTCGAGATGATATTTTAATTCCAGAGAAGGATGTTTCGGGATATAGACTTGAAGAATCTTATCGGTTTTTGGAAGAGGATGGGATTGTTTATCCTGAAGCTGAGCTTGAAGAGGGAGAAGTATTAATTGGAAAAGTTAGTCCTCCAAAATTTCTTAGTGAGGCTAGAGAGATATCTATTCAGACAAAGAAGGAAAATAGTTCGGCTATGAAGCAAGGAGAAAAGGGAATAGTTGATGCTGTATTTGTTACTCAGGATAAGGAGGGAAATAAGATTATTCAAGTTAGGACAAGATCGCTTAGAATTCCAGAAATCGGGGACAAGTTTTCAGTTCCTCATGGACAAAAGGGTATTGTTGGTTTCATTGCTCCTGAAGAAGATGTTCCATTTACTGTAAGTGGGATTCGACCAGATATAATGTTTAATCCTCATGGTATACCTTCTCGTATGACTGTTGGATATTTGATGGATGTTCTTGGTGGAAAGCTTGCAGCACTTAGTGGTCGAATTGTGGATGCTTCTGCATTTTCTGGAGAAACAATTGATTCACTTGAAAATAATTTGAAGAAGCTTGGATTTAGAAAAAATGGAAAGGAAGTTATGTATAATGGAATTACAGGTAAACGAATGCCTGTTAAGATTTTTATTGGAAGCATGTTTTATTTGAAGCTTAAGTATATGATCGCTGATAAGATGCATTCTAGGGCGTCCGGAAAAATTGCACTCTTGACACGTCAGCCTATTGAAGGAAGGAGTCGTGGAGGGGCACTTAGACTTGGAGAAATGGAGCAGCAAGCCTTAGTTGGCCACGGAGCTTCACTTTTACTTAAGGAGAGATATGATTCAGACAAGGTTGTGATAAATATTTGTACAAAGTGTGGCGCGATTGTAATTGACGATCAAATTCATAATAAAAAAGTTTGCTCTCTATGCAATAGTAATCAGGTTGAGCCTATTGAATTGTCTTATGCTTTTAAGCTTCTTGTTGAGGAGCTTCAAGGACTTCATTTATTGACTAAATTTAAATTGAAGAATAAATACGAATAAAATGGTACTTCATGTAAAGAAACAAGTTAAGGAAATGACCTTTCATCTTCTTAGTCCTGAGCAGATAAAGAAGTTGTCTGTTGCAAAGATTGTGACTCCAGAACTTTATGATGTTGATGGTTATCCTGTTGATGGAGGTCTTATGGATCTTAGACTAGGGGCAATTGACCCAGGGGTTCGATGTAGAACTTGTGGTGGACGTTTAAAGGAATGTCTTGGGCATTCTGGGGTTATTGAGTTTGCAAGACCTGTGGTTCATATTAAATATTTACCAATTATTGATTTAGTTTTAAGATCTACGTGTGAGGCTTGTGGCAAGGCTTTGATTAAGGAAGAAAAAGATTTGGCGAAAAATTTGATTGACCGGATCAAGAAAGCGAAAGATGGTAAGAAATGTCCTCATTGTAGCATCATTCAGGAAAAAGTTAAGTTAGAAAAACCAACGACTTTTAGAAGTGGAAGGAGAAGGCTTTTTCCGTCGGAAATTAGGGAAAGACTTGTTAAGGTTAGTGACGATGATTTGAAAATTCTTGGGATTAATGCAGAAACTCTTCGACCTGAGTGGGCAATTATGACTTCTTTACTCGTTCCACCAGTTACTGTTAGACCGTCTATTACATTGGATTCTGGAGAGAGGTCGGAAGATGATTTGACCCATAAGTTGTCTGATATTATTCGATCGAACCAAAGACTTTGGGAGAATTTGAATGCTGGAGCACCTGAAGTTATTATTGAAGATTTATGGGATTTACTTCAGTATCACATTACTACATTTTTTGATAATTCTATTGCAAAGATTCCTCCTGCACGGCATAGAAGTGGGCAGCCATTGAAGACTATAACTGAGAGAATTAAAGGGAAGGAAGGAAGGATTAGAAAGAATTTAGCTGGTAAAAGAGTTAATTTTTCTGCTAGAACTGTTATTTCGCCTGATCATAATTTGAATCTTAATGAGGTTGGAATTCCGTTTGAAGTTGCGAAAATTTTAACTGTTGCTGAAAGAGTTACAACATTGAATATAAAAAGGATGAGGAAAATTGTTCTTAGTACTGAATATCCTGCTGCAAACTATATTCTTCGGCCCGACGGGAAAAGGAAAAGAATTACTAAGGACCTTCAAGAAGAGTTAAGTAAAGAAATTGAGTCTGGTTATATAGTTGAGAGACATTTAGTTGACGGAGATATCGTATTGTTTAATCGACATCCGTCGCTTCACCGGGCCTCGTTAATGGCTCATTATGTTCGAGTTCTTCCGTGTAAAACTTTTAGAATTCATCCAGCAGTTTGTGATCCTTACAATGCCGACTTTGACGGGGATGAAATGAATATTCACGCACCTCAGACTGAAGAAGCTCGAGCCGAGGCAGAAGTTTTGCTTAATGTTAATTCAAATTTGTTTTCTCCTAAAAATAATATGAATCATATGGGGTGTGTTAGAGACTCATTAACTGGAAATTTTATGTTAAACGAATCTGTTCTTTCTAAGGAAGATGCGTCTCAGTTACTCCATGAATCCAGAGTTGAAGGCATTGTACTTTCTAAGACTAATCCTGGTTTAGAATTATTTAATAAGATAATGCCTAAGGAAGTCGCGAACAGTGGTGGAGATTACAGGGGATTTAAGAGTGGGAAGGGAGAGGTATTGAAGAAAGTAGACAATACACTTGGAAGGGAGGCCGCTATGGATATACTTCGTAAAGTTTATGCTCTTGGAACTATCTTTTTATCAAGGACTGGTTTTACTTTATCTGCTGAAGATTTGGATGTTCCAAGGAGTGTTAAAATAAAGACTGCAAAAATTATTGAATCTGCAGAAGTTAAGACACAAGAAATAATTGAAAGCTATTACAAAGGTACGATGGAACTTCTTCCTGGAAAGACTGCAGAAGAGACGAGAGAATTAGGCATATTAAAAGTTCTTAATGGAACCAGGACTGAGATTGGAGAGGCTACAAAGATTGGTTTTCCTCAAGATAACTTAGCTAATAAGATGATTAAGGGAGGGGCTAAAGGATCTATGCTTAACATTACTCAGATTGCTTGCTCTGTTGGTCAGCAAGTTCTTAATGGGCGAAGAATCGATTTTGGGTACAGTGAGCGAACACTGTCTTCTTTTAAGAAGGGGGACTTGTCGCCTAGAGCTCGAGGATTTATTTATAGTTCTTTTATGAAAGGACTTAGTCCTGATGAATTTTTCTTTGGAGCAATGACTGGGAGGGATGGCCTGATGGATACTGCTCTTAGGACTCCAAAATCTGGTTATTTGTATCGAAGACTTGCAAATGCTCTTCAAGATTTAATTATGGCTTATGATGGGACTGTTAGGGATGCCTCGAATAATCTTGTACAATTCAAATATGGGATTGATGGGGTAGACGTTTCTGAGGAACATAATGGAAAAGCAGTTGCTCCTGGAGAAGCAATTGGAGTTGTTGCTGCTCAGTCGTTTGGTGAATCTGCTACTCAAATGGTTTTGAATGTATTTCATTCTGCCGGAGTTGCCGAAATGCAGGTTACTCAAGGATTGCCAAGAATTATTGAAATTTTTGATGCTAGGAAAAGTCCCAAGACTCCAGTTATGGAGGTATACCTTGATAAGGATCATAATAATGAAAAAGACGCTAAGATAATTGCTGAGAAAATTAAGGAAGTAAAACTTAAAGAAGTAATTACTAATATAATGATTGACTTTGGAAGTAAAAAAATTAAGATTGGAGTGGACCTCAAGAGACTCAAAAGTGCTCATATTGGACTTGATAAGGCTGTTGAAGTATTGAACGAAAAAGGTTTTGATTCAAAGAAACTTAGTGACGGAATTACTCTTAATATGGAAAAGGCAGATTTCAAAGAAATTTATAAAACTAAAGAGAAAATTAAGGAAGTAATTCTTACAGGTATTAAGAACATTGCACAAGTTTTGGTTGTTAAGAGGGGACGTGACTTTGTTATATTGACTGCTGGATCTAATCTGAAAGATTTGATTGTGTTTAAGGGAATTGACAAGGACAAGATTCTTTCTAATGACATTCATGAGGTTGCTAAGATTCTTGGAGTCGAGGCGGCTCGTCAAGTAATTATTAATGAAGTCGATAAGGTAGTTATTTCACAGGGTCTTGCGGTGAATAGAAAACATGCAATGCTTGTGGCTGATACGATGGTACTTAGTGGGACTGTAAAGGGAATTACTCGTATGGGTATTATTTCTGACAAGAATTCTATCTTGGCACGTGCTTCATTTGAGACTCCAGTTCCTCATTTTGTTCAAGCAACAAAAACCGGAAAGAAAGATAAACTTGCTTCAGTTATTGAAAATATAATTTTAAATCAACCAGTTCCTGTAGGGACTGGTCTTCCAGGTCTTCTTGTAAAAGTTACTGGACCTTTGGCAGATCAAAAAACTAAAGCTGCATTTAAGGAAAAGGCAGAAGCTAAATTAAAAGCTGAGAAAACTGTTCCCTTAAAGTCTGGAAAGAAAGTAGTTAAAAAAGTAGCTATATCTAAAGGTATACCTTCTAAAGAGAGTAAGGCCAAGGTGGCTGCACTGCTCAGTGTACCCCAAGAAAAGCCGAGTATGGGAGCAAAGAAATAAGATGTCTATAAAAGAAATAAAAGATGCAATGGAAACGAAGACAGTTTCTTTTGGAATTAGACAAGCTCTAAAGGGGAATAAATCTAATGTTGTTTTTATTGCCAAGGATGCGCGGGATTTTACTGTTTCTAAATTGGAAGACGGCGGAATTGAATTTTCTGTTCTGAAGAGTAAAGAAGATTTGTCAAAGGAATTAAACCTTGATTTTGAATGCGAGGTTTTTTCTCTAAAAAAATAATATGGCTAGAGAAATTGATATGCAGGTGATGAGATATTTGAACTTATTTTCTAAGGTTACTCGGGTTTCTACAATGAATTGCTTTGTTTATAATAATCAAATTCTTTTTGCAGTTCCAAAATCTAAGGTTTCTTTTGCGATTGGAAAAGATGCTGTAAATATACGGAAGTTAAGGGATATTTTAAGACGGAAAATTAAAGTTGTTGCTATGCCTGAACAAGAAGACCGAAGTGGGATTTCGAAGTTTGTAGAGGATGTTGTGAAGCCAATAGAATTTACAAAGTTAGATTATAGGGATGGCTCAGTTGTTGTTACTGCTGGTCGTCAGAGTAAGGCTGCTTTGATTGGGCGAAATCGTATACGGGAAAAAGAGATTGGTTATGTTTTGAAAAACTTGTTTGGGATTGAGAAATTCAAAATAATGTAGGAAGTGAATTTGATCAAAGGAAACTTTATAAACCAATTTTTCGCCTAAAATACTATAAGATGAATACAAAAATAACTAAAGTTGGAGAATGGATTGTGAACTGAGCTTTAGTTTTGCTCATTTGCTCAAAAATTCAAAATTTTTTCGTATGGGATTGATGAATGCTAGAAAATTGAGAAAGGATCGGAAGACTTTTAGAGATAACAGGCTTCCTGACAAAAAGAAAAGGCTTGGAATTAGTTTAAAGTTTGATCCTCTTGGACGATCTTCTCAAGCAAAAGGAATTGTTATTAAGAAAATTCAAAAAGAAGCTAAGCAGCCTAATTCAGCGATGAGGAAATGTTGCAGGGTTCAATTGATTAAGAATGGAAAGGAAGTTACTGCTTTTATTCCTGGAAATTTAGCACAAAAGTTTGTTGATGAGCATGATGAAGTTATAATTGAAAGAATCGGTGGGAAACAGGGACGGACAAAAGGGGATTTATCTGGAGTTAGATTTACAGTAATTAAAGTGAATGATCAACCACTTGACAGACTTTGGCAAGGGAAGATCGAGAAGGGAAGAAGATAAGATGGGGGTTGTATTAAGTCTAAGACCTATGACGGAACCTTGTGGATCTAGAAATCTTGAGGTAAGAACTTCTCAAAGAGGACTAAATAGATTTGATACTTATTTAGGAAGTATACCTATTGGGAATGAAGTTAGATTAATTTATGAGGTTGATAAGAAAACTAGGAGGGTTAGGATTATAGGAGTAAATAA
>JADFNI010000033.1 GCA_022563455.1 Nanobdellota archaeon
CTTAGGGACGAAGTATACGAGCATATAATATTTGATGGAATTGTCCATCAGGGTGTATTGAGAAGGAAGGATTTAACAGAGAGAAGTGTAGTAATCTATTCGTTCGGAAAAACCTTTCACGCGACCGGTTGGAAGATCGGCTATATGGTGGCCCCGGATTGGATAACCGCAGAAATCAGAAAAGTACACCAATTCGTGGTTTTCACAGTGAGTACCCCCATGCAAGTTGGTTTAGCGAGGTTCGCGGGCAATCCCGATAATTATAAGTACTTACCCAAGTTCTACCAGAAAAAAAGAGACATCTTCCAGGATATGGTAAAAGATTCCAGATTTGAACTTATTCCTTGTTATGGTACATATTTTCAACTTTTATCATACTTTGCCTTAGCCATTTCAAAACATGGAAGAGAAAAATCTCCAAGAGTTTCATTCTGAGGAACTTCTAAAATTCTAGAAGTCTCTTCAACAGACAGCCCACTAACTTTAGCTACAAAATCTACAACAATTTTCTTCATGAATAAACTCATGTTTGTTAATTTATTAACTTAATCATTAGTCCAAATATCCCGCTAGGTAAAACCTTAAATACTAAAAAAATCATATAAACAAATGGAGATGATAATCATTGCATTAATTTTAGTCTTAGCAATTCTTTTAGCGATCCTCGCAGTCTTTGCATACACGTCAAGAAACTATAAAGAGCAAAAAGTAGATTATTTCGCTTTTTTCCTGGTAGGAATCGTTTGGCTTCCAATTGGTGCGGCTATCGAAAACTATGTTTTATCTGTAATGGGTTTAATCTTTGCATCAATTGGAGTATCTAACAGGCAAGAATGGGACCAAAATAGAAAAGACTGGGCAATTCTTGATAAAGACGAAAAAAAGCTAAGGACTGTTTTAATTTCAGCTTTGGCAATCTTATTTATTTCTGGAATCGCAGCTTATATAATGGTTAGATAAGTTCACTTATTTTTAGAAGAAAACTTTAATGCTACACCATTAATACAATACCTTTTCCCAGTAGAAATCAGTGGACCGTCACTAAATGCATGTCCCAAATGCCCTCCACATTTTTTACAACTAACTTCATGTCCTCCATGTTCTCGCACCCCCAAAACAACAGCCCCACCATCTTTAACTTTATCGAAACTAGGCCATCCAGTCCCAGACTCAAATTTCGCTTCAGAAGAAAATAATTTATTTCCACAGGCCACACATAAAAAATCTCCAGTCCTCTTCTCCTCCAAAAGTCTACTAGTAAAAGGTCTCTCAGTTCCTTGCCCCCTTAAAACACCATACTCTACAGAACTAAGCTTCTTCTTCCATTCTTTCTCACTTTTAACAAGTTTTCCCATGTTTCATAAAATATCTCTGATGATATTCTTCAGCAGCATAAAATTTCTTAAAAGATTTAATTTCAGTGGTTATTTTATTTTCAAGAACACTCTGAAAATCTTTCATAGATTTCAAAGCTGCCTTCTTTTGTTTAAGCGTCGTATAAAAAATAGCAGATCTATAACTCCTCCCAAAATCAGAACCCTGCGAGTCTCTAGTGGTTGGATCATGCTCACTCCAAAAAGTATCAAGAAGTTTCAAAAACGTAATTTTTTTGGGATCAAACACAACTTCAATAGCTTCAGCATGATCCTGTTTTTCACTTTTTTCATAAGTAGCCTCTCCAATTCCCCCAGTATATCCAACGGTCGTTTTCAAAACCCCACGAATCTTATCAAAGATCGCTTGAATACTCCAAAAACACCCCATCGCAAAATAAGCTTTCTCCTCTTTCATTAGAAAAAAAGAAAATCTTATTTAATATATGTTTCTATTCTAAAAATTTATATTCAATCTGATTCTCTGTCCCAACAACATAAAACAATTGGTCCTTCTTAAGATCAGTTACATTCACTAATCCTTTAGAAAGTTCTATGATCCCCAAATTTCCACGAGTATATCTTGTTTGACGAATCTTATATGAGGCATTCTTATCAATTCTTATTCCTATAAGGTGATATAAATCATCTTTAAATTTTGCAACATAAATTTCCCTTCTTAAAGATTTAGGATCTAGAGCCTCTTCAGCAAAAAATGCCCAAGCATCCATAGGATTTGCGTCTTCATGAAAGTGCTTCTGATCCAAGGGCACAAAGTCACGTGAGATAACTCCTAAATTTCTACCAATTCCTAGTGGATATTTCATATTCAAGAACCACTTGTTCAATTTATAAATATTATCATACTAAAATATAGCCCATTGCCCACGAGCTTTCTGCTCACGGTCCATAACTGACCCAAGCTTATTAATCCTAGGCCTCCCACTTTCCATGTCCTTTCGAAGCGTTATATTCAAACTTTGAAGCAACTTCGAAACACCATCTTCAAATTCTCTAATCTCACTAGCAACCCCACTTTTTCCAGACTCTCCGTCAAAATTAATAACCGAATCAGCTAAA
Source organism: Nanobdellota archaeon (assembly GCA_022563455.1). GTDB lineage: Archaea > Nanobdellota > Nanobdellia > Pacearchaeales > GW2011-AR1 > JAGVXH01. The sequence continues at coordinate 2,454 of JADFNI010000033.1, forward strand.
TAACTAACAAGCAATAGATCATGATCCACAACAAAAGCCGTCTTTGATTTCTCAACCATAATATCCTTAATCGCCCGAGCAACAATTATTCTTTCTTCAACATCTAAATAAGCACTAGGTTCATCAAGTAAATAAATGTCCGCATCTTTAGCAAGACATCTAGCAATACTAAACCTCTGAAGTTCACCCCCAGACAATTCTTTCATCTCCTTTCCAGTGAGTACTCCAAGATTAAAGACTCCCATAATTTTTTTATTTATCTTCTCCCTAAAACAAATATCAGACACAAGTTCATCATTATTTGTAAATAAATATTGAGGTTTATAACTAATCTCTAGGTCTAAATTTAAATTTCCAATATTTGTTGTAACAAGCCCTGCAAGAGCTTTAACAAAAGTAGTCTTCCCAGTCCCATTTTTTCCAAGGATTCCAATAACATGATTTTCAAATATCTCCCCCGAAGGAACACTCATTTCAAATCCTGAATTAAATGAAACATTAAACGAAGGCCATTCTCCAATCTTTGCCCCACTACTAGATACATTTTTCGTAAAATTAAAATTGAGTGCCTTGTCCCGAATCCGAAGATTCTCCTCTTTCAAAAACCCTGCAAGATAAGAGTTAATCCCATACTTACTAGATTTAACACCACTAACGAGTCCATATGCCCCAGACTCCCCAAAAAGAATATTCAAGGAATCAGTTAAATAATCCATTATTAATAAATCATGTTCAACTACAATAACTGTGCGACCAGCCCCAATCTCCTTGATAAAATTGCTAACCCTAAGTCTCTCCCCTATATCCAAAAATGCCAAAGGTTCATCAAAGAAATAAACATCCGGATCCCCAAGCGAGGCCGCAAGTATAGCAACCTTTTGAAGTTCTCCTCCAGACAAGTCTTTCATTTTATTAGAAAGCACATGTGAAATTCCTAACTTCTCTGAAAAATCTTCTATTTCTTTTTCACTTCCCCTTTTCAATAAAACTTCATTCACAGGTACATCAATTACTAAATCTGACAAATTCTGAGGCTTATAAGAAATTTTTTTGTTCGCTAGTCCTTCAAAATACCTAAGAATTTCATTTCCTGAAAAAAACTTCTTAACCTCTTCCTCCGTCGCTCCTCCGCCAAGATTAATCTTCTCACGCCCACTCAATAATTTCACAACAGTAGATTTTCCAATACCATTTCGTCCAAGAAGTCCAAGAATGATTCCCTCCCGGGGAATCGGCAACCCATAAATCGCAAACCCATTAACCCCATACCTATAAACAATGTCCGACTCCTGAACACTTGGCAAGTTTATTACCTTAATTGCATCAAACGGACATACCTTTACACAAATTTTACACCCAATACACGTATTCTCATCAATTTTGGCCTTCTGTTTAATCACAATACAAGAATCAAGCTCTCCCTTTTCAACTGGACAATAAATCTTACATTCATGCGCGCACATCGTAGGTCTACATTTCAATTTATCAATTACTGCTAATTTCATAATTTGCAATAGAAGATTAGCGTTTTAAAGTTAATCCTCAAAATAATTCTCCTGTTCGTCTTGCACAAGAAGCCTCTCCGCCGTATATTGAAGATACCCATCAATAAATCTAGGATGTTGACCATCTAACATTCTTCCAAGATGCTCAACCTCACCCCCAATAATATCTATAAATAACCCTCCAAGCACGCCACCCCTCAAATGATTCCTATGCCAGTAATCTACTAAGTCTGGTAAAACTTTAGGACCCATAGAAACAAGATTTTTATAAGAATCAAAATCTCTAATGTCTTTATTCTTCATAAATATAGAAAAAAGTCTAAACTTAAAACAATCTACTTCCAACTTACTAATTTCACAATCGAAGGATGGCCTTACATCCCTAATATATATTACATCTCCCATAAAAAGAAATCTTAAACCTTACTCTTAAACCTTCTCATTTAAATTTAATCTTACAAACAGGATCCCGAATAAACATCTTAATAGAAATTAAAAGTAAAACAACAGAAAAGAGTTGAATTTCAAGACCCTTAAATGGAAGCGAGCTAAGAGTAAGTGCCACCCCAAACATTCCCATTAACGCCGGAAAAATCCCAGCAAAACAAGCAGGGCAACTCCCTCCTAAAATTCCACCAAAAACTCCAATAGAACCAACACCCCCACCTCGAAGACTAATCCCACCTAGTTCCTTATAACGAATAATAATCAAATTGATATTTAATGCAACCAAAGATGAAACAATGATATTAAGCCCAACAAAACCAATCGCATACCAAAGTCTCATGGAGCCTATAACTAGATAAAAAGCATAAGCCCGATTCACAAGCATATTAAATAAAAAAAATGCCAAAAATATAAATATAAAGTACAAACTGTATGGCTTCTCAGTTATCGCCTTCCTTATTTTCTTCTTATATCTCTCTTCCATGTTTCTTTCTCTTCTCCCACTCCCTAAAATTTAAAAAATAAAAAATAAAATGTTTTGTGTTTACTTAACAGCATTAATTGCAGATTCTATATTTGAAAATGGAACAGCGCCACTAACAGCTTCAGTCTTACCATTGTCAGAATTATAGATAACAAAGTAAGGTGTACCTCGTCCTCCAGCATCAGTTGCAGCCTTTAAATCCTTAGACACTTTAGCAGAAGCTTCTCCGCCATCCAAACAAGAATTAAAATCTCCTTGATTAAGTCCTAATTGTGAAGCATAGCTTTTCAAACTCGGTGTATCAAGTGCATTAGCATTAGCAAATAATAAATCATGATATTCCCAGAACTTATCTTGCCTATTAGCACATTCACTAGCCTCAGCAGCCTTCTGAGCAAACGGATGAATACTACTTAAAGGAAAATGCCTATAGATAAAGTTAATCTCCCCATTCTTGAAAAGACTACTAGCCTTTAATTCAGCGATAGTTCCAGTAGCAGCTCGTGCACAGAAAGGACATTGAAAGTCTGAAAACTCTATAACATGAATATTAGCATTCTTATCTCCTAAAACCGGAGAATCAGAATCTAATTCTATATTTATTGCAGCAGAAGGAGATGGAGTTGGGTTAACAACAGCATTTCCAGTGTTTCCAGAATTAAAACTAGCACCATCGCTAAAGATCCAAGAGTCAGTAGATGCAACTATGAATAGCACAAAAAAGGCCACCGCAGCATACTGCCAAAGTTGAACTTTAGTAATTGTCATTGTTTCGTTTTCTTTACTCATTTTAAACCCCCTTTCAACTACTATTTCTAGCTAAAATTATTACTTAAAGATTACTACCTGAACGAATACCCCCATAAGCCCCCTAAAGGCTATATTTAACCCCTAGAACGTTCATGAGCAATAAATTGGCCTAAATTTTCAAAAATATCGCTAATGTTTTGCCTTTTCGCTCTCTCTTAATCAAGTTCCTTCTCTCGAGCTCCTGTAGCACATAACTAAGTTTCGCCTTAGACATATCAGTTCGAATCCGAAGAGTATTTTGAGTAATTCCATCTTGGGCCATAACTGCCTTCATAACCTTTTGTTCAAATGGATCAAGTGCCTGAAGAAGAATACTAAATTTATCCGCGCTAATTTTAGCATCTCGATCATTCTCAAGCCGCTTCATAATTCTCTCATCAGTCTTGTTGAAGAGGAGTAAATAAAATGCAAGGCCAAGCATGAATCCAAAAAAACCAAAACCAAAATGAACTGCTCCAATATTGTTGTCTATTCCTCTACATTCCTCATTTAATAAACATCCAGCCTCTACAAAATCTTGATTAAGAGCCGAATTAAAATAAAGCAAAAAGCCAGCAAAAACCAAACTAAAAACCAACATCAAAGTCCCAAGTTTTTTATTTTCCATAAATAATCTATAAAAATTTATTATATAAACATTGCTAAGTCAGCGTTAACTAACACTTCTCTCCACATTCCGGACAAAACTTTTCCCCACCTTCAAGTGCCCAGTTACATACAGCATTAGGACATCTCTTAATTATTTTTTTCTCTTCAACAATAGCCTCATAGCCTTCCCTACCAGATAAAACTCTCCCCATAATCTTCTTTATCTTAGCCTTCTCTTTTTCATCTTCTTGATATTTTGTTAAATCAAATCCATCCATCTTATTTAAATTAAAACAGAAGCTTTTATAAGATTAGTGGAGGTCAATTACATATGAAAGCAAAATGCAGTTTATGTAAGGGAGAAATCAAAACAACATTCTTAGATAAATTAAACGGAACAATAGTCAAGACTGGAGAAGGCGAAACTTCAAAGACATATAACGTTTGTAGAGACTGTCAAAAAGAACATAAAGAAAACTTAAAAGAAAAAATCTTAGAATTATAACTCTATTCTCTATCAAGCGAACATCCATTAAGTGATGCAATAGTCTCAAGTTCAGATGACTCTTCAAAAAATTAATTATGTGTTTTTCCTAAAAAGATATGTAGGGAGGAGGATCACAAAGAATATTGTACCTAATTGGTCGAACCTTGGTTCGAAATGACTCCCAAAAAGATATGTAGGGAGGAGGATCACAAAGAATATTGTACCTAATTGGTCGAACCTTGGTTCGAAATGACTCCCAAAAAGATATGTAGGGAGGAGGATTCGAACCCCCGTAGGCATAAATGCCACTAGAGCTTAAGTCTAGCCCGTTTGACCGCTCCGGCATCCCCACATATCAAAAACGATTTAAATGAATATAAAAAGATGTCGGTAGGGAAAACTGCGTTTGACTGAGCATCTTTGCTCTTAAACTAAATATAGATATTTTAAGAGTGAAGTGCGAACAGTGTAGGTATCCCAACATAGCGAGTGAGTAATTTGCTTTGAGTTTCTTAAAATTGATAATTCGAAACGAAATGTGAATTATGAATAGGGATTTTTCAAATCCCTGCCGAGCAATAGCGAGAGCGGGATTTGAACCACGCGACCTTGAGGTTATGGGCCTCACGAGCTGACCAGACTGCTCCATCTCGCTATAGGTAATTGTGATAAAAAAGTATTATAAAGCTTGTGCTTCTACACCTCATATGACAAAAATTCTAGGAATTGATGATGCAGGACGAGGACCAGTAATTGGCCCAATGACATTGGCAGGTGTTATAATTGATGAAAATGAAAATGAAGAATTAAAATCCTACGGTGTAAAAGATTCAAAACTTTTAACTCCAAAAAACAGAAAATTAATCAAAGAAAAAATAAATTCACGATTTAAAAGTCATATAGAAATTTCAAGTCCAAAAGAAATTGACGAGTCTACAAATCTTAACTATCTCGAAGCCATAAAATCCGCAATGATAATTAACAAGCTAACAAAAGAAGAAACTGATAAGGTAAAAGTAATAATTGACTGTCCCTCAACTAATTTAAAAGCATGGAGAGAAGATGTCTGGAAACTTCTAGAAAAAAAAGAAATAATTAATCTAACAGTTGAACATAAAGCAGATCTAAATCATCCAACAGTTTCCGCCGCTTCAATATTAGCAAAAGAAAAAAGAGAAGATGAAATTGAAAAATTAAAAATGGATCTGGATATTGATTTTGGAAGTGGATATCCCGCAGACCCTAAAACAAAAGAATTCATTAAAAATAACTTTGAAAATAAATCCTATAAATCAATAATCAGATATTCTTGGAATACTGTTAAAAGACTTCAAAAAGCAAAGAAACAAAAGAAATTATTCTAACAGTCAACTAAAACAAATGAACTAGACATGTCACAAATTTCCCCAGAACTTTTGTACGCAGAAAAACTAATTGTATTTGAATTATTCATTAATTCTTCAGACATAGGAATACTTACAAATCCATCGCTTCCAATAGAATACTCTCCAAATTGTTCACCGTTTATAAAAAACATAGCAGTTTCTAATGCATTGTCAGCTGAATCTTTTCCTTCAATAACAACATTAATCCCCCCAAATCCCCTACACGCCTTAGTAATCATGCTATTATTTAATTCGTCAACACATTCATCAACCTCTTCAACTTGATCAAAAGTTTCAAAAGTTTCAACATTTTCAACCTTATCTCCTTCCTCAAAATACTCAATATTAATAAATGCGTCGTTAATTACCGTTGGAACATACAATAAAAGAGTCATAGCTAAAATTATGATAATCACCGCTAATTTTTTCCCATGAGTTTTAGAACTAGTTAATTTATCAGAAGGATTACTATTAGGAGCTTTTTCCAGTTTAACAGTTGATTTTATATTAACTTTTGAAGGAACAATTTTATTCTTTATAATATTTTTCTTAGGCGAAAAGACCTTGACAGTTTTTTTCACAGAATCTTTTCCATCAACATCTTCCATAAAATTCGAGACTTTATAACTATATAAATACTTTTAATAATCCCTACTTAGAAAAAAATAAATTTAAAAATTATCATTGAAAAACCCTTAAAAACCACTAACCACTAAATAACTTATGACTTATGTAAAAAGAATTATTATTAGTGGATTTAAGTCCTTTGCTAGAAAAACTGAAATTCCATTCGAAAATGCAATGAATGTAATAGTCGGTCCAAATGGATCTGGAAAATCAAATATCACCGACGCCTTATGTTTTGTTTTAGGAAGACTATCTATCAAATCTATCAGAGCCGCAAAAGCCGCAAACCTTCTCTTCTCCGGAAACAAAATCTACAAAGGTTCAGTAGAAGCTTCAGTAGAGTTAATCTTCGACAACAGCGACAAAACATTTGGAATAGATTCAAAAGAAATCCATATCAAAAGATTAGTTAGAAAAAATGGTGCGTCAATTTATAAAATAAATAACCAAACAAAAACAAGACAAGATTTATTAGAACTCTTAGCACAAGCAGGAATAGATCCAAACGGTTTCAACATAATCCTCCAAGGAGAAATACAATCTTTAGTAAAGGCAAGCTCAGAAGAAAGAAGAAAAATAATTGAGGAAGTCGCAGGAATCTCGATTTATGAAACTAGAAAACAAAAGTCACTTAAAGAACTAGAAAAAACTGAAGAAAAACTAAAAGAAGTATCAAGTGTCCTAAAAGAAAGAAATTCTTATTTAAAAAATTTAGACAAAGAAAGAACTGACGCCTTAAATCATAAAAAATTAGAAGAAATGATAAAAAAATGTAAAGCAACATTAATCTCAAAAAATGTAAAAGAAAAGGAAAAAGATGTATTAGGAATTGAAAAAATAATTGAAGACCACACAAATGAAATCGAAAAAATTAAAAAAAACACCAAAGACAAAAATTCAGAAATAGACAAATTACAAGAAAAAATAAAAATAATCAACGCCCATATTCACTCTTCAACAACTGATGTGCAAGATGTCCTTCACAAAGAACTTTCCAATCTAAAAGCAGACCTAGCAGGATTAAATGTTCGACATGAAAACTTTGAAAGCAGAATACTTAGCAGTCGAGAAAAATTAGAAGATAATAAAGATAAAATCAAAAAATTAAACGAGGAAGTATCATCAATAGAAGTAACGAGCCCAAAAATTAAAGAACACCAAAAAGTTCAAAAGGAGTTTCAAGAAAAGTTTGATATTTTAGAAGGGGAGAGGAGAAAATTTTATATTCTAAAATCCGACATATCTACATTAGAAAGTCAAAAAAACGAGAAAGAAAAATTCAAAATAGAATCCAATAAAGAAATTCAATTAATAAACCATAATATAACTGAACTTTTTAATGAAATAAAATTCTCTAAGTCTATAAAATCTCTAGAGCAAGCAAGAAAAGAAACAAAAGAATCATTAGAAAAATCGAAAATAAAAATCCATGATTTAGAAAATAAAGTTCTAAAAAGAGAAAAAGATAGGGCAATAATTGAAGAAAGCATTTTAAGAGAGAAAAATCTTGTAGGAAAAATAACAAGTCTTCAAAATTGTCCAATATGTAAACAAATAGTGGGAACAGAACATAAACATAAAATCACAAGCACCTCTAATAAGAAAATGAATTTTGCGAAAGAAGAATTAGTTATTAACGAGAAAGAAAAAACCGCATACAAGAAAGAATTAGAAATTGAAAAAGAAAGAGAAGAAAAATTAAATGAAAAATTAAATGAATTAGAAATTGATGAAATAAAACTAAAAAATTCTAACAACTTAAAAAACACAATCAAAAGAATCACAAATTTAATAGAAGAATCCGCAATCGTTCTAAAAAACTTAAATATAAAATTACATGAAAAGAAAGAAAAGTTCGATAAACTAAAAAATATAGAAGAAAAATACGATGAAACAAGATTGAATCTTCAAGAACTCTCTTTCAAAGATATAGACCTCGACACAAAAGTCCAAGTAAAACAAAGAGAAATAAATAGACTTAATGCAGAGTTAAAATCATTATCCAGAGATATTGAAGACTCTAAAGTCGATTCATCAAAAATTTCGGCAGTAATTGTCGAAAAAACAAAACTTGTCGAAAAAAAAGAAATCGAAGAGCAAAAGCTATATGAAAAATTCCAAAAACTCTTCGGTGAAAAAAATGAACTACAAGACATACAAAAAGCAATTGAAACAGAGGTCATAGGTCTTATGCACACGATCAAAAATTTCGAAGATAAAATCAATCATAATAAAATAAGTAAAGCAGAGATTAATGCCATGTTAGACTCATTAAAAACCGAGTTAAGAGAATTTGGACACATCAAAGTTCTAAACATGCCAGAAGAAGAACTTAAAGAAAAACTCCAAAAATCTCAGTTCAAAATTTCAAGACTAGGCAACGTAAACATGAGAGCCTTAGAAGTATTTGATCAAGTAAAAGAACAATGTGTTCTAATTCAAGAAAAAGTAGAAACAATAGAAAAAGAAAGCGAGCAGATAAAAAAAATAATAACTGAAATTGATAAGAAAAAGAAAAAATCCTTCATGGAAACTTTAGTACGAGTAAATGAATTTTTCACAAGAAATTTTGCGCAATTGTCAAAAAAAGGAGAAATTTTCCTAGAACTCGAAAACAAAAAAGATCCATTTGAAGGAGGTCTAAATATTCTAATAAGAGTATCACGTGCAAAGTATTTCGATATAACAAGCCTCTCAGGCGGAGAAAAAACAATGGTAGCCTTATCACTAATATTCGCAATCCAAGAATACAGACCTTACTGCTTCTACATCTTCGACGAAATAGACGCAGCTCTAGACAAACATAATTCAGAGCTCTTAGCAGCCTTAATAAAAAAATACATGGTCTCTGGCCAATATATCATAATAACTCACAACGACACACTCATAACAGAAGCCACAAACCTCTATGGCGTAAGCATGCAAGAGAATATTTCTAAAGTTATTAGTCTCAAGATTTAAATATTAAGACACCCTAATCAAGTATATGAAAGATAATCTATCAAAACTAAAAAAGATAACATCAATTTTAGAAATTAAAAGAATTATATTAACAAAAGGACTAATAGAAAGGTTAGGACCTAATTCTAAAAAAAGTGCTATCTCAAATAACAATAAAATCTTTGCTTACAAAATGGTTTATAAGTCAAAAAGCAAAAAAATAATTGGATATATTGTAGAACCAAGAATTGGAAAAAACTTATCCTGTATTATTTGGAACCGTGGCGGAAGCAGAGATTTTGGTTCAATTAAGCTTGGAAGTTTATTTATAGACCAAACATTAATAGCACCTCTAGCAATTCAAGGCCATATTGTAATCATGACTCAATATCCGGGAGTTGCAGGTGGAGAGGGAATCGATAAATGGGGAGATCAAGAAGGATTGGCTTCCATTCTCAATTTACAAAAAATATTAAAAAACTATAAAAGAGCTAATCATACAAAAATTGGAATGTACGGTCACAGCAGAGGAGGAACTATGACTTACATGTGTTTAAAAAAAGTAAAATGGATAAACAAGGAAATGTTTTCATACGGGTTTAAAGTCACTAAATTGACATTTTCCGGTAAATTTGAATTTAAGAATAGCAAAACCAATCTTCTTGTAAATAACATGCCAATAACCAAAGCTATAATAAAGAATATAGCTACCGCTATTATTCTCTTCCTTAGCTCTGATACGTAGCTATGAGTATAGTTCCGCTCTTCCATTTTTTTAATCTTATTTGATCGCT
>JADFNI010000034.1 GCA_022563455.1 Nanobdellota archaeon
TCTCAAATGACTTTTGGTGGGGGGGCTGCGGACAATCTTGCAAAACATGCAGGCAGCTGGACTTTTATAATTACCTTTCTTGGATTTTTAGTTGTTTGGATGATTCTAAATACTGTAATGGTAATATTTGGAATTTGGGATCTTTATCCATTTATTCTTTTGAATTTAGTTTTATCGTGCTTGGCTGCTTTGCAAGCTCCAGTGATATTAATGAGTCAAAATAGGCAGGCTGATAAAGACCGAATAAAAGTTGAATATGATTACAAAGTGAATAGAAAAGCAGAGAAAGGAATTGAAGAAATTTTGAATAGACTTAGAAAGTTAGAGAGAAAACGTAGGTAAATTTATTCTAAAACAGCTTTTATTCTTCTAATTCCTGCCGAGCTAGATTCTTCTTTTGTAATCTTGAATCTCCCGAGCTCGCTTGTGTTTTTTATGTGTGGACCACCACATATTTCCTTACTATAATTTCCAAGGGTATATACTTTTACTAATTCTTCATACTTGGAATCAAATACTCCTTTGGCACCTGATGCTTTTGCATCTTCAATTGACATCTCTTCTATAGTCATTTCTAGATTTTCTTTTATTTTTTTATTTACTAAATCTTCGACTGCCTTTATTTCCTCTGTTGTCATTTTTCTATCAAAATTAAAATCGAATCTTAATCTCTCTGGAGTTATGTTGGAACCTTTTTGAGAGACTTCTTTTCCGAGGACCTCAGACAATGCTTGGTTTAGCATGTGTGTTGCTGTATGGAGTTTAGTTGTTTCAATTGAACTATCTGCTAGACCAGATTTAAATTTCCCAGCTGAGGCCGTACGGGATAATTCTTGGTGACTAGCTTCTTCTTTTTCGAATTCACCCTCATTTATTTCTATTCCTTTTTCATTTGCTAATTCCCTTGTCATTTCAATTGGGAATCCATATGACTGATATAGTAAGAAAGCATCTTTTCCGCTAATCTTCTTTTTGTCAATTGATAATTTTTCGAAAGATTTTAAGCCTTGTTCTAGAGTTTTAGAGAAGTTTTCTTCTTCTTTTGCTAGCTCTGTTGATATTTTATTTGAATTTAAATTATAATCATCATAGATTTTGTAAACTTCATCTGCTATTTTTGTTGTGAAGTTTTCTTCGATACCAATAGTTTTTCCAAATCTAATGCTACGTCTGATTAATCTTCTTAATACATATCCTTGCTCTGAATTTCCAGGAACTACACCGTCATGAATCATAAAAACGGAGGCTTTTAAATGATCGGCTATAATTCTCATCGATTTTTTTATATCTTCATTTTTACTATATTTTTTGTTTGAGATTTTTTCTATTTTTTCTATTATTGGTTTCCACATACTTGCTATGTAGTTGTCTTCAAGTCCATTAAGTATTGCTACAGTTCTTTCAACTCCCATTCCAGTATCGATGTTTTTTTGTTTTGCTTCGTTGTAATTTCCTTTTTCATCTTTATCATATTGCATTAAAACATCATTCCAGATTTCTACCCAGTTTTCATTATTTGGATCAAATTCTTTTGGCGCTTCCTTATTGTTTAATTTCCAATAAAACATCTCGGTATCTGGGCCGCATGGACCTGTGTTCCCGGCAGGCCCCCACCAATTGTCTTCTTTTCCAAGAAGCTCAATTCTTTCTACAGGAATACCCAAACTTTTCCAAATCTCTACTGCTTCTTCGTCTACTGGTGCGTTTTCATCTCCACCAAATACTGTTATGGCTAATCTTTCTTTTGAGATATTTAGAACACTTGTTAAAAATTCAAATGAGTATTCTATTGCTTCTTTTTTGAAATAGTCCCCTAGGCTCCAGTTGCCAAGCATTTCAAACATTGTATGGTGTGTTGTGTCTCCGACTTCTTCAATATCTCCAGTTCTTATACACCTTTGAACATTTACCAATCTTTTCCCTTCAGGATGACTAACTCCTGATAAGAAGGGGACTAAAGGATGCATTCCAGCTGTTGTAAAAAGTACTGTTGGATCGTTTTCTGGGACTAGACTAGAGTTTTTTATTTCTTTATGGTTTTTTGATTTAAAAAAATCTATATACTTTTTTATTAATTCTTTTCTATCCATTTTGCTTCAAGGATTTATGGGTTTTTAAGAATTTAGTTCCCTTAACTTTTCTTGAATTTTTAACAATTCATCGTCTAAATATTCTGTTTCTTTTTTTGGTTTTTTAATCTTATTTTTAGTTTCTAGTTCTTCAATTTTTGGTTCTTTTCTATTTAGGGAATCTGAAATTCTTGGATGAGGAATTTCATTTTGTAAATTTTCAATTGAAATTATTGTTCCAGAAATAAGACTTGCTAATTTAAGTTTAAGATCTCTTTTTCGTCTTCTGAGAACTTTAAGATTATAAGTATTTTTTAAAATTTTTAAAAGATCAACCTGAGAATTTAATAAGTTTGACTTGTTTGACTTGTAGACATCTCTATTTAAAGAGAGATATAAGTCTTCGCTTGCCATAAAATTAAATTTGGCTAAAGATGTCTGAATCTATTTCAGATAACTTTAATTTAAGTTTTTCAATCTCAGTACTCCAAGAAGCTATTTCTTCATCTTCTTTTAATTTTACATCTTTAATTTTCCCAAGAGTTGATTCTATTTCTTTTACTTTTGATTTTATTTCTTCAAAATGTTTTTGTGCCGATTGAAATTTATCGACTCTTACAAAGATTGGTGCTACCTCTTTTTTTACTGGTGAAGAGATCGGAACTGGAGGCAATGTGGGAGATTCAATTTTACTACTTGTTGGAATTAAATTTTCTTCAGCTGGAAGAGGTTTATCCTCTTCCAAGCTTTCCTCTTCTTCCCCAGGAGAATCGGTCTCGATGACCGCAGATTTAACCATCTCCTGATTAAGATTTTCATTATTTGAATTTGGTGGAAAAGATGGGAGCTCTGGTAAATCTTTTTTTTCGGAAACTTTTGTTGGAAATGTTGCAAGAGCCGGAGCTGGAGGTATTTTTGGAATTTCTTCTTTTTTACTGAATAGACCCATGATATGATCTAGCCAATTTCTTTTTTATAGGTTTATGTTAATTATATAATGACTACAAATTTATCACCTACAGCTTCTATTTAAATGTTAATTTTAAATGTTAGGCTATTTTTTCATCAAACATAAGGTATTTAAACAAAAACTTATTTTATTTTAAATGCAAGTTAAACTTCTACATGATTTAGTTGAGGAAATGGCCGGTGAGAATACTGGTAGAATTGTTGAGATACTCTTTGGTAAGAAAGATGTAAATGAATTTTTAATTGCGAAGAGGATGGAACTTACAATTAACCAGGTTAGAAATATTTTATATAAGCTCTCAGCCGATGGACTTGTTTCTTTTATTAGAAAAAAGGATAAGAGGAAGGGATGGTATATTTATTATTGGACTTTGAAGACAGAAAAATGTTTAGTCAAACTTGAGCAGTCTCTTATTTTTAAGATTGATCAATTTAAAGATATCTTGGATAGTAGGGAGACGGAGAGATTTTATATTTGTAAACCTTGCCTTATTGAAGTTGGCGAGGAGAAAGCACTGGAGCATGGATTTAGTTGTGAAGAGTGCGCTGAAGTTTATGAGTTATCTGATAACAGTGGTGCTATAAAAGATGCTAAAGCTAGGATTTTGAAGACAGAAAAAGATCTTAAATTAATACATGGCGAACTTGAAGTAATTAGAGCAAAAGATTCTAAGAAACGAGCTCGGGCTGAAAAGAAACGAGATCGTGAGCTTCAAGATAAGAAAGACTTATTAAAAGCTGCAAGGGCTGAGGCTCGGAAAAAAATTTCCGCATCTAAGAAGAAGGTTGTTAAAAAAGTCGTTAAGAAAAAGGTAGCTAAGAAAAAAGTTGTTAAAAAAACTGTTAAGAAAAAAGTGGCTAAGAAGGTTATTAAAAAGAAGGTTATTAAAAAAGTAGTTAAGAAAAAGGTAGCTAAAACTGGCGTTACTATTAAAGGACTTCGTAAGCTTGCTAGTAAAATAAAGACTGCTACTGGGAGGAAGTAGAGTAGATGAGACGGAAAGTAAATATTAGCGCTATTAGTTCCTATACCCATTATTTGATTTTTGCAAATGTTATCTTTTTTATTTTGGCCTGGGGGCTTGGTGCTCTTAGCGGAGTAGACTGTGATTCTACAGTTTGTAAAGATATTGCTCTTCAGCCTCTAAGGATCCTTGGAGGGGAAGGTTTATGGACTTTTTTTACTAGTATGTTTATGCATGCTGGACTTGGACATTTATTTATAAATATGATTTCATTAATGTTCATTGGGGGATTTGTTGAAAAATTAGTTGGAAAGAAGAGATTCTTGTCGCTTTATTTTGCTGCTGGAATTTTTGCTGGGATCTTCTTTGTATTATTTGAAGCTATTGTTGGAGGAAACTTAAATATCTATGCTGTTGGAGCTAGTGGTGCAATTTTTGGTCTTGGTGGACTTTTGGCAATTTTGACTCCACGACTACCAGTTCTTGTGTTTTTTATAATTCCTCTTCCTATGTGGATGGCAATGGTTTTCTTAATGGTTGTTTTGTGGAGCTTGTCTGTTGGACTTGGACTTCCGATTGGAAATACTGCACATTTGGGAGGCTTGCTTATTGGAGTAGGATATGGGCTTTATTTGAAGCATAAGTATCCTCATAGGACCAAGATGATTAGCAGGTATTTTTCAAAATGAAGTTGGTAAAACTTTTAGAGAAAAATTATTTCAAAGTATTTGATTTTTTTTATGAATGTAAATGGTATATGGTTTTTGCTTTTGGACTCTTTAGTCTTTTTTTCCTTATAGGTTTTACTTTTCCAATATTTTTTAGAGCAGAAATTTTTTCTATGCTTCAAGAGATGGTTTCTCAAATAGAGAGTAAGGGAGCATTTGAACTTGCAGGATTTATTTTTCTTAATAATATGAAAGTTAGTCTTTTAGCAATTCTTTTAGGAATTGGTTTTGGAATTTTTCCTTTTATAATATCAGTTTTTAATGGATATTTAATTGGATTTGTGTCTAGAGAGTCTGTTGGAATGGATGGAATCGGAATTCTTTGGAGACTTTTGCCCCATGGAATATTTGAACTTCCGGCAGTTATCTTTTCGATTGGAATTGGAATGAAAATTGGAGTTGAATTATTTAATCGAAAAAACAATAGAGAAAAACTTCGAAAAAATTATAGAGAAGCTCTTAGATTTTATTTCTTTGTTATTTTTCCACTTCTACTTATTGCTGGAATAATTGAAGGACTCTTGATTTGGTATATTTCTTAGAAAAAATTTCGAAGGCTCTTTTGCTTTATTTCATGATTTAATGTCCATGATTTTTGTTTTATTTTTTGAGCTTTAATGCCTAATTTATTTTCCATTTCTTTTAATGCTTCATCAATACTATCAAAGATTTTTGGAGGTGAATTAAATGCTCTTCTTGCAACTTCTCTTACAACTCCTACACCTAGAGGAGCATAGTAATCTTTTGTTATTAAACGAAAACTGAGGATTTTTGCTTGTCTTTTTGTTCTTCCTAAGTATTCAGTTGCCCCCAGCCGCATTGCATAATATCCTCCTGTGATATTTTTTGCGTAAACTTTTCTTCCATGAAAACTTTCATAGTCTTGGTAAAATTTTGAGCTTTCTAAGGGAACTGATTCATCCCCCCAAACTTCAATTGCTTCAAAAGAGAAAGCTCCTGGTAGGACCAATATTTCAATATAATTTCCAACGAAAACTCCTGAAAACAACTTTATTTCGTTTTCTTCTTTGTAGTACTTTATCTTATTTAATAATTCAATTGAAACGATATCATCAGTTGCAGTTATTGACCAAGCTGTCGGGACCATTTTTCTAGATGATTTTTTTCCTAGAAGCCCAATTGATAATAACTTTTGTAAGTGATCTACTGAAATTTTTGAATCATACAGTTCTTTTATTGCATTGTTCGCTAGTACACTTGTGTCTGAGGTTATGTAATCTACTTTCTTTTCTACTTTTGGATTTTCTTCAAGGACTACTTTTTGCAAAGGTGCTGGATTTGTCATTGGTCTAAAGATACTGCTTGTGATAAACTCTAAACTTGGTTTTTTCTTTAAGAAAAATTCAGTTGATACTGGTCTTGAAGAAAGTGTTAAAATTTCTGAGATTTTTTTTATTTTGCTTGTAGACTTAATATTTGTTTTTGTTTTTCCATGAACGAGCCCGCCCCTTATTCTTAAGATGTTTTCTATTGAGAAATTGTTTTTTGACCAATCTTCTGCTGTTGCAAAATTTGAAAGGTTGTCGTTTTCACTCGGAGCTAAAATTCCGTGATTAATGTTGGGATATCCAATTCTTCCAACGAAAATTTCTGGAGAAGACTTTCCGCTAAAATGAAATTTTGGAGTAGGCATAGAACTTATAAAACTTGTAAAAATTCTGCAAGATCTACAATTAGGATCACGATTGCCACATTCTTTGCAAAGTCTTTTATGTTTATAACTAATTTTTCAAATCAGAGATCCCCATAATAAGAAGAACTGCTCCTACCAAGATTAAGATCCAAACGACCCCACCCTTAAGAAGACTAAGTGCTGCATCGCCAATTTCTGCATAATTTGTAATCCACGCATAAATTGGAATTAGCAAAAGCAATAAGCCCAGTAATATCTCAATTATTTTGTTCATAGTTTGTAAAATTATCTTTTATTTATATATATTTATATGATCGAGAACTTTATAAAGAAATAGATATAATATAGTATATGAAAAAATTGGTCGGATATTCACTTTCAGGGATTGGACTTGCTGTTATGGTTGTTGGTATTGGGAATATTAAGTTTGATTTATTGAAGGGAATTGGTGAAACTTATATTATTGGTGTAGGGGTTGTTATTGTAGTTGCGGGGGTTGTAATGTCTATGATGAATCAAAAATATTCCCCAAAATCTAATAAATCAAGTGAAGAAATTCCAATTTATGAAGGAACAGGAAAGGAAAGGAAAATTGTAGGGTATCGAAGAGACTAAAAGTTTATAAGTATTATTAATGTTATTGTAAAATGAAAAGAATGTATGGTGCACTAATTCTTGGGATGTTATTTATTTCTATGTTTGGGATTGTTAGTGCTGGTGAGCATGGTAATGCAATTGATAGCTTTGGAGAAGGATTAAATAATGTGCTTAAAATATTTGAACCAACTTTTAGGTATATCATTGGAGATACATTTGAGGGAAATGCTATTGATGGTAGCTTGTTTCTTGCAAAAATATTATTTTTAATAATTATCTTTGCAATAGTTTTTACTGCAATTAAGAGGATATCCTTTTTTGATGAATATGATTGGGTTTCCTGGCTTGTAAGTGGGGCTGTTTCTATTTTGGCTGTTAGATTTTTGGGAAATAGTGAGGTAATACAATCAGTTATTCTTCCTTATTCTGCATTTGGAATTGCAATTACTGCTGGACTTCCTTTTGTACTTTATTTTTTGATTGTTAAAGACTTTACAAGAACAATGAGAAAAATATCATGGATTTTCTTTGCTGTTGTATTTATTGGTTTATGGGTAATGAGATACGGGGAGGGTCCAGATAATGTTGGAAATTTTGGTTATATATATTTGGTAACGGCACTTCTTTCTCTTGCTATGATTATGTTTGATGGTACAATTAAACATATTCTTGATAAAATTAAAGTAGAAAAAAAGATGAGTGTTTCACAGAAAAGAAGCTATAATAAGCTAGAAGATGAATTAGAAGATGTTATAAAGAGATATAGTAAAAATCCCGAGGGATATAGGGGACTATATGGGAACGGAATAGGACATAATGCTTGGAAGCGCGATAAAGAGGTTATTATTAATGCAATGGCCGCACTTGAAAGATAAATCCTGAAAACTTTATAAACATTGATTCTCTTTTTAAATTATGAAAAAAGTGTATCCCATTGTTGTAATTTTCTTGTCTTTGTTCACCTTTGTATCAGCATATGATATAGGATCTGGGTTAAACTATGGGATGAGGCAGTTAATATCAATTGTTGAGGGGTTTTTTAGCCCTTTAACTTATTTATTTTTTGGTGGTAGTGGGGATATGATGTTTGAGAGTATATTATTTTTGTTGATTATTGTTTCAATTGTTTATGTTGTAATATCTAAGCTTGAACCGTTTAAAGATAGAAAAGCAATTATATGGATAATAACGATATCTGTTTCACTTTTAACAACGAGATTTATGACTGAAGAAATGCTTAGAACAATGATACTTCCTTATTCTTTATTAGGAATTGCTTTAACTTCAGTTTTGCCATTAATGATTTTTTTTATATTAGTTAAAGATTTTGAAAGTGCAATCCTTAGAAAAATATTTTGGATATTTTTTATAATTACATTTTTAGGAATTTGGAATTCGAGATATAATGAATTAGGGCCATTATCATGGATATATTTTATGACTGGAGTTGTTGCACTATTTTTATTATTATTTGATGGAACTATTAGAAGACATATGGTAAAGCAAAGCATGAGAGATCTTGATATTGGGAATAGGGAAGATTATGCAGCTAGAATTAGAGAAAAAATAAGAGAGGTAAATGAAGATAAAACTGAGGGTTTTATTACTGAAGTTAGATATAAAAAGAAAATAAAACAACTTAATAAGCAGTTAGATCGTATTCTTAAAGATTAAATCTTCCTATATAAATATTATATAATATAACTTAGAAATCTTTATAAAGATAATTTATCTTTGTTGTCTATGATAAATAGAAAAAAGGTGAGTAGAAATTTTCTCTTTGGAATTATTACTCTATTCATGTTTGTATTTATTTCTAGTTTTGTATTTGCTGGTCCTGTTGAATTAATAGCTGATTTTAAAGAGATTTTTGGTATTGGTGACAATGCGGGAGATGGAAGTAAAATATTTACTAAGCTTTTACTTGGAGCACTTGTTACTCTAATTGTTTATTCAGTATCTGATATGTTTATAGATGAAAAAGAACCAATTAAATGGGGATTATCGATTATAATTGCTATACTTGCATTTATTAGTATAAGTCCTGAAACCATTAATTATATTCTTATAAATTATGAAGCTCTAGGAGTTGCTCTTACGTCCATTATTCCACTAGCAGTATTTATTGCAGTAGTTGCTAAAATTCGATTAAAACATCCCGTTGCTGGAAAATTGATTAATGGATTTGGAGTACCGTTATTTGTATTGTATTTATTTGTGTCTTGGATAGTGAGCTATGGTGAAGAAGGGTTTAAAGGGAGTGCTCTTGCATGGATATATCCAATCTCGTTTATTATAGCAATTGTATGGTATTTTGCAGCTGATAGGATTGTTGCTATGATTGAAGGGGCAGAAAAAGAAGCTATACAAGAAGATGCTGGAAGAACAATAGAAGAGGCTGGCGATGCACTTGGAGAATTGTCTACACTTGAAAAAAGTCTTGCTGGTCGACAAAGAAAAAAAGTTATTTAATAATTTGAAATTTATAAAACGTTAATTAATATTTCTACTACTTAATTTATTCCTCATTTTTGAGAGTAATTCTCCCATTTTTGATCCTTCCCTTATGTAATCTCCGGTAACTTTTGCTTTTGTTAATTTTCTTGTTCTAATGACCCATTTTGCTACTATATTAAAAATAAATATTACTAATGCTGCTAATATGAATGTAATAACTATTTTAAGAGCAGGATACTTATTTACAACTTCAAAGAAACCTGCAATGCTTAATAGAAGTTCTGCTGATTTTGATAAGCCTCCAGTAATGGAAACTAATGAAGTTATTATTAATGATCCTAATATTTTTTGAAATCCTTCATTCATTATAGGAAAAAGTTCTAATACACTCAACATTAATATAAAAAATGCTAAAAATAACCCTAAATTAATAAAAATATCTTGCCAAATTGCATCTTCATTAGTTCTTAATAGATATTTTGAAGTTATTTGAAGAGGGGCTGGTAAATTTGCCTTTTCTTTTAAAATATCTCTTTTCTCTAGATTATTTTTTATTGCTTCTTTTAATTCTTCTGGAGATTTTTCTTCATGATTCTCCGCGAAAACTAATACACTTGAAAACAATATTAATAAACAGAATATTGAAATGATCTTTTTCATAGATTAATTAGCTCTAGGACATTTAAAACTCTTTCTCATAAGATTTAAAAGAATAGCTACCTTGTTATTTTGATGAGAAAGAGTTTGGTTGTTTTTGTTTTTGTTTTGTTATTTATGTCGTTTGTTTTATCTCTTGAGCATATAAATGTAGAAGGAGATGCTGAAAAACTACAGAAAGCTATTGATGAGAATCTTCCAATTGATCCTGACACTGGGGAGTTTGTTAATCCCTTAGGAAAAACTAAGGCTGAGGAAAGGATCGATAAGATAAATTTATGGTTTAGCGAGAATGCATCTTGGTTGAGAGCTGTTTTTGGGATGGTTCCTGAGTTATCCTGGTTATTTTTATTTGTTATATATTTTTGGCTATTGTTTTTGGTAGTTTTAGTATTAAATGCTAATCTTTTTTCTATATTTTTAGATAAAACTAAATCTAGAATACTTGGAGGGTTATTATTTTTAATATTAATTGTAACGAAGATTTTGTTTAATATTGGTAAATTTTTCCATTCACAAGCGGCTTTTATTTATAACTATGGTTGGATTGGAGTTGTGATTTTAATTGTCCTTCTTTTAATTCTTGCTTGGTTCTTTCCTCAGGCGTTTTATGCTATTGGAAAATATGCTAAAGACCTTAAGGAAAGGAGAGCAAAGGAACAGGAAGGGATTGATAGAAGAGTAATACATACTATTGCTGAGGGAGCTACTGAAGAATAGATCTCTTATCCTACATACTTAAAACTTAATTTAGTTAGTTTTATATAATACTTTTGGCTTATTCAGCGAATGGTGATTGAATACGTCTTGTTTATTTTTGGGATTTATTTATTGATTAAAAGCTCTGACTTTATTGTTGGGGCGTCTTCAACTCTGGCTAAAAAACTTGGAATTTCTACATTAGTTATTGGACTTACGGTTGTTGCTTTTGGAACTAGTCTTCCGGAGCTTGTTTTGAATATTTTTGCGAGATCTAGGGGATCTTCTGAGATCGTTTTTGGAAATATTATAGGAAGTAATATTGCGAATATTTTGTTTGTTCTTGGAATTACTTCAATTGTTGGAGTGGTAAAATTAAAATCGTCTACTATCTGGAGAGAAATTCCTTTTGCTCTCCTTTCGGTTTTTGTGCTGTTTTTACTAATTTCAGACGCGTTATTTAAGCCTGGAGATTATTATATAGGTATTAAGGAAGGATTACTATTTTTATCCTTTTTTGCTATTTTTCTTTATTATATTTATCACCATGCACAAAAGGACAGGAGTAAGGTTGTTTTGTCTAGGGAGGTTAAGGAAAATTATAATAAAATTTATTTAAGACTTGCTGTTGGACTTCTTGGAATTTATTTTGGGGCTAAATGGGTGATTGATGGTGCAATATTTATTTCAGCTCAGCTCGGTTTTAGTGAATTTTTGATTTCGGCTACCATTCTTGCTATTGGGACTAGTCTTCCGGAGCTTGTAGTTTCTGTTGTTGCTGTTTGGAAAAAGAATGTTGATCTTGCTATTGGAAACATTATTGGAAGTAATATATTTAACATACTTTGGGTTCTTGGAATAATTCCATTATTTGGAAAACTCCTCATTCCACCATTTATATTTGTTGATATTGCAATTTTGTTCATTGCCACGCTTGTCTTATTTATTTTTATATTTATTGGAAAAAAACATGAGATTGGATTTAGAGAAGGGCTTGTTTTTATTTTGATGTATATTCTTTATCTTGGATTTTTGATCGTTAGGGGCTAAGCTAAAAGAAATCAGATAGCCCCCTTTGTTTTTTGTCTGCTTCAAGCTTTCTTAATTTTTCTAATCCTGAATCTATTCTATTTTCTGAGAAATCGTGTTTTAAAAGAATTTTTTTTACTAGCTCTTCGTCAATACTCGTAAAAACTATATCTTCGTCTGTGGATTCATAT
>JADFNI010000058.1 GCA_022563455.1 Nanobdellota archaeon
ACTGTGATCATATAATCTTATGATTTCTTCTCTCGTTTCATTAGATATTCTTCTCGCCATATTCAAAATTATTAAATAAAGCTTTATAAAGTTTACGCATATTTACTACTATAAAGTAAATCATCTGAATAGCGGGCATCCCTAAAATATTGTATGCTTCGCAGAATTTGATAAAAAGCTTGAGCTTTCAAACTCTAAAATTTTCCTTCTAAATGTTTCACTAAATTTTGCCTCTTCTCTTTGGTCAGACGAATATAACAGTAGATTAAGCGGTTCCAAAAATTATCTAAGCTTCAACATTTCATGATAGACTTTTGCTGTGATTTTTGTGTCTTCTAGTGCATCGTGGGCCTTGGTATAATTTATGTCGAAGAATTCTGCGATTGAGCCTAGTTTTCCATTAATTTTTTCTGGGACTAGATTTTCTTTTTGTAAGTGTCTCCATATTTGTAAGGTGTCAACTGACTGGTGGTGAAAGAGTGCAAGGGATTCACCTTGGTCGAAAAGTGCGTTTAGAAATCCTTTATCAAATCCAATATTATGACCTAAAATTGTTGTTTCTTGAATCTCATTTTTTAAAATGAATGAATTAATTTGTTGACATGCAATTTTTGGGTGAACTGATATTTTTTCATGGACTTTCATATTTATTTTATGTGTTCTTGAAGCACCCGAAGTGTGGTTGTAAATATCATGTTTTATGAAGGTGTGGCTTTGATCCAGGATATTTAAGAAATCTTTTTCTATATCTATTAGAAGCATTCCGACTGTTAGGGTTTTGTTAAAGTATGGGCTAAGTCCTGTGGTTTCTGTATCAATCACTAATCTTTTCATGTGTTTTGGAAATTGCTTTTAGTATTTAAGGATTCTGATGATTATATGTAGTTATTTAAAGTTGGAAAGCTACTTTAATATATGGTTGAAAAAATTAAATTAATAACAACTGACAATGTTGTGATTTTAGGAGACCACTATAGATCTGAATCTGCTAATGAAAATCCTGGCATCTCTTTGTTTCATATGATGCCCTCAACAAAAGAGAGCTACAAATCTTTAGCGGAGAAATTGCAACAGGCAGGAATTGGTGTGGTTGCCATAGATTTAAGAGGGCATGGAGAATCTGAAGGTGGTCCTGATGGTTATAATAATTTTACAGAAGAAGAGCATCAGAAAAGTATTGAAGACTTGAAGACTGCAATAGAATATCAGAAAAATGAGGGTCATCATCCTTTATTTATTTTGGGAGCATCGATAGGGGCGAATCTTTGTTTGAAGTTTATAGCAGAATCTGATATGGTAAAAAAGGCAATTCTTTTGTCTCCTGGTGTTAATTATATGGGTATTGAGGCTATTTCTTTAGCAAAAGGGGTTTCTTCTTCAAAAGAAATATATATAATTGCAGCAAAAGATGATATTCGTGAATTTGGATCAGCAGATAAGGAGGCTGAACAAATATTTGATGCTTTAAGTTGTAAAAAGAAAATTAAGCTTTTTGATACTGGAGGACATGGAACTGATATTCTTGTTTCGAATCCCGAAGTAGTTGAAGAGCTAATAACTTGGTTAGGGGAATAGTATAAGATGATTTATTAAGGTACAAATTCTTGATTATTTTATGGCCAAGCTTCATAAAAATAAACAATATTATAATAAAACCGATTGGACTATTGAAAAAGTTCAGGAAGAGATTAATAATGGACTTGATATCTTGAATAAAATTGATAAACCGATTGTGACTTTTTTTGGATCTCATATGGTTGAGAAAGATCACAATTATTATAGCCATTGTAAGAAGGTTGCTTTTGAACTTGGAAAGGAAGGATATGCTATTCTTAGTGGTGGTGGTCCTGGAATTATGCATGCTGCGAATTCTGGTGCGACTGATGCCGGGGTTTCTTCAATTGGATTTAAGGCTAGCTTGCTTACAAAAGAAAGAATTGATGATCCTATTTTTACAGATGAATACTCTTTTCATTTTTTATTTGTTAGGAGATTTATCATGTCCATTAAGAGTGAGGCTTTGATATTTTATCCAGGGGGTTATGGGACATTAAATGAAATTTTTGAATATGCTGTATTAATGCAGACAGGTATTGCAGATAAGGTTCCAATAATTTGTGTAAATAAAGATTACTGGAAGGGTCTATTTTTATGGTTAGAGGATAATCCACTTAAAGAAGAATTTTTGATAAATGATGTTAAGGATCTTGAGTTACTATATTTTGTAGATAGTGTTGAAGAAATTCTAGATATTGTTAAAGAGGGTTAAACGCCCCAGGTTTCGTTTTTTCTTCTTTTGACTTTAGCTATTTCTTGTAGTAAAGATTTTTCGTCGGTTGTTAGTAGATTTTTGTTTTCCTTGAACTTTCTAAATTCAGATTCTCCTAGATTTGTGTAAAGAATCCCGCCAACTTTTAGCTGCCTTTCAAAATTAATTCCTGGCATTGAAATTGCAACTTCTGATCCAGATGTTGCCTCTTTTACTGAATTTTTGTCTTCTTGAATTTCCTTTATTTGCCCTATTTTTTTATCAGAGTCATTGATAAATCTTATTCCCTTCTTTAGGGTGCCTTTTTCTACTAAGACTCCAAAAACTGCGGGATTTGAATTTCGAAACACAAAGTCTAGAATTTTTAATTTTGAAATAGTTGGGAGCTCGGATAATTTTCTTCTTTCAATTTCTATTTCTTTATTGGTTCTAAATTTTTCAAAATCTTCTATTAGTTTGTATACAACTTCTTCGATCATGATTTTTATATTGTTTAGTTCTTCAACTTTTGCTTCCTCAGCTATTTCTACATTGAATCCTAGGAGAACTTTGTTAATTTCTGGGAGGGTGTTTGTGAAGTATACGTCTTTTTTTGTGATTGGACCAATTCCTGCTTTTATTACTCGAACACCTTTTTGTTTTAGTAAAACTAATAATGCTTCTAGAGAACCTAGGGAATCTGCCTTTACATGGATTCCAGTTTTGTCGACTCTGATTTCTTCTGAGATTTCTTCTTTGAGATTATCTTTTATTTCTTCTAAATTATTATTTATTACTTGAAAAGGCATTCCTGGGAGGATGTCTTCTTTTGAAGTGATTTCTAGTCTAAGGCCAGTTGCAGCTTTTACAATTTTTTTTGTTTGGAAACCTTTGTTTAAAGGTTTTGCCTCACTCATCGTTCTAATTTTTGTTGTTACAACG
>JADFNI010000059.1 GCA_022563455.1 Nanobdellota archaeon
AGCCTTGCGAGAAAAGCATGAAGGTTGTCCGCGACCTACTTTTTTATCGAACATAAAATTAATTAGCTAATTATCTATATAAAACTATCAACCACCATTGGTTGAAAAGTATTTTAAAATAAGCGAATGGCGTAAGATCTCAATAGCTTTTATCGTCTGGACCCTGTTTGAAACTATTGTTTGGATTTGGTTAGTTCCCTTCTTGAGAACTACATGTGCAACGCCCCTCGCACCACAGGTTGGGGCGTCTTGTTCACTTAATCTCGATAATACTTATAAAGTCTAGCAGAGTTGGTAAATAAAATAAAATGGCAGAATATAACTTACAAAGCGAGAAAGGAATAAACAAGTTTGAAATATATAATGGTAGGAACATTGAACAGATGCCTAAATTAATTGCTGATAACAGAATTCCAATGTCTGTTGCAGGATTGATGCAAAGAAGACTTGAGCTTAGAGATTCTGATGATGCTAGTGTTAGGGACTTTTATATGAACAACTATTTTGATACAGTGGATGGAGCTTTATACATGCCTGATGGAAATCTTGTTTTAGTTTACGATGCAAAAGTTCTTAGGGAAATGACGCCTGAGAGTAAATTGGTTGGGGGAGCACTAAATTTAGAAGGATTCAATACTGATGACATTGAAGATAGGACATATTTTAATAAGCAAGAATTAGAAAAAATGATTCTTGGAGAAGATTTGACATTAAGGCAAGCTAGGAATCATCCAGTATGGTTTGCACTTGCAAGGGGGGATAAAAATCTTCAGGGTGCTTATGCTGAAATGATCTTTAAAGATAATGATTATTGTTCTGCAATGGGAATTTACTTAGATTCTTCGTTAAATATTTTTAAAATGCGGGCTTTGTACGTCTACGGGGCGGACGGCAGGTCTGATGCCTTTGGCGGCGGTCATATTGATAATGTTGATGGTCGTTTGGTCGGGTTAGCCTCGGAGACGCAAGAGTAACAACTAGAAGTGTCGCAAATTTATTTAAACCCCACATTCCTTTATCTCTTTAATAATTAAAACAGGAAAAAACAAAACCCTGTTCTATAATCTATCTCCCGGTTGGGGCGTGGTTTTATAGAAAGGGGTTTTGTAAAATTTAAATTTATTGCTTATTCCAATTTTTATATTCATTAATAATATCCTTCCATATTTTGCCACAATCTATTTTTCCTGCAACTTCAGAAATAGGTATAAATTTTACCTCACTTACACTCTCATCTTCATCGAATGTCTCATGTTCTTCTTCTCCTAGTTTTGCAAAACATAAAACATGAATTTGTTCTTTATCTCCCGATTTGTAAGAAAAAGCATATTTTTGTTCAATATTTGTTACAGTATAATTAATTTCCTCAGCACATTCCCTTTCAGCAGTTTCTTTTACCGATTCCCCTTCTTCAGAATGTCCACCTGGAAACCCCCACATTTCTCTTTTTGAATTATAAATTAAAGCTAAATTATTTTTATCATCTCCAACTATAACATAAACCCTAGATAAATTATCGAACCTTTCATCATTTTTAATTTTATGTAATGATAAATTGTCTGTTTTCCCTGCAAATTTAACATCTCCACAATATATTTGTTCCATTGTTATACTAAAGTTATTCAATTTATAATTATATTGGTATCTAATATAGCAACTTTTAGGTATACATCCCGGCCGGAGCGTCTGAAATAAGTTATACGCTCTTAATCGTCATTTAATAGCTGATGATTGGGAGATACTATCTTTGTGAATTATAAATTTCTCCAACTTCAACTCCTGATATCATACGATTAAATATCATTACCTCATCAATCTTCCCCTTGTAATGCTGATCAAATATCCCTTCTACTCCATTATTTGCAACAGCTGCCCCAATCGCCGTCGGTAAACTATTAGTTATACTTCCAAATGAAGGAATCGATACACTTCCATCCAAAACCCCATCAACATAAAATCTTAAACCAACTCCAGCCTCATAAATCATCGCAACATGATACCATTGATCATATGAATATGTTCCCCCACATCCATCACAAGTTGCATATGTAGAGCCATCATCAATTGTAGAATCCATAAATCTCCATCCTCCCCCAAAATCCTCTATTTTAAATTCCCATCCAGGACTTGATCCAGCAATACCTGTTCCCCTATTATTTGCAATTCTTGTTTTCCCCGTATTGGGCGTTGGATAAATCCATGCTGTTATTGAGAAGTTTCCAGTCCCAAATTGTAATGATGGATCATCTGCAATGATAACATAATCATTATCACCATCAAAACTTATAGCCTGCCCACTTATTCCATCAATCCATAGAGGACCAGTATAAGTAGGGGGAGTAGTATTAAGGGAAATGTCATCAATTCTAATTTTTTCAGTAGGAGTTTGAAAATAATTCAACAAAAACATAACCTTAAAATATTTCGTACCATGCCACCATTTACTAGAAGGATTGCCAGATATAGCCATTCCACTAACATCTCCAGAATAATAATTCCATGTATTCAGAGGGACAAGGTCAAAGTTGGCAGCAGCATATATATGGTTTGAACCTGATGTATGTTGTCTTATCTCTTCCCCAGCTGAACAAGGTTTACCAATTGTTTGACCCCCTCCAAGTGTTATATTCCAATAACCCGATCCAGAATCTATAATTGTTGGTTCATTATTCTTTGTTCCAAGATTGTTGCTCCGATTTCTATTTGGTAAGTCAGCATAATTACCTGATCCATCAATATTAAATGCAATAGATCCGTGATAAAGTATAACCCAATTAGATCCATCCAATATTGTAAATTTTGTGTCTGTTGATTGACAATCTTCATAGAATCTCGTTTTTGTATTAGCAACAACCCTTACATCAGAAGCAGTAATCAGATCCTTGTTAACATCATAAGGTGTAAAACCAAAATAAATTCTGCTATCTCCACCAGTTCCATAAGATTTAAGCCACCCTCCCAAATGATAAACTTTGTTTAAATCCAATGATATTAATTCAGAATTTTTAACATTCCCAAATCCTTCTTGATAAAAACTAAAACTTCCAGAGTGGTTATCAAGACCAGTAGCTCCCCCAAAATTCCAACCATTAATCGTACCTGTTTCCGCTCCCCTGTTTATAATTAATTCTCCATCATCTCCGTTTAATATTCCAT
>JADFNI010000060.1 GCA_022563455.1 Nanobdellota archaeon
CATGTGAAGTCCTTCCCCAGAAGGATAAGGAAACATCTCTAATACATAATAATTATTTTTCCCACTCTTAGCTTCAAAAACCTTTTCACCCTCCCACTTATCTTGCCATTTCTTTTCTATCTCATTAAAGTTAATTTCACTCATAGAAGAGAGTAGTTAGACTTCTTTTAAAAATTATCCCCTACAACACCCAAAGACCCCTCATCCCAATAACAATTGAAGGAGATATCATATGCTTAACCTTAATCTTCTTCTTCAAAACAACTTTCTCCTCAGTTACATTTTTAAACAACTTCAATTAATAATTAACAATGATCTCGTAGTCTAAAGTAACGGCAAAGCCATTTCATGGAGATTACAAGAACATAAATGCTCTCGTAGTCTAGTGGCCAAGGATGCCGCCCTCTCAAAATGTTGGGAAGTTCAACTTGGGGAAACGAGAACTTCCACGTCCACTTGGGCAACAACTAAAATCTTCAAGATTTTTTGGAGAACGGCGGTGACCCGGGTTCAAATCCCGGCGGGAGCATCCCAAAGATCTTTGAACCCGGGGTCTCGGGTTTGAGAATTTCGCTTTGAGATTCTAATTAAAAATATAAGAATCGAAATGCAAAATTCGAGCAGAATCCCGGCGGGAGCATTCTAAATGTCTTTGAACCCGGGGTCTCGGGTTTGAGAATTTCGCTTTGAGATTCTAATTGTATTTATTCCCCAAGGGAGTCTTTATAAAATCATGCCATTTGGCACTATTCTTTACAAAATCTGTAACTTTTAATGCCAAATAGAAAGATTTATAAAGAATTGACATATAGTTATAATATGGCAACAAAATATGACGCCTTCGAATTGCTATATAAAAATCGTGCCCCTATGAAACCAATTGAGGTAGTTAAGCAATTCGATAAAGGCGAAGAAAATTATCATGTGGTTCATAAATTATTAAGGAGCTTAGTTGAGGATAAAATTCTTATCAAAATAAAAGATGGATTCGAAATCAACAATACCAAAAAGACAGAACTCCTACACGGTCTCATCCAATATTGCTTAAAAAATAATATTGATTACAATTTATTACTAGATAAAAATTTAGTAGAATTTATTAGTTATGCATTACAAAAGGAAGAAGTTACTTCAAAAGAAATTAAAATTCATCCAAGAACATTGGAGAAATACATTCAACGGTTAAATAGGTCTGGATTATTGTTAATTATATCTAAAAAACCCTTAAGAGCAAAATTATTCTATAATGTACTCCTTAATAATCTTTTAATATATTTTGGATATAAACATAAAGTTGTAACTGAGAGTTCAATAAATTATATTCCAGAAATAAAAAAGGAATTAATAATATATAAAAAACTCAAAAAAGAGAATATGATTGAGTATAAAAAAATAGTGAGGGAGTTTGAGATTTCTTTTGTTCATCATAGTTTAGCACTAGAGGGAAACCCAATAACATTACCAGATACCTTCAAAATATTAAAAGACAATGTAATTCCTGCAGAGCTGAAAGGAGAAGATATCGACGAAGTAAAAAATTACCAAAACGCAATTTTAAAAATGCTTAAAGATGCTGAGGACAAAAAGCCACTAACATTACAGGTTGTCTTAGATTATCATAAATTGTCAATGGCACATCGTCAAAGTATGGCAGGAAAAATAAGAGATATAGGGGTTTTTATAAAATGGAATCAAAATTTTAAAATTACAAAAGTAGATAATATAAAAAAAGAACTTAGAATTTTGTTCGAAAAATATAATGAATTTCTTAAAAAGAAAGGGATTTCCATAGAAGAAATATTGGCATTTGCAGTATATTTTCATAATGAATTCCAGTACATCCATCCATTTGAAGATGGAAACAGTAGAACTACAAGATTGATTACATTTCACTTGCTTCAATCTAAAGGTATACCAATACTAGATATTCCTGTAGGTTTGTTAGATGAATATTTAAGCTATACAAAAGGCTCTAAAAAAAGAGATGATGAAAAACTTTTTGGACATCTTCAAAGAGTGATATTATTTAATCTTAAAAAGATTAATGAGAGATTGGCATAGATTTTATCCAATAATTTACCAAAAATTCTTCTAAGATTTCAATAAAAGATATTTTCCTTAAGTTAGTTAACAATAACCATTAATAGTTTTAGCTAATGATAGTAGTCAATAGTTTCAGATAAAAACTGATTTTGGAAGAAAACTTTCAAAATGAACGCAAGAAAATATATAGAAGAACGACGTGGGCAATGTTGTATTGAGATAAACAAAAATGCGTGATGAAAAAAGAGTGATTGATGAAAATATGAAAAAGATTTGTGATCTTTTAAAATCTCAACTTATCTTTCTTTAAGATACTTATTAAAAAACTAGTGAATGATTTAAGATTTGCCTTATACTGCGCGTTTTGCAAAACTTCATAATATCTAAATTTTCTTATTTTTAGAATATTTATCATGGGATAGTCATTTTTATGTAATATGAAGTTCATTAAAAGACGCCCCACTCTTCCGTTTCCATCTACAAAAGGATGAATTTTTTCAAATTCTGTATGGAAATATGAAGCTAAAATAATTGGATGCAATTTTTTCTTATTCGTCGAATGCCATTTTAAGAGTGTTGTCATTTTTCTTGGTACTTCAATTGGGTTTGGTGGAGTACTTTTTCCGATAAAAACTTGGACTGTCCTATATTTTCCTAATTGAGAAACCAAATCTTCCCTTAACGTATTTATTGTAACTATTCTATGAAGCTCCAAGATAAATTCTCGTGTTAAATTCTGATCATACCTAAGAATAAAATCAAATGCCTTTTTATGATTTAAAATCTCATGTATTTCTCTAAGAGTTTTTTGTTTTGGCACAATTCCTTCAAAAAGTAAGAAAGAAGTCTCTAAAAGTGTCATTGTATTCCCTTCAATACCTGTTGAGTCATGTGTGAAAAGAGAACAAAAAGACTCATACCGGTTTTCATAATTTCCTTT
>JADFNI010000035.1 GCA_022563455.1 Nanobdellota archaeon
GTCCGTGTGGAGGTGCGGAATAACGTAAAAGGCGCGGCGCAAGGACAGCTACGTCTCCGTTTACCGGAAGGCTGGACATCTACCCCCGCAACAACGAAGTTCACTTTTACGCATGAAGGTGAAATCCAAACCTTTCCATTTTGTCCAATAGTAATATTACATCCAGTAGCATCGCGAATCATCTTAACCATACTTCCTTCCTTCCCAATTATTCTTGGAACCTTGTTAGGGTTAACAGAAATTATCATCCCACCTTCAATCTTTCCAAATCCCCTCATCTTCATTGAAACGTCCACTCCTCGAGATTTAACGTCCCAAACTTTTACAACAACACTATCTCCAAAATCTAAATATTCTCGCAGTTCATTTCTATTAATGTATCTAGGAACTTCAGCGACAGGCAAAAATGCGTTCCCAGCTCCACCAAAATTAATAAGCCATCCGTTAAAAGTGATATCGACTATAGTTCCAATAATTGTATTTCCGCGCCTTGGATAATATGCTCCACTTATAGGAATAACCCGAACATGATTATCAACTACACTAGCAATTCCGTAAAGTTTCGCAACAACATCCTCTCCATCTCTATAAGCACCATCTCCAGGTAGAAATTCATTTCCCGTAGCAATGCTCTCACCGGGTACAACAATTTGTCTTTCGTTTGTATTCATATTATATTTTCGAGATAATCTATAATTATTTTATCAATCTTCTTCTCGTTCAATTATTTTTGCAAAATAAGGTTTTTAAAGGTTTCGGATTTTCCTACCCCTTTAGCTCCTCACTCATCACCGCCCCGCTAGTTGCCCCATTAAGTCTATCATAAAAGTCAAAAATTAAAGCAGTAGGCATAGAAACTATCGCTTGCAAATCTCCATTCGAGAGCCAATCTTCTTCAACCATAAATTCTTTGATAATCCCATAAGCTTTTCCAGTATGAATCGCTGGAATCGTAAGTTTAACTCGCTTCATTTCAAGTTTTATAGGTAAAATCTTAGATAAATCATCAATAATTTCAGTTATTTGAGAGTCCACAGACTTATTCTTAACATTAACATTTGCCTCAATTAATGCTTTCATTATTCTCTCCCCTGTATAAGGCCTCCCCTCAGGAGACACAGCATGACTAACCAAAAAATCCACCACCTGTTTATACCGAGCCCCATGTTCTCCCCTCATAGATTCAGTAGTCCGAACAACTTCTCCGCTCTTTATGATCTTTTCAGCGACCTTTGTTATATCTGTAGTCCCAAACTCTTTCTCCAAATCAGAATCCGACACATGCTCTCCAGATTTCAAATTATGAAAAATATATTCGGTCATTACAGCAGAATTAATATTAGCCGATGCGTCCCCTCGCTTAATCTTCATAGCTTCATCAAGATCTACCAAAATCTCAAACTTCTTCCCGTTCCTTTTCACCCTTGCAGTTGTCTGTGTCATACTTATTAAAAAAGAGTAGAGTTTATTAATTTTTCCCACAAAATAGACTATATAAATTATTAAAAACAATGAACCATTCTTAATTCAATGGACCTAAATTATGAAATTAAAACAGTTCACAAAGGTCTCACAAAATCAGAATTAGAAGATCTAGTAGATCTAGTAGATTGTCTTGATCGTTTAGTAGAAGTCAAGCCAGAAGGAATCTCAGTGGAAATAATCAAAGCTTCAAACGAAATCCAGATATATCCAAAGGGGCGTGGAAAAATACTCAGTGCAAACCTAAAAAAAGGCTCTGAAGCAGGATATCTGGGAGCCTCAGAAAACGGTTCTAGGATGCTTATAGGTATACAAGAATATCATTTTTTCTTTAATCCCCGTATCAGATAATCACAATAATATTTATAAATATTAACAGTCACATTTCCAAGAATAAGATGAAACGTCACGATGCAAAACTTGGATTAAGTATCGGATTATCTATTGATCCATTAACCAATCATTCAAAACAATATCTACTAACAAGACTTAGAATAATGTTTGGAATTTCAAATACTTGCGAAAGAGGCTTTGCAAGAGAATACTTAAAAAGGTTCAATTTAGATTTCAATGATCTAAATCTACGTTATGCCCATTTTGATCCTCGAGCAGAATCAAGAAATCAGACCCATTGTTTTCATGATCTTAGAACAACAGTTGAAGACGACGGACTAGCAACAAGGATTCGTGGTGTTCATGCTTATAATCCCTTAGGATTGGATAAATCAATGACGAAATATTTTGAGATTGATCATAGGCTCTAAAAAATATAAATGAATCTTACTCAAAATCTCTTCCACTTTTTTTCTCAAATTTAACCCCATCCTTAGTAGAAATCAATAATCCAATATCAAATCTCTCAAAAGAAAAATCTTCACCTTGAACCTTCTTAAAGATCTCTAAAGCTAACCTAACAGCCTCTTTAGAAGTTAAATCTTTCCTGTATTTTTCTCTTAAATGTTTTTTAAGTTTATCATCATTTTCTCCAATAGCATTAGCAATATATCTTAAATAGTTCCCAGTAACGTCGGTTGAATAAAGAACAGGTTCGTTATTTATTCCGGCAAACATCAAAGAAACTCCAAATGGTCTTGCTCCACCATATTGCGTAAACTGCTGCTTTATGTCCGAAATATCACGAACAATTGATTCAGTCGAAGGGGCAGAATCATATGAAACCCTGTGCTGTTGAGCCATAACTCTAGCCTTATCAACCAAAACTCTTGAATCACTACTAATCCCTGAAGCAACAGCAATTATATGCTCATCAATTTCCTGAATTTTATTAGCAGATTCTTCAACAACAAGTTTGTCTTGTTTTCGTCGGTCACTAACAATCACAACACAATCTTTTCCAACAATTCCAATAGATGCACTTCCTAAACGAATAGTCTTCTCAGCGTATTCTACTTGCAAAATATGTCCATCAGGAGCAAACATAGTCGCCGCCCTGTCATATCCCATTTGTTGGTGCTGTATATCTTCCATTTTCAATATATAAATAAGAATTTATCTTACTAGATTTTATTTTAAGGCCTTTTTAATTCTTTCCATTATATATAAATAATCTAAAATTAATAGAACTAATATGGGGCCATCTCTAAAAAAAATAAAAGAGTTAAGCATAAAGTCTGGAATTGTAAAAGATCCAATTATAAAATTTCTAGCAGAAGGAAATGGAAATTACAATTATATAGTAGAAGAAGATAACAAAAAATATGTCTTTAGAATAAAAAAATCAACCGAAAAACAGTTCAAAGATTCTCTTGAAAAAGAATATAGTTTTTTGAAATATTTTGAAAACGAGGGAATAAACTTTTGTCCAAAGGTCATTTATTATTCTAAAAATCACCTTTTCTTAATGGAAAATTTCTTAGAGGGTACTCATGTATCTCAAAAAGATTTTACAGATAAGCAAATAGATACTTTTGCCAGTCAACTTTGGCAATTATTCAATTTAGATACAGAAAAATTTCATAATTTTTGTAAAAGTGAGGGAATCAAAGATATTCAACCAATAGATCCCTTAATGACCCTTAATATCTACGGATTTAACAGATTTGAACTTGTAAAAAATAGCAAATATAAACTTGAGAAAAAAATAATAGATTGGATAGAAATAAATCTAAATAAAAATAAAAAATATTTAGAAGAATTAAAAAGCAAGAATTTCAAGTTATCTTTTTCTTGGGGGGATATACAATCCAAAGTAATAATAAATTCAAATGGTCTAATGCAATTTTATGATTTTGAACACGCACAAATATATGATGGTCCAGGTCTCTCTTATATAAAAATTCACGGAAAATTCAGTAAAGAACAATTTAAAAAATTAGTTGAAAGTTATAGTAAACATTCAAATAGATCCTTAGAATTATTAAATAATGGAATTAAACACTCCGAAAAAATAATTAGAGTCAATGATGTTATTTGGGCTGCTATGAAATGGGCAACAACAGGTAAACAATTCTACATGGATAAATTAAATGCAAGAATACCTTTAGCAGATAAAATTTTAGATTAAAAAATTAAATCTTTATTTCTCCAAAACCCAAACAACAGCTAAATGGCCAATTGCAAAGATGAAGCCAAAACCTGCAAGAAAATAAAGAGGCATTTCAATAATTTTAGCACCCTCAACATTGGAGGACACAAATGCTAAGATCACCATAATAAAACTAAGGATAAATAAGACCGCAGGATGAGGTTCTCTTGAGATAATATTTCTTTTTTCAAGATCTTTTATTAAATCAACAACTTTCATTTATCACTTTCCCTTCAACCCTTTCAAAGTCCCACTAACTTTCAATATAGAAATCCCTGCAAGAGAAAGCCCAGCCCTAACATCATTCAAACTTTTAGTCAAACAAGACCCAACAGTTTTCCCAGAAAATTCCTTCGTAGATACTTTCATATAAGCAGACTTCGCAAACCCAAGAACGCCAATATATTCTAAAATAGCTTCTTCAATTTTAGAATTAGCTGAAGTAGTCAAAAAATATCTCCTTTTATCTCTCGCACTAGGTTTCAGTCGAAGTTTTTTTATTTTTGTCATGTTCATCTATATAATGACTTTTGCCCTTTTAATTTCTTCTGCTGTTTATTTTTTAGATACTCTTTAACTAATTCATCCCATTTAAATTTATTAAAAAGTATTAAGATCAAGAAGACAGTTATAATACCAATTCCAATTATAATAATATATTTATTATCCCCCCTAGGAGTTGGTTCCCCTGTTGTATGAAAAGGTTTATCTTCAATAACTGGAAAAATTCTCTCACGAATCTTCTCAATACTAATATTTGCCACGTCTAAAGTTATACCGTGCAAAGTAATCCTCGTACTATAATATTCTAAAGAACTAAGATTAAGTTTAACTTCATCTCCTACATAAAGCGTTAAATTGACCGGGTCACTAGTAACTGTAATACTAACAGAATTAACCCCAACAAAATTCACAGTTAAAGTATGATTCATTTCAACAACTTCAAAAGTAACTTTCTCCTTAGACTTCAAACTCAAACTAACTGGGCCTTTTTCAAGTTCTTTTTCTGTTACAACTCTCTCTTCAGAAATAGCAGCACTAGTCACACTCACTCTCGATGGAGAATTTCCACCACCACTCACAATAATTTCAGCATTAGTTGTAAAAGAAGAACTAGAATTAGCACAATTTCCAGCTTGATCACAGGATTCAGCAGTATAACTATATGTAGTTGAAGCTGTAAGTCCGCTAAAAGATAATGAATGAGCTGTAACAAGAGACGAAAAACTGTTTAGCAAATCTCCCAAAATTGATGAGTTCGAAAGTTCATTAGTGGTCCAATTTATAGTAGCAGTTGTAGTAGTTACATCTTTTTCTAATAAGGAACTAATATTTGGGCTAGTAACATCATAAACAATACTAAAATTACCTAAAGCAGATGTAGAATTTGAATTATTATTAACAGCAAGACAATTCCAAGAATAGTTTCCTTCTTCGCTAAATGTATAATTAAATGTGGTTGTATTATCAAACCCAGAAACATCACTAGTTAAATTATAAGTCAAATTCCCAGTTGCATTCCATAAACTAAAGGTAGCATTACTAAGTTCGTAACTTAGTTCAGAAATTGATCTACAACTAAAATTTGTATCATTAGTATTTGTATGGGTCTCGTTCGTTGGTGAAGTTAAGCTAACAGAAATCCCCCCAACAACTAAACTATAGTTTGAGGAAGCATATCCTGAGTTTCCTTCAACATCAACCCCCAAACAATTCCAAGTATAAGTATCTTCAGCAATATTTGTTACATTAAATGAAGAAGAATTTGCCGTTCCAGTAACATTTTCACTAGAGCTATAATATAGACTTGTAGTATTCCATAAATTAAGAGTTAAGTTAGACAATTGCCAGTCAGTTGCATTACAAGTAAAAGTTACATTAACATTGAGATCAACTAAGTTATTTGATGGAGAGACAAGAGTAATGTTAGGAGAGGTAGAATCTATTGATAATGTAGCATTGTAAACATTTATTCTAGAAAAATTATTTGAACTTTCACTAAACTGCAAACCTGTATCATATAATATATCCTCAATTTCAAAAGGAGTTTTAGTTTGAGACGTAAGATTCAAATATTGCCTTAATATTGCAATTGCTCCAGAAACCATTGGAGCAGACATTGAAGTTCCATCTAATATATTATAAGATATTCCATCTATGTCTGTAGAATTTATAGAAGATCCTGTTGCAAATAACTTAACCAAACTATTTCTATTTGAAAAACTTGAAATTGCATCAACCTTATCTGTAGAACCAACAGGTGTAGCATTAACAATACAAGCCGGATTACTTATTCCACTTGAGTTACCAGCATTTCCTGCAGAAACCACAACAGAAATATTTTTAGAGGCGGCATTATTTATTGCAGTAGTAATGGTAGGAAATACACCATCACAAGAACCAGGATATGTATCACCACTCCCAAGACTCATACTAATGACAGATATATTAAATATAGAAGCATTATTCACACACCAATTTATTGATGCAACAATATCTGATACTGAAAAATCCCCTGTTGAATTTCCTGCCTTAAGCATGACAATTTTTGCCTGAGGCGCAATTCCAGTAATACCTCCATTAGCAGCAACAATTCCAGATACATGAGTTCCATGTTCGTTTACAGCAATGGGGTCAGAGTCTTCAGTAGAACAAGCACCATCATCTGCGCAATAATCATATCCTCCTATAATTTTACAACCAGAAGTTGGATCATTCTCTCCAAAACATCCTCCTAAATCAGGATGGCTATAATTAACTCCAGTATCAATTATACAAACAGTTTGACCGATCCCAGTCAAATTAAAACCAAAAGTACTATTAGATAATAATTTATTTGCACCAGTAGAATTCATAATAGTTGTAGCATTTTGCAAGAGTGTATGAAAAACCGGTTCAATTTTAATGCTAGAAATATGCTCATTTTTCTTTAATCTTCTTAAATCTTCTTTAGTAATAAAAGCAGAAACACTAGTCCCAAGATCATGTTTAATATTTTCCTTCGGCAATCCAACATTTTTAATATTATCCTGATGTTTACTATTAGTTCCAAAAAAGTGATTAGACAAACTAGATTCATTTTTAAGACTTATAATTACCCTAACAGTTTCTCCAGAAGGAATATCTTCCAATTCTTCCATCACTTCAGCACCGATTACAAGCCCAAACAAACTAGTAACAACCAAGATCAACAAAAACATAACCTTACAAAAAGCAAAAAACATTTTTTCATCTCTATTCATCCTAGTTAAATAAAGTCAGCTATTAAATATGTTACTAAATCTTTAAAAACTAAGAAGTTATTTAATAATAAATGGTGAAAATACATACGGTAGGTGGTTTCTCAGAGGTCGGAAAAAATATGGCGGTAATAGAACTGGATGAAGACGCTTTCATAATTGACGAAGGTTTTTTTCTGCCAGCAATAGTTTCAATGCAGGAAAGAGATAACGTAATGACTGAAAGAAAATTAAAAAATATAGGCGCAATCCCCGAAGATTCAGTAGTTGAGAGTATAAGATCAAAAGTTTGTGCACAGTTTATTAGTCATGCACATCTAGATCATGTAGGGGCAGTCCCATTCTTATCAGACCGATATGAGGCACCAATATATGGAACTCCATTCACAATTGAAGTTTTAGATTCTCTTTTAAAAGATAATGATATTGTATTAAAAAATAAAATTAACAGAATAAAACCAAACACAACTTTTTACGTTCAAGGGAAAAATCAAAAATATAAAATAGACTTCATTCACATGACTCATTCAACGGTGCAATGCTCAATGGTAGCAATTCATACAAAAGAGGGAGTAGTTCTTTTTTCAGGAGATTTCAAATTGGATGATACTCCTGTTTTAGGACCAATTCCAAATTACAAAAGGTTAAAAGAAATAGGAAAAGAAGGAGTAGTAGTTTTTATAGTAAACTCTCTTTATTCAGGGACCCCAAATAAAACCCCTTCAGAATCTCATGCTAGAGAATTACTTCGAAAAACTCTAATAGACATCGAAAACAAGCATGAAGGTATGATTGTCACAACTTTTGCTTCTCACATTGCAAGATTAAAAAGTATAGTAGAGTTTGGAAAAAAACTTGATAGAGAAGTAGTATTCCTTGGAAGAAGTTTAGATAAATATTCAACTGCCGCTAAAAATTCTAATCTCGCGCCTTTCTTAAATAGCATAAAAATAGCAAAATACCGAAGACAAGTAGAAAGAACACTTCAAAAAGTCGAAAAGAAAAGAAAAGATTACTTGGTAGTCTGCACAGGTCATCAAGGAGAACCGGGGTCAATTCTAGAAAGATTGTCTCGTCATCAGCTTCCATTCAGAATAACTTCTCAAGATAATATAATTTTTTCTTCAAGTGTTATTCCATCCCCAGTAAATATAGAACAGTTTGCAAAAATGGAAGCTCGTCTTAAGAAGAGTAAACCAAAAATCTACAGAGATCTTCATGTTTCAGGTCATGGAAGAGAAGAAGATTTAAAAGAAACAATTAAAATGGTTCAGCCAAAGCACATAATTCCATGGCATGGCGACTTAAAAAAGACAAGGCCTATGGTAGAATTAATGACTCAATTTGGATACCGGCTTGGAAAAACATGCCATCTTCCTCAAAATGGGGAGGTGTTAGAATTGTAGGGCCGTTGGATCAAAATAGGGAAAAAGAACTAATCGGAGGTCTTAAAAATGCAATTGAAAGAGGATCTACAAAAGAGGCTGCATCACAAAGTTTTCTAAATGCAGGATATACTCCTGAAGAAATAAAAAATTCATTGTCAAAAATAAATGTTCAAGAAGTTCAAGCAACAACTCCTCAAACTCCAATTACCACGACCAAAACACAGCCCACAACTACAACTAAGACACCAAAGGGTACAGAAACAAAAACAAATTCTCTTCCAGTAAATTCTCTTCCAGCAAAAGAAGAAAAAACTTCAAAAAAATTGATTATAATTGTTTCAATTATAATTGTTTCAATTATGATGGGAGCGGGACTCTTAGGGCTTTACTGGAGATAACTATTTGGTTAAAATGAAATATAGCATTTATGAGCCTTTAGAAGATTCATATTTTTTCAAAGATTTTCTTATAAAATATCTTTCAAAAATTCTAATCAAATCCCATCTAGACGTTGGAACTGGCTCAGGAATTTTAGCAAAAGTTTCCTCAAAAATTATAGGAAAAGAATCAGTTTTAGCTACAGATATTAATGAAAGTGCAATAGAAAACTTAAAAGATATTAAAGGAGTTAAAGGAATTGTCTCAAACTTATTCGAAAATGTAAACGGAAAGTTTGACTTAATAACATTTAACGCGCCCTATTTACCATTAGACAAAAGGGAGCCGAAGGACTCTAAGATAGCAACTACCGGGGGAATTAAAGGGGATGAGATATCATTAAAATTTTTGAAAGAAGCAAAAAAACATTTAACAAAATCCGGAAGAATCCTTCTTTTAATTTCCAGTCTAACCCCCTTTAATAAAATAGAAAAGTATAGCCCTGTGATTGTTGCAAGAAAAAAGCTATTTAATGAAGTTCTTTTAATTCTTGAGTTCATGGAGTAAACAATTCAAACTAGAATACAACTATATTTATATAAGGATTCTAGCTGTAGATTTTATGGTAATTAAAGAGGCATTTGGATGGTAAAATTCGCACATTTATCTGACTGTCATTTAGGATGTTGGAGACAAGAAGAACTACAAGCTTTAAATTTTAAATCATTTCAAAAAATAATATCATTATGTTTAGAAGAAAAAGTTGAATTTATTCTAATTGCAGGAGATTTATTTGATTCAGCATATCCTCCAATAGATATTTTAAAAGATGTTTTTCAAGAATTTAAACGAATTAAAGATGCGAAGATTCCAGTATATTTAATAGCTGGAAGTCATGACTTTTCAGCCTCTGGAAAAACCTTCTTGGGAGTTTTAGAAAAAGCAGGTTTCTGTAAAAATTTAGAAAATTATGAAGTAGAAGAAGATGGAAGAATAAAACTCTTTCCAACATTTCATGGAGATATTGTACTTTATGGATATCCTGGTAAAAAATCAGGAATGGAAATGGAAGATTTAAAAAAAGTTTACTTTGAACAATTAAATAAATTCACAATTTTTGTATTTCATACAACTATTAAGGATGTAGTGGGAACAGTTCCAATGGACTTTATAGAAAAAGAAGAGCTTCCCCTAGCAGACTATTATGCAATGGGACATATTCATAAAAGATACGATTATGAGACAAGTAGTGGGAGATATGTATATCCGGGTCCAACATTCCCTGCAAATTTTCAAGAGTTAGTTGATCTAAAATGTGGAAGTTTCCAAATTTTAAATGTAGAAGGTTCCAAAATAAAGTCAGTTAATATAACAGTCCCAATCAAAGAGGTAACTTATTTAGAAATTGACATAGACAATGGACTAACGGCTACTTCAAAAATAATTTCAGAAATAGATAAATTAAATTTGAGAAATAAAATACTTCTTTTAAAATTAAAAGGCGTATTAAATGAAGGAAAAACAGGAGACATAAGGTTTGGAGAAATAGAAGATTTTATTAAAAAGAAAGAAATTTATGCAACTCTTCGAAATATATCAAGTCTAAAAATTCCCGAAGCAAATTTTGAAACAAATTCTTTCGAGGACAATCCAGAAATGATAGAGAGAAGGAACTTTGATAATTTAACAAAAAGATCTCCAAGTAATTTTAACAAATATCTTCAAAGTTTGGTACAGACACTCTCTCTTGAAAAAAATGAAGATGAAAAAAGTGAAGATGAAAAACAGGGTAAAACCGGAGAGGACGCAGCGCAGGATTTCGGAGCGCTCACCGGTGGCACAGGAGACAGCAGCCTGGGTAACCTGCCGCCCTTAAGCGATTTCGATTCCGCGAACGCGGCCTCCGAAGGCAATCTTCCGCCGCTGGGCGATCTGAGTTCGAAGATAGGCGATGACCAGATACCCTCTTCGGGATTGCCG
>JADFNI010000036.1 GCA_022563455.1 Nanobdellota archaeon
TTGTTTAGGCTGAACTTGTAGAACAACCCAATTTATAAAGGCTAATTTTATTGAATTTATATGAAAAATAAGCAAAGTACTCTAGAAATTGAGGTGGTATATAATGGAAGATTTCATGAAATCGTAAGTCAAACTGTTGATAATATGTCCTATCAAAGAGGAGAAAGTGAAGATATTGACATAATAATGATTGGTTTAGAAAAAACTGTATTAGAAATCCCAAAGGGTTTTTCTGCATATGTGAGCAGCACTCTGGATATTCCCCAATCAGGAGTAAGCGGGAAGTATAATTTGAAAGGAAAAGTCATTCTAAGATAAAAATAAACAATCAGATGATTGTTTACTAATTATAGCATTTTTGATTTATCCGATCGCTCTTCTGTAATCTATCAACTCTACTGAGGAGACTCCCTCTACATCTCCTAGTTTTGCTTCTATTATGTCTGTTTCTTCGGATTCTGCGATTGCAAAAGTTATGATTAACGCTTTTAAGCCGAACGCTATAGGGTCTTCAACAGAATTATTAAAAACTCCACTTTCAAAAGACTCTATTACTTTTTTTAGGGATTCTTTTAAGTTTTCTAAGTTTACATCTAAATCTTTGGGCATTATCTTAAATTGTACTGCTGCGGTTGACATTATGGACCAACGTAACCACATTTAGTGCATTTGTATTCAATTGACAAGCTTCTACACTTGTCACATCTAAGAAGCAAGTTTCCACATGTCGGGCATGGGAACTTGACACTTTTTACAGTGTCTTTTTTACAACTGATACATTCCATCTTAAGATGTCTTTATTTTTGTTTATAAAGCTTATTGTTAAGTTTGAGTTCAATAATCTTTAAATAGCTCTCGCACAGAAATTAGATATGGAAAAATATGAATTGTTAATTGAAAAGATATCGACGGCTTCTGGGCTTGAGGTTAGTGAAATTGAAAAACGAGTTGAAGAGAAAAAAGCTAAACTTTCTGGTTTGATTTCGAAAGAAGGGGCTGCGCAAATTATTGCTGCTGAACTTGGGATTAGCTTTGAAGATCAGGACTTGAAGATCAATGAACTTATGGCTGGAATGAGAAAGGTTAATGTTATTGGAAAAATAATTAATTTATTTCCTGTTCGGGAGTTTGAGAAGAATGGAGTTAAAGGGAAAGTTGCTAATTTTGTAATTGCTGATGAAACTGGGAATACGCGGGTTGTTTTGTGGGACTTGAAGCATATTTCGATGATTGAAAATGAAGAGATTAAACAAGGAGATGTTGTTTCAATTAAGAATGGGTCTACTAGGGATTCGGAAATTCATTTGTCCGGATTTTCTGAAATTTCAAAAAGTAATGAAGTTATGGAGAATGTGAAAACTGAAAGAGAAGTTAATGAAGTTAGTTTGGTGGACGCTCGGCAAGGGCAAAACGTGAGGATTAGAGGAATTGTTGTTCAGATTTTTCAGCCGAGATTTTATTCGGTTTGTCCTGAGTGTAATAAGAAAGTAATAGCCGAGGGGGAAGGATTTAATTGTGCGGAGCATGGAAAAGTTAATGCGAAGGAGAGGGGGATTTTGAATTTTGTTTTGGATGATGCAACTGAGACTATGAGGGTTGTTATGTTCTCGGATCAAATTAATCTACTTATTCCTGAGGAAGACTTAAAGGATGCAGAAAAGGCGATGGCTTTTAGAGATGATTTTTTAGGAACTGAAGTTTATTTGTCAGGGCTAGTTAAAAGGAATCAGTTGTTTAAT
Organism: Nanobdellota archaeon; assembly: GCA_022563455.1. Lineage (GTDB taxonomy): Archaea > Nanobdellota > Nanobdellia > Pacearchaeales > GW2011-AR1 > JAGVXH01. The sequence goes on from JADFNI010000036.1 coordinate 1,740, forward strand.
AATTTGGAGATTGTGGCTAGCAATGTTGAAAAGGTTGATGTTGAGAAATTGATTGTTGAATTGGAGAAGGCTGAGTAGGATGGTGATTCGTAAAGCCACTAACTTTTTTATATCTCCTGCATATAGATCTAAATTATTTGTTACTGGAGAATCTGTAACTCTTGATGATCGAGATATGTTACCCCATTCAATAAAAAGAGATATATTTTTGGATGACTATCCTACTGTAGATTTGATGGGAATTTCAACTAGGGGAAGAATTCAAGGAGGGTTTATTATATCTACAAATGAGGGAGGTATTTTTGGAAGGATCATGCACGATATAGTTTATCCTCTAGAAGGGGTTTATGGTCATGGTGAGGTAATGGAAAGTGATACTGGATTAAAATATGGCTTTTATAGAAGGGTGGCACTTGTAGAACATGAACCTTCAGGAAGAGGGGTTCCTAAAGAAATAATGGGCATGATTGATAAATTAGATTATGAAGAAGTAAAAGATGCTGATAGAGATCCACTTTTTTATTCATTTATGGAGAAAGTTGGTAGGGGATAGAATATTTTTTATAACTGCCTAATTAACAATCTCTATGGAAATTAACCTAATATTATTTATTGGAATTATATTTATTACAGCATTGATATTTTATTTTATTGGTCGGCGTATTAAAGCTCGCGAGATAAAGATTCATAGGGCTGATGCTATTGCTCGGTCTCGGGCTGTTTTATCTGGGCAATTTAGTGAGCAGATTGCGCCGTTTTTGCCAGGGTTTAAATATTTTCCAACGGAGTGTAGATTTATTGGAAAACCAGTGGATTTTATTGTGTTTAAGGGAGTAGAAAAGCGAGAAATTGAAGAAGTTGTCTTTGTTGAAGTTAAAAGTGGAAATTCTAAACTTAGTTCTATTGAGAGGTCTTTGAAGTTGGCTATTGATGAGGGTAGGGTTTCTTTTGAAGAGTATAGGGTTAATAAAAAAATAACTGATGAAAATAGGGATTTAGAATAATAATCCTATCATTTATTTTGGATGATATAAATCCTTATAAAGCTAAAGCCTTATTGTGTTTTATGGTCGATAAATCTGAAGAAGAAAAAATTGCTGAGGCAGTTTCTGGGGAAGGTATGGAGGATGAAAAGAAGACCATTAAAAAGATTGTGAAGAAAAAGGAGGGGAAGACTGTTAGTATAGCAGACATTCCAGGAGTTGGACCTGGGGCTATTGCTAAACTTGAGGCTGCTGGGATTTATGATTTGATGGGGCTTGCGGTTCTTACACCTCCAAGTCTTGCTATGACTGCTGGGATGGGTGAAGCGGCTGCTAGAAAAGCTATTCAGGCTGCTCGGCAAATGATGGATTTAGGGTTTAGTGATGGACTTGCCCATGAAGAAAAAAGAAAAGAAATATTTTTCATTACTACTGGTTCAAAAAATTTAGATGACCTTCTGGGAGGAAAAGGGGTACAGACGAAAGCGATTACTGAGGCTTTTGGGGCTTTTGGGTCTGGGAAAACTCAGTTAGCCTTATCCTTGGCTGTTGGCGTTCAACTTCCAGTTGAGCAAGGTGGTGCCAACGGCAAGGCTGTCTATATTGATACTGAAGGTACATTTAGGCCTAAGAGGGTTAGAGAATTTGCTGATGGTCTTGGGGCAAATGCCGATAAAGTTTTAAAAAATATTTTAGTTGCAAGAGCATTTAACAGTGACCATCAGATGCTGCTTCTCGAAAAGATTGCAGAACTTATTAAGGACGGGGAGCCAATAAAACTAGTTATTATAGATTCTTTGACTGCGCATTTTAGGGCAGAATATGGTGGACGAGGACAACTTGCTGACAGACAACAGAAGCTTAATAAATATCTCCATAATTTAATGAAGATTGCAGAGCAATTTAATTTGGCTGTTTATGTTACAAATCAGGTGATGAGTGATCCTGCACAATTATTTGGGGATCCGACAAAGGCAATCGGTGGAAATATTGTTGGTCATGCTTGCACTTACAGGATGTATCTTAGACGTGGAAAAAAGGATTCAAGAGTTTGTAAGTTAATTGACAGTCCTGACTTGCCGGACAATGAAACGGTGTTTATGATTGAGACTGGTGGGCTTCGTGATGTTGAGGTTTAGTTCAAGCGATTTTTAGATAATTAAATTGAATCTAGGAAAGCTATTTAAAGATAATTTTCTGTTAGCGTTAATGGTGAAGAAATCCTACAATCCTTTTAAGATGTGGGGAGGTTATATCGGGGGGATTATAATTTTTTTGCTTTTATTTTTAGGACCTTTATATAATTGGTTTGTAAATAATTTTATCATTTCTACTGGATATTTGTCTTTTGAAGGTGTAATAGATGATTGGTTATGTACTTTCCTTTTTCAAAGATGTTTTGATGAATTCTCTGGATGGGCTCCCGCATTATTCTACTATTTCTTATTACCAATATCTTTTCTAATTGGTTGGGGAATAAATTGTTTAGTTAGAAAATTAAAGGAGAGAAAACAAAAAAGAGATGAAAAATAAACAAATAAAAAATTGGTTAGGAAGAACTAATCCAGTTTGGATTGGGGCTTTAATTGGATTAATTTTATCTATCTTACTTGGAATATCTTCGTTTATAGGAGTTCAAAAAGGATTTGGAACTATTGAAGAAATAATATGGGATATAATAATTATATTTTTTCCGCCAGTTATTTTAGGATTTATAATTGGTTTAATAATGGATAAGGGGACAAGGAAAATTGGAATATTTTCTTTAGTTGGTGGAATCATTACAACAATTATTATAGGACCTTTACTACTTTTAACTGTTGCTGATTGTTGGCATGGATGCGGTAATAAACCTGCCCAAATTATCTTGACATTTGGGGCTCCGTTATTTTTAAATAATTTTGCAGAGGGATTATGGGTGATTATATGGAATTTTATTGTAGGAGCTATTGTCTTCGGATTTATAACAAAAGTGGTAACAAAAAGTGAAGCAATAGCAAAAGTAGTTGTTGAATATGGCTCTGAAATGTTAGAGCCTGAGCTTAGACCAGAGTATATTAAAAAATTAAAGAAAATAGAAAAAGATGGAGATTTTCTAGAGTTTGATTCTTTTGAAGATTTGAAGAGAAGCATTGAAAATGCATAAATTTGAAATTGAAGTTAAGCTTCATAAAATTCTTAAAAAACTAAGTAAAAAAAATAAGAAAACTTATGAGATTATTTTTAAAAAAATAAAAGAAATTGTTAGTAGTCCTGATATAAATCACTATAAGAACCTTAGATCTCCAATGAATAAGTTCAAAAGAATTCATATTGATAAAAGTTTTGTATTGATTTTTAAGTATAATGATGCCAAAGATTTAATCAGGTTTTATGATTTTGATCATCACGATTCAATTTATAAATAATTGAATAACATATTTGTTTAGACCTCTTTAATCTTGGCTACTGAACTTATAGGGGATTTGATGTAGGTTTGCTCCTTGATTATCTATTTTCTCTTTGTTTTGTTTTGTTATCCTTGTTGTCTTGTGTGGGCTAAGAGTTTTTAAGGGTTGTCGGTCTATTATTTGGTGACGATTCTAATTTTTCTTTAAAATTTGGGTTGAATTATAAGATTAATTTAAAAACAAGTAAGTCCATATTATTGCAATGTTATTTTCTAAATTAAAATTGGATTTTGATAAAAATAGAAAGCTTAAAAGACTTTTTATTCTTTTGATTGTTGCAGCTTTTATCTCAATAATATCTCAGAAATTTGATATTGGAGATGTTCGGAATTTTGTAGAAGATACCGGAGTTTTTGCGCCCATAACTTTTATTTTTCTAAAAATAGCCTTTATTGTTTTAGCACCTATGACTGGATTTCCCATGTTTCTTTTTGCAGGACCTTTATTTGGATTTATGAAGGGGTGGGTATATCTCATGATTGCAGATATCATTGGAACATCTTTGGCTTTCTTTTTAAGTAGGGAGTATGGAAGAAATCTTTATTTCAAGTTTATTTCAAAAGGAAAAAATCATTTTTTAACTAAGCTGTTGTCTTCAGTTAAAACTTGGAGGGGAGTAGTTATTACGCGATTTATTTTCCCATTTCAAGATATAATAACTTATGCAGCGGGCTTAACAAGTATATCTTTTAAATCGTTTATTATATCTAGCACAATTGTTAAGGGGATTTCATTCTTAGTACTTATTTCTCTTGGAATGGCACTTCTGGATAAGAAAACTTCCATTTTTATTTTTGGAATAGCATTCATTGTAGTGGTTGGAGGTTTAATTATAAAGAAATTAAGGAAATCTGATAGTAAGCAATAATTTTTACTTCTATTTTATTCAGGCCTTATCTTATTGAGTAAGAAAAGGAATACAAAACCTGTAAAGATAACAACTAACATTAAGGCAATTGGTTGAAATGGATTACTTGCTGCAGAGTTGGATGCATTAAATATAAAGTCTATATATTGGACAAATCTAATTAATAATATTGCAAGTCCTGCATATATAATTGGACGAAATTTCATTGGATCGTATGCTGCTATTGCCATCATGATACCAAATACAAAAACGTATGCTGCTAATGGCTTAATTAACCATAAAGTTTCAGGAGTTATTTTTAATGATAGATTAAAGATTAAACTAGAAATTTCTTCTAATTCGGTATTATAAATTAATCCAACGAAACCCAATAGTAAATGATAGAGAGCCATATCCCATAGGATAAATTTCATAATTAGTAAATAATATCCTTTCATTTCTTCTCTATTCAACTTTTTTTTGTAGGTCATTTTAGGGTAATAAGTATATTCCTAATTTAAATCCAATAACTAGTAAAATAAATGCCCAGATGTTATGTAAAACTACAGCTATAGTAAACCATACAGAAGCAATACCATATCTCTCATCCTTTGTAATTCCAAATATGATCAAAACTATTAATGCAATTGATACTTGCCATAGATCTAACCATTTAACGAATGGAACAAGTAAACCCATTATTAAAAGGAAGATTGTTAGTGATTTTTTATCTCCAGGTATTTGGCCAATACATTGGCTGAAAAACTTTTTTATTGAAAACATGTTAACCCTTAGAACATTGGATATATATTGTTATCCAAACTTCACCAACACTCCATTTTATTTACTATATCATATAATTCTTTGAATGCTTTATCTTCTTTAGAAAAACCTGGATGAAAATTTAATGTGTCTAGAATTTTTCGATCATCGTGAAGTAAATTATGGACTGCTAAGAGAGCTCTGATATAATTAAGATTTTTCGGTAAAAAAAAGAAAACATTGGTTATGCATGTGTTTTTATTTGATTGTTTTGTGGTAAATAATACATTAAATTTATATGGCTTAGTTATGTCTAGCCAGGCCATATTTCCTCCAATTGTCGAGGATATTACTTTAATTGGATTTTCTTTATTAACCCCTATTAATTTTTGAAACAATTTAGAGCCTAGATACCCATTCATTTCAGTTATTACCTTAAATGGTCTTTCTGTTTTTGATGTTGGTTTAGAAGTAAATCTTAATTTATGAAGTGATGCAAAGTGGGGTGCATCTATTGCATTTGCAGTAACAATATGGGGGTGACATTTTATCTCTTGAGAAGGAGATTTTAGAATTGAAAGATTTCTATTTTTTGGAGGTTCAGGAATTTCAAAAAGTGGTTTTGGTCCATTAAAAATCCAAATATATCCATATTTTTCTTGTGTTGGATAAATTCTAGACTTTAGTTTGGTATCCTTGTTGTTCTTTGAAAAACAATTACCTTTTTCATTTATTGTCCAATGATGAAATGGGCATTGTAAACGACAATCAATTACTTTTCCTAATCCTAAATCAGCACCTAAATGTGGACACCTTGAATCAAGAGCATGAATAATGCCCTTCGTATTGCGATAAATGGTAATTTTTCTTTTAAGAATGTTAAAGGTTTTTGCAGTTAAAGGTTTTATATCTTTTGATTTTGCTATTAGGTACCATGATTGTATAACTCTGTTATTATTATTGAAATTTTTATCGTTTGAGCTAAGAACTCCGAATACCATTTTCTTTCATTAATATTTACTCTCTTAAAAGGATTTAGCTAGTAATATCCTAATCAAAATTCTAGATATTCATTACGTATTGGTAGTTAGGTGATCTTATAAATATAGTTCAGATAATTAATTAATGGATATAATAGATTATGCTAATTTTGGAGCAGGGTTTTTTAAAGGATTTATGAATTTGCATGGACCTGAATTTGATGTGATTTATTTTGGATCTTTTGTTTTAGGTTCTTCTTTTATATCTGGGGCATCTAAGGTATTTAATTTGAGAAGAACTAATGGATTGGAGTGTAGATTGGAAGAATCTGCTTCCTACTCGAAAGGATTAAGAGCGGCAGGAAATAGAATGATGACTAGTTCTGTTGAATTAGGGATTGGATATGGGGTGGGACTTGCTACTCAAAGTGGTCTTACTTATGGACTACAACGTATTTTTATGACTTAATATGTAAAATTAAGAAGTCTTAAATATCGAATTTCTTTTAATTGATCTATGGTTTTGAACTATTTTGATAAAAAATAACGGCACAATAATTAATATAAATACAAGATTATTTTTGGATTAATGGATTATAAGGAATTGGGATTAAAATTTAGGGAAAGTTGTAGGGATGAACATGACCTGTTTAGGAGATCATTGTCGAATGTTGAAAGTGTTCAAAGTAAAAAGTTAATTGATATTGTTTCTAGAAATTCTTCATCTGTTATTGGAAATAAATACGAGTTTTCAGATATTAAGAGTGTAGATGAATTTAGATCTAGAGTTCCAGTTAGTACTTATGAGGATTATGGAGACTATATTGGGCGAATTTCTAAGGGTGAAAAGAGAGTATTGACTACGGAGGATGTTTTAATGCTTGAGCCTACTAGTGGATCTACTTCAGCTTCTAAGCTAATACCTTATACAGAATCTCTAAGGGGCGAATTTCATGCAGGAATTTTTCCTTGGCTTTATGACTTGATGGACAATGTTTCAGGACTTATTGATGGAAGTTTTTATTGGTCAATTACACCTGCAGCAAATAGAAATAGCGTAAGCGAGGGAGAAATTCCGATTGGTTTTGGAGATGATAGTACTTATTTTTCGAATGAACAAATTGGTTATGTGTTAGGACTTTCTCCAGTACCTCATAGTGTATCTGGAATCTTGGATATGGAAGAATTTAGGTTTAGTACTCTTGGACATCTTTTAGGAAATGAAGAGCTTTCATTTATTTCTATTTGGAATCCAACTTTTTTACCTTTGTTATTTAGACCTCTTGAAGAAAATCCTAAGGAGGCTATCCAAAGAGTTGGGGATCGAAAAAGAAGAGATTGGTTAGAAAATTTATTTAAAAAAGATTTGAGTTCTTCCGAGAGATATTCTGAGATATGGCCAAATGTTTCACTAATTAGTTGTTGGGCTAGTGGGAATTCAAAGAATTATGTTCCTGAAATTCAAAAGATGTTTCCAGATGTTTTAATCCAAGGAAAGGGTCTATTGGCTACAGAAGGATTTGTTACTCTTCCAATAATTGGTGAGGATGGATGTGCACTTTCAATTAATTCTCATTTTTTTGAATTTAGGGATATAGAAACTAGGAATTTAAGTCTTGCACATGAAGTAACTGAGGGAAAACAATATGAGGTAATTATGACTACTGGGTCTGGATTGTATAGATATAATCTTGGGGATATAGTTCGAGTTAATGGATTTTTGGAGGAATGTCCATTATTAGAATTTGAAGGAAGGGGAAATATGGTTTCAGACTTATTTGGAGAAAAATTAAACGAGAGACATGTAGCTGATTCAATTAGATCTTCTTTGGATGGTATTGGGATTGATGCTTCATTCTTTATGATTTCTCCAGAGGATTTAGATGATAAAACTTCTTATACCTTATTTATTGAAGGTAATGCAAAACTTGAGGAATTGTCCTTGTTAAGGGAAAGCCTTGAAAAAAGGTTGAAGGATAATTTTCATTATAATTATTGTAGGAATTTTGGTCAGCTTGGAAGTCTTGAGATTTTTCAAATTGAGGAAGGGAATGCAACTGATATTTATTTAGGCGAAAAGATGCGTGAAGGAAAGAAACTTGGAGATATTAAGCCATCTGCTCTTGATTCTGGAAGAAACTGGTCTAGTAAGTTTTACGGAAGTTTTATAAAGTAAAGTGCGTTTTGTCAATTAAAGATGGTGAAAAAAGAAAAAGTTTCTGATTCTTCAGATACTAAACTTAAGGTTTTTAAGGGGGTTGCCTGGTTTGCAGGTTTGTATCATATTCTTCTTGGATTAATAGGGACTTTTGCGCCAACAGGTTTAGTTTTGAGTATTGTTTCGGGAGTGTTTGGTGTTGTTCCAACAGCTTCTGATCAATTTTTTTATCTAACTAAGTTTATCTCTGCATATATGATTGCTTTTGGTTTTATGTTGGTCTTAATGGCTAGGGAACCTAAGAAATATAGTATATTTGTTTGGCCTGCAGTTACTATGTTTGGTATAAGAATATTTGATAGGATCGTTTTCTTTGATTTATTAAATAGTGCATTTGGATCGACTATGCTTATGAATATGAGGACGATTATACCTATTTCAATTCTTATACTGATATTTATATATACTAGACCAAAAAACAACTAATTTAGAGTATAGTTTTAAATATATTCCTAGTTTTTTTATTTTTATGGAGAGCTGTTAAATGAGTTTTGTTGAAATTCTTGCATTAGTGTACCTACTTTTATTTTCGATATACCATCTCTTTACAGGGATTGTCTCAGTATTTTTTTCAGAGTTTGCGTTAAAGTTTTATAAAAAAATTTATGGATTAGAGCATTTAGCAATTTTAATTCTCAAAACAACAAAACCAAGCAAAAAGGTTTTTGAAAAAGATGTTGTTTACTTAATTAATGGATTTCAAATATTAATTGTAATTCTCGGTTTTTTGTTAATTTT
>JADFNI010000061.1 GCA_022563455.1 Nanobdellota archaeon
TGACGGCGAGGTAGTTGGAGAAATAGAAATGGAGGTTATAATTTTAGATGAGGAATAAAAATGCGGGTGTTGGGACTACTATTGTAATGTTTTATTCAATGATTCTTGTTGTTGGGATATTGGTTTTATTTTTTCTTGGGTCTGGAATTGCCAATGAATTTAGTGATACTAAGGCTAGGGTTTTTATTTTTAATGCAGGGGATATTGGAATTGGAGATGTTTACACTTACATGACTGAAAAATATTTACCTGCAGTTAGTGAACGAATTGGAGTTATGGAAAATGGATAAGAGGGGGCAGTTTTATGCCATCTATATTGCGTTTATAACTCTCTTTATGGTTTTTTCTGTAGTTGCAATTCAATATTCGCAGGCTGGAAAAACTGCAAGCTCTCTTGTTTCACCAAGAGTGATTCTAGAGTTAGATGATTCTGTGGAGAAATTTGAAAGAGGTGAAGTCCGATTAATTAGAAGTTCGCTCGAAGGTGCTAAGGGGAACTTTGGAAGTAGAGAATTTGTTGATTCATTTAGGGCTAACTTTTTATTGGATGTTGGAAGTCTTGATTTGGAATTTATTTTTTCGGATTTGACGTTAGAACATCGGGAGATTGAATCTGAGGCGAGATCTTCTGGGAGGGAATTTATCCAGAATGTTCTTTATCCAGAAGATTTAATTTATTTTGATGCAATAAGAAATGGGATTGTTTTTGGCCGTGCAGAGATTGGAAAAGCATTTATTATAATGGCTCGGGATCCTAGTGATATTAATTTTCCAGTGGATTTTTACTATTCATATTCTAGAGAATATTTAATTAGAGAAGATGATGAAGGATATGTTGTTTTGGTCGTGTCACCCGAGATTCTTGGATATGGGAGGGTGGCATAATGGATTACGGAGGAAATGAGCGTCGTAGAACAAAAAAAGATTTAAAGAGAAAGAGACTTGCTAGGGGATATAAACGTGGTGGGCAGTTTAGAACACAAGCGGTTAATGAAACTTCTACTTCTAGCGATGTTGATTCCAAAACTAAAAAGAAAGGGTACAAGAATCCTAAAAAGAAGAGGTATTAAGGGGTAATGGATTTTGGATTTTTATTTTGGTTGTTTTTGATAGGTCTTATTGTAGCTGCTCTTCAGGATTTGAAAAGGCGAGAAGTTGATGATTGGCTTAATTTATTTTTGATTGTTGCTAGTTTTTCATTTATTTTTCTGCGAGCGATTTTTGAGTCCAATGGGATACTTGTTTATCAACTAGGATTTGCCGTGGCTATTATGTTTGCTCTTATGAATTTGTTTTATTATGGGCATGTTTTTGCAGGGGGGGATGCTAAACTTTTATTTGCAATGACTGCTTTGTTTATTGGGGTTAGTTTTATTGAGACTTTAATTAATATTGGGACCTATACTTTGTTTTTGATGTTTGCAGGATCAATTTATGGATTGCTTTATTCTCTTGGACTTTATTTTGCAAATTTCAAGAAAGTTAATGCAGGGATTAAAAAGAGGCTTGGAGGTGGGATTCTTTTGTCTTTTGTCATTGGGACAGTTCTTTTAGCGGGAAGTTTTTTTAATATTTATTTTTTAATACTTGGCGTATTTGCTTTTTTGTTTCCTTTACTTTATATCTTTGCTAAGGGGCTTGAAAATATTTCGATGATTAAAACGATTAAGGGAGAAGATCTTCGCGAGGGAGATTGGCTTTTTGAGGATGTCACTGTTAATGGAAAAACAATTCTTGCTAATTGGGATGGAGTTTCAAGAAATGAAATGAAAATTATGAAAAATTTAAAACAAGTTAAAATTAAAGAAGGAATTCCATTCATTCCAGCATTTTTATTGGCGTTTTTCTTTTATGTTTTTTTTAAGGATTTTTTCTTAAGTTTTTTTATTGGGGCTGTTTAAGGAATCCTAAGGAATCCTTGGAGGGAACTTTGGGATTCTTGGGTTATTGATTAATCCTTTAATGTCTGAGCTTTTCGGAGGGCTCAAAAGTTCTTCTTTTAATCTTACTAATTCTTCATTGGTTGCGGTATGTCTAACGGACTCCCCTCCATAAATTGGAATTACTTCAAGGAGTTTATGACCCATTATTTCTAATTCATTTCTTCTGACTTCTATTGGGTTAAATTTTTCTTTTAGTTTATTTGAGATTTGATTTGCCATATCATCAATTGGATCGAGAAGAGTGTTTGAATGTTCTTTTGGAACGATTAGTATATGGCCTTTACTTAGTGGATTTAATTCTAGTATTGCGATGCTTAAATTGTTTTCTGCAACTTTTATTGAAGACTTTTTTCCTGAAAAAATTTCACAAAAAATACATTGACCTCCTAAATGTTTTAGATTGTTTTGTTGGACAAAATTCTCAATTTCTTCCTCATTCATAGAGTTTATTTTTTTTTTAAGATCATTTCTTTTATCTTCTGGAAAATTATCTAATTGTTTTAATAAATGCTCTTTTATTTCATCTGCTTCTTCAGTAGTCATTACCATTATAGGGCTTGGTATTGGATGGTTATAAATTTTTCTAGAAGGGAATCTTTATTAGTTAAATAGAGTAAATAATCTATTCTTTAATCCCTATTCTAAAGGTGATATGCAAGAATCATAATTGAATGTTATAACTGGAGTCAATCCCATTTTTAGTTGAAATTGTGTAACGGCTCCCATGAATCCCTCACGCTGCCTTTTTTGCTTTCTCTGATATTCTTTGTTCCATGGATCTCTTTAAAGCTTCTTGTAACCGAGGGAGA
>JADFNI010000062.1 GCA_022563455.1 Nanobdellota archaeon
CCTTCCAGCCTTTGCTCGTTTAGATTTATTTTCTGGATCGTATTTTTCGGAGTCATTAACAGCAAAAACTTTAATTTTATATTTAAGCTCTTTAGAAATTTTTTTAGCATTAACTTTTTCAAATTCAAATGGAACAACATAAAGGTAAATTGTAGAGGGAGACTTCTCAGTTTTATCAAGAATTCTTCTAACATCAAGAGTAATCTTCTCAGTTAAGTTCATATCAGAAGATTCACGAATAATCTTTGAAGAATCTATCTTAGGCCAAGACTCAAGAGTCACAAAGCCTTTGTTTTCAAGCCTCTCCCAAAGCTCTTCAGCAATATGTGGACAAAATGGACTAAGAATCTTCAAGGAATTTCCCAAATCTTTTTTCCCAATTTCTTCTTCAGACAAAAGAGCATCAAATAAAGTTTTTAGTTTTATTGTAGCAGCACGATATTCAATTTCCTCGATATCCTTAGTAATTCCTTCAACAGTTTTATTAACAAGAGATTCAATCTTAGGATTACTTTTTCCAATCTTCACATTATCTAATAAACAAAGTATCTTCTTAACAAACCTAAGGCTTCCACGAATTCCCTTTTCGCTCCAATCCCGATCTTTATCTGGAGCAGCAAGCGAGAGTAAGAAATATCTAGCAGTATCTATCCCATATTCTTTAGACACATCCTCAGGGTTAACAACATTCCCCTTAGATTTACTCATTTTTATTCCCCCTTCTCCCATAAGCATACCTTGATGATACACAACTTTTGAAGGTTCATCAAAATTAATAAGCCCCAAATCTCTAAGAAATTTAATATAGAATCTAGAATATATTAAATGCATACAAGCATGTTCAGCTCCGCCAATATAAAAATCCACAGGACACCATTTATTAACTTTTGCAGGATCAAATATGGCCTTTGAATTATTTGGGTCACAGTACCTCAAAAAATACCAAGAAGAATTAGCAAAAGTATCTAATGTCTCGGTGGACCGTCTTGCATTTCCAGAACACTTAGGACAACTAGTCTTTATCCAGTCTTTTGCAGTCTCAAGTGGATTTCCTTTTCCAAATTTAACATCTCTTGGAAGAACAATGGGAAGATCTTTTTCAGTAACAGCGACTACACCGCAAGAATCACAATAAACAATTGGAATTGGAACCCCCCAATATCGTTGACGCGACACCCCCCAATCCCTAAGTTTATAGTTCACCTTTTTCCTTCCAACATTCTTCTTTTCCAACCAAGAAGTTATTTTTTCTTTGGCTTCAATACTATTCATACCAGAAAACTCCCCACTGTTTATCAAATTCCCCTCTCCAGTATATGCACGTTTACTAAGATCTCCTTCAATAACACACCTAATCTCAATCTTATATTTCTTAGCAAATTCATAGTCTCTTTGATCATGCGCAGGAACTCCCATCACCATCCCAGATCCATAATCTGCCACAACAAAATTCCCAGCATAAATAGGAACCTTCTCTTCGTTACTAGGATTAGTAGCATAACTCCCAGTAAAAACTCCTTCCTTTTCCATATCTCCAATATCTTTTTCAGATACAGAATTCATTTTAGAAAGATACTCATCAACTTTCCCTCTTTCTTCTTCAGTCACAAGTTCATCAAGCTTTGAATGAGTAGACGCCACAACCAAAAAAGTTACCCCAAAAAGAGTATCAGGCCTAGTTGTAAAAACATTCCATTTATTTCCATTTATTTCAAAATCTATTTCCGTTCCATGGCTTTTTCCAATCCAGTTTTTTTGCATAAGGCGAGTCCTTTCAGGCCATCCAGTCATATTATCTAAATTATCATAAAGCTCTTCAGCATATTGTGTAGTTTTGAAAAACCACTGCTTAAGATTTTTTACCTCAACTTCCAAGTCCTCATGCCTCCAACATTTCCCATCATGAACTTGTTCATTAGCAAGAACAGTATCACATTCCCTACACCAGTTTACAGCTGACTCCTTTTGATAAGCAAGATTCTTCTCAAGCATTTTAAGAAAAATCCATTGATCCCATTTATAATATTCAGGACTAGCAGTATTAATCATCCTAGACCAATCATAACTAATCCCAAGACCTTTTTGTTGCCGAATATAATTTTCAATTGCCCTGTTAGTATAATCTTCTGGATGCTCTCCAGCTAAAATTGCAGCATTTTCCGCCGGAAGCCCAAGCGCATCGTATCCCATCGGATGAAGAACATTAAATCCCTTCATCTTTTTATATCTAGCAAGAACGTCCCCAATAACATAGTTAAGGGCATGCCCCATATGAAGCCCCTTCCCAGAAGGATAAGGAAACATCTCCAATACATAATAGTTATTTTTCCCGCTCTTAGCTTCAAAAACCTTATCTTTCTCCCACCTATCTTGCCATTTCTTTTCTATCTCACTAAAGTTAATTTCACTCATAAAAAAGAGTAGTTAGACTTCTTTTAAAAATTATCCCCTACAACATCCCAAGGCCTCTAATTCCACGAATAACAGAAGAGGAAACAGAACTAATTTCGCCTTCTAAATTTTCGGGTACATAAGCATTAGCAGAAGCACCAGAAGCAGACGAGATTGGACGAAATCTTTTACTAAAACTACTAAGTTCATAGACTCTGCCAGAAGATTCTATTCTTACAGGTCCAACTCCTTTTGCAAAATGGGTAATTCCAATAATCCGATCACTAATTG
>JADFNI010000063.1 GCA_022563455.1 Nanobdellota archaeon
CGGTTGTAATTGGCTTCATTCAGTAGTTCAAATAAAAAAATCATTAGTCCCTTTTATCGAAACCGTCGAAGAGAAATTTGCACAAATCGAAGAAATAAAAGAAAGAATGTTAAAAATTGAAGAAGAGAAATTGGAAGAAAAATCTTTGGAGGTGACCAATGGCTGATCATTTTGAAGCAAGTAAATTCTTAGAGAAGAGTTTAGAGGGTGAAGTTGAAACAAGGAAGTTCCATGTAGTTTTCCCAACTTTGGATGTAAAATTAATAGAGCAGATTTATGAAGATAATTATGATGATGATTGGGAGTCTTGTTGTTTTCATTGGGGGATGTATGTGGATTGGGAAGGGGATCTAAATTTTATTGATGTTGATAAATTTATTGACGGTCTAAATGATAAAATTGAAGATATGAATAAAGATGACGAGTATGAAAAAGAAGATATTGAAAAATATAAAGAACTGGTCGCAACGCTTGAAAAAGTTGAAGGGCATACTCTATATCCAAGAGAAAAACCTGTGGAGGCTCAGCAAGGATAAAAATGGCATTTCAATTTGGAGAATATAATTGCGAAGGTTGTGGGATTTATAAGATGATTACTAAAAGAGAATTTGATGGTAAGATTCTTTGTAAAAAATGTATGAGAAATCGACCACTTAAATTATTTACAAAACCTAACGTGGAGGCCCAACCATGATAGAAATAAAATTAGATTTTTCAAAATGCAAAAATAACAACGACGTCCGAAAAGTCTTCCAAGAACTCGACGATAAAGTAAGAATGTTGAAGAATATACATTTACCACTCAAAATCAAAAAGGAGATTCAGCAAGGATGAAAACATTAAGTGAAAAAAGATATGAATTGTTTGATGCAGAAGGCAATCAGTATGATGCTTTTCTCCCTGAACATGTCAAAGAATTTATTAAAAATATGCATGATGGTAGTGATGGTAATGGATTTATTCATGTTAATAAAATAGACGAACTAGCAGGATCAAACTTAATTGATGAGAAGGGGGTAAGGACTAATGGAAGAAATGAAAGTCGGAGATGAATATGTCAGTGTTAAACTTGTTGGGCATGAATCTGTTGCAGCTTTTCCAAATAAGGATAAGAAGGAAGGTGATAATAAACCAGATTTTATTGCAAATGGCATCGCTGTTTGGAAGAAGAAAAAGAAAGCCCCAAAACAACCAAACCAAAATTAATTTTTTAATTTACACTCGCAAAGGGTCTCATTAGCCCTTCAAAAAAGTCCTCAAGCGGATCTCTTCGGAGAGGGGCAAACACCCAGGTTCGATTCTGGGTGTTTTTATAATTAAAGAGATGGAAAACAAAAACCTGAATGGAACAAAACTAAAGATTATGGAAATGGTGAAAGAGAAACCCCTTT
The DNA here is from genome assembly GCA_022563455.1 of Nanobdellota archaeon. Classification (GTDB taxonomy): domain Archaea; phylum Nanobdellota; class Nanobdellia; order Pacearchaeales; family GW2011-AR1; genus JAGVXH01. The sequence continues at coordinate 1,392 of JADFNI010000063.1, forward strand.
GTAACCAGGAGCTTTCTGAGAAGCTTCATTTATCCTACATCTATGTTAATAAACAACTCAATGGAATGAAGAGGGAAAATCTTGTTGCTGAAGATAAAAGCAAATATGATGCAAGAAAAAAGATCATTTATCCTACAAAAAAAGGGGTGATGCTATTAGATTTAACTCGAAAGAAAAAAGGTATAATTATAAAAGTTGATGGTTGGCTTGGAGAAAGATTTAATGAAATCGACGAAATGTTTGATAATTTAGTTGGGCCAAAAATCAACAGGAGGATTCTGGGATGAATAAATCAAACAAGACTCTCATCAAAGTATCTGTTATTCTTGTAATTATATTGTTGGTCTTTGGGGGGTTGGTATTTTTTATAAAAGCGAAAAATCCCGAACCTGAAAACGATGAAACATCTCTGGAAGAAGAAAACGAAGATCCTGGAGAGGATAATAAGCCAACAGGCTCGGCAATCTTTTTAGTTGCAATTATTTTTGCAATGATTATAGGATTTTTAGTAATGGCAATCAAAAAAACTCCACAATTTTATAGTTTATTAGAAGATTCAAAAGTTATTGAAGAAGTTAGAAGAATAATTGTTGAAGATCATAATTTTAGATTGGAAAATAAAAAAGGAGCTTTACATTATTATCTTCCTTATTATTTTCAAGGAAACAGAAACTTCCCAAGAGCGATTGTTGGGTTTGATATGAAATCTTCTAGGGATGATAATTATAATATTTCACCAATCAAATATAATATTGTAACTCTTGATATAAATAGAAAAAACCCTAATTTTGATACTCAACTTCTTCCAGCAATGGATTTTGAAGAAGCAAATAAATATCTTAAGGATGTTAGAACTGGAAAAATCTCACAAAGTCCTTCACCTTCAAAACAGGATCAAATTGTAATCAGCCAAGCCCAATCAAAGGCAATTGAAGAGGCTGAGATCGATAAATTAAAGGAGGCACTAAAATAATATGATAACTGCATGGTTTTTAATAGGAGCATTTTTCTCAATGCTTTATTTTACTATTTTTAGTTTTATCACAAGATTCAATCAGGATCTCGGAATTGTAATCTCAATAATACTAACTACAATACTCTCAATTATGACGTGGTTTGTCTTTAGCTTAATATAATGGAAAATTTAGAAGTAATGAAAGGAGGTAAGAGAACTGAATGATTTTAAATAAAATAGCATTTGCTTTTTTCTTGTTAATTTCTTCTAGTTTTGTACTCGGAGCAACGACGTATTTAGATGCAGAAGACTGTTATAATTTTGAATTTGA
>JADFNI010000064.1 GCA_022563455.1 Nanobdellota archaeon
GTCCTGTAACACTTGCTGCTACATTTGATGTGTAAACGTCTAATGGCCTAGCTTCCCACATATTTGAGAAATTTTTTCTAAAGCAGTCTATGGCTACAAGATACAAAGCTGATTTTTCATATAAATCTAAATTATCTCTTAAAACATCACCCCATGAAGTGCTTTTAAAAAGCATTTCTCCTAACCACTGTGGTTCTTGCTGATTTGTCCATTCCAATAAAATATTTTTATCAGTATTTGGGTCAATAATTCCTAATGTCTCTGGGACAATTCTTGGTGGAACGCAAAACTCATTACCGTATAGGTTAGGATTAGCAATAATAACAACGACAATAGTTTTCGTGTGGATTAGTAGCATCCAGAGGGGGAGAATCTAACTATGGAGTAGTAACAAAATGGTATATACAAAAGGACATAAACATTCCAAAGAAACAAGAAGAAAAATTAGTGAAACCCATCTAAGAAACAAAACAAATAAAGGAAAACATCTTTCAATAAGAACGGAATTTAAGAAAGGACATAAACCATGGAATACAGGCATAAAAGGGAAGGAATTTTTATCGCACCAAAAAAATGGAAAAATGTGGCACACAGGGAAAAAGGGTTATCATATACATACGAAAAAACACAAAGAAGAACTAAGAAAAAGGATGTCTGGAAATAAATTTCGCGAAGGACTAACTCCTTGGAATAAAAATAATGGGGGGTATAATTTACCTCCAAAAACTAATAAAGTAAAAGAAAGAATAAGAAAGAAATTGATAGGGCATCCTTGTTATAAAAGTAAAATAAGAGGAAAAAACATCTCTATTGCTTTAAAAAAATGGTATATTAAAAATCCTAAAGCTATAGAAGAATTCAGAAAAAGAAGAGAGAATATAAAGATACCCAAAATAGATTCCTCAATAGAAATAAAGATTCAAAACTTTCTAAAACAATTAGGTATTGAATTCTTTACACACCAACATATGAAAATCGAACATGGCTATCAATGTGATATTTTAATTCCTTCAATGAATCTCGTGATTGAATGTGATGGAGATTATTGGCATAAATATCCAATAGGTTTAGAACGAGATCACATTAGAACAAAAGAATTAATTGAAAAAGGATTTAAAGTTTTAAGATTATGGGAACGAGATATTAAAAAAATGGAATTAAATGATTTTAAAATTAAAATAGGAGGAAATTAAAATGGCATTCTATCCTACCCCCACAGCGAATGAAACAAGAGATTTATTTACGATCTTCCAATTCGTAAACAATAGTGCAACAGGAGGGATTTTTTTTCCAATAATGATTTTGACGATCTGGCTTATAGCATTTATTGGAGCCATTGCTGAAGCAAGACCAGCATCAAGAGCTTTTATCTTCTCCAGTTTTATTACAACAGTACTAGGAGTATTATTATCAATAATGGGTTTCTTGAGTGTAACTTATGTTTACTTTTTAATATTAATGATAGCATTTGGAATCTTTTGGATTAGATTAGATAGTGCTAAACCAACTTAAAATGGAAGATGAAATAGAAAATAAAAAAGAAACTAATAAAAGAATGTTAGTAGGATTAGATATGGTTGAATTAATTATGAGAGTAAGAAAGAAGTTCAAAGAAGAATATGGATTTGAACCACAGATAGTGGAAGTAACTAATGTCATTGCTAAGAGAGTTAATGATAATGATCTCTTTTAAAAATAATTAATTTAAGTTAACTACAATTAATTAGTGTTAATTTTATTCCTAATAATGTATGTATATCATTTTTTTTTAATAAAATTATGTATTTGAATATTTTTGTAAGGAGGTATAATTAATTTGAAACTTAAAAGTTTATTTTCCCCTAAAAAAGGAATACCTCTAAATCAGGCTTTTGGAGCCGTGTTAATGTTAGTGTTAATTGGTGTTCTAGTTATCATAGCAATCTTCTTGTTTGTTACTTTAGGAGATAGTTTCACCGATGTATCTGCTTCAGTAACAAATGAAACTGAAGCATGGATTAATCAATCAGGATATACATTAGCTGCCGCAGGAAGTATTAATTTCAATAGTCCATCAATCTCTGCATTGTGGAATGCGACAGATAATGGTACAGGAAGTTATAACTATTCAATTGCTCTTACAAATGTTACTGTAAGTGATGCAGGAGTAATGTTGAACGCTTCAGATCTGAACTATGAGAATGTAAGTGTAAGTTATTCTTACTTATGGGGTGGTGAAGCTGGAGTTGCTACAAATACTATGATTGTACAATTCGGAAACTATCCAGTATTAGTTGGTTTGGTTGGAACAATAATCTTCTTAGGATTAGTTATTGGAGTATTGGTTTCATCCTTTGCATTCGGAGGAAGAAGAGACGGAGTTTAAAAATCTTAAAAATTAGGTCTATGTTTATTTTTTTGAGACCTTATCATATTCATAAAAGAAAATAGAAGAAACTATAATTGAAAATGAAACACAATAGAAAACAAGTTAATGTAAAAGGCTTTCTTAGAAAGGTTCCTGGACAAAGAGCAAAAGTCAGAATAAAAGCTCAAAGGCGAAAAATGCCTAAGAAGTAAAATGGCGAAAAGATTTAGAATATTATTCGTTCCTTCTTTTTCAACACTAGCAAAAGCTGTAAGAAGAAAAGTAACTCTCCGTAAA
>JADFNI010000037.1 GCA_022563455.1 Nanobdellota archaeon
CACCGCGGATGCACGCGCCCGTCTCGTGCGCCTGATCGGCGTGCTCAAGGAAAGTGCCTGGGAAACCGCAGCGCTCGACGCGGCGATACGCGCCTTTACCGAAAAGGAAGGCGCAAAATTGGGCGATATCGCGCAGCCGCTGCGCGCAGCACTGACCGGACGGACGACATCGCCGCCCATCTTTGAAATTTTGTCGATTCTTGGCCGCGCCGAAGCATTGACTCGTATCCGCGCCCATGCCGATTAGGGGGCCGATTAGGGCTTTGGACCGCCGAAAAGAACGCACCATCAAAAATAGGAATGATTCTTCGAGATCAATACGGAATTCCAACAACGAGAGTATTCGGAAAAAAATTAAAGCAATATTTAACTGAACTAGATATTCATGTAAATGAAGATTTAGAAAACGCTGAAAAAAAAGTAATTAACCTAAAAGAACATCTCAAAAATAATATAACTGACAGAAGTGCAAAACATAAATTACAAGAAGCCCAATCTCGCTTGAACATAACCCAAAAGTACTTTGGAGTTCAAAAAGTCAAAAAAAGATAATCTCTTAAGAATAGTACCTAAATCTTTATTAACTAAAAAGCATAATTTACTTAATGTTAAAATTAGTGGGTGATCTCGTAAAAGAATTTTTATTTGAAATTGAGAAAAAACCTATAAGAATCATATCCTCAAATTCTTCAATTGGAATAATCTCCTCAGCAATTTTAATAAAAACATTAACAAGACTTGACAAAAAATTTTCATTAAAAACGATGAAATCTCTAGATACTCCATGCCTCAAAGAAGAATTGAAAAAGAGCGATAAAGAAGTAATCCTTTTAGTAGATCTAAAGATTCCAAACTTTAACGATTTTGAAAATATAAAATCTAAAGTTTTTGTAATAAATAACGAAAATTTAAAGGTTGAAGATATAAATAACGAAAATTTAAGAATTTTAAATCCAAACCTCACAAGCAACCCTGAAGAAAACTATTGCAATTCAGCAGGTATTACGTATATAATTTCGAAAGAAATATCTTCTGAGAATAAAAATTTATCAAAAATAGCTTTAATAGGTCTTATAGGAGAAAAAAGTAATATTAAAAAATCTTTGATGAACGACGAAATATTAAAAGACTCCAAGGGATTAAAAATTAAAAAAGGTTTAACACTCTACCCTTCAACAAGACCATTAAAAAGAGCTTTAGAATGGTCGGTCTCTCCATATATTCCAGGAGTCACAGGAAATCCAGCAGGAGTAATAGATTTATTAAAGGAAAGCAAAATAGGCTTAGAAAAAAACTTAATAGATCTTAACGAGGATGAAATGTCTAGATTAATTACTGCAGTCATGCTTCGTAAAAAAAACTCAAATGTTGAAGAAGAAATAGTAGGAAGCATTTATTCATTAAAGCTTTTCGATGGAATTGAAGACTTAAGAGAAATATCTGTATTATTAGATACTTGTTCTAAATTAGGAGAAACAGATACAGCAATAGCTTATTGTTTAGAAAATGAAAAAGCAAAAGTAGCTGCACAAGACCTATATACAAGATATAAACAAGAACTAATAACTGGACTAAGAATGGCAGAAAGTATGGAAAAAATAGACGGAAAAGGTTTTGTTATACTTAATGCTAAAGATAAAATAAAAGACACCATATTTAGAACAGTATTATCCATGCTCTCAAATTCTTCAAGATATAGTGAAGGAACAATATTAATCGGAATGGCATATAATCAAGACAAAATTCAAATCCAAACAAAAATGATAGGCAAAGTTGGAAGAAGTCTAAAAGAGTTACTAGAAAAAACTGTAATTAACTTAAGGTCTAATACTGAAAGTGAGGTTATCAAGGTAGGAGGGCATAAGTTCGAAGCTGCATGCATAGTTGAAAGAGAAAAAGAAGAATCATTTATTGAAGCTCTAAAAAAGAATCTTGAAATCGAAATTGTAAGGATTTAACTCACAATTCAACACCTTTAAAAACCACAATTCTCACATAAATAAATGGAAAGAAAAGGAAAATTTGTAAGAGTAAAATGCGCTAAATGCAAAAACTCTCAAACAATTTTTGGAAAAGCATCTACTAAAGTTCGATGTTTAGAATGTAATGCGGTTTTAGCGCTTCCTTCAGGCGGAAAAGCAAAAATCAGATCCCGTGTTGAAGAAGTTCTTTAATCAATAGCATTTAAATAACCAAATATCAAATAATTTTATGAAAGAAGGAGACTTATTGCTCGGAACTGTAGAAAAGGTAACTAATACCATAACAATAGTCAAGTTAGACAACGGCGAGGAAGGAACAATAGTTTCTTCAGAAATAGCGCCCGGAAGAATCAAACATATGAGGCAGTATGTAGTTCCAAATAAAAAAATAGTCTGTAAAGTTCTAGACATTGTGAGAAACCATATCCACCTATCCCTTAGAAGAGTCAATTCTAAAGAGAAAAAGGAAGTTTTAGAAAAATATAAACAAGCCCACGCAACAGATGTAGCCTTCAACCAAATATTGGGAGAAAAGTCCAAAGAAGAAACAAAAATTCTGGAAGATTTTGAAAGTTTAACAAACTTCATAAATTCTGCAAAGGTTGATGAAAGTCTAATTGAAAAATATATTCCAATAAACAGTAGAGTCGCCATACAAAAAGTAGTTGAAAAGAGAAGGAAAAAACAAGAATTAAAATATAAGATTCAAATAAAATGTTTAGAAAGCGACGGTATAAAAAGAATCAAAGAAATTTTTAAAACAAATAATACAGATATAAATATTACATATATCTCTGCTGGAAATTTTAAATTAAAGTTGACCGTTGACGATTTCAAACAAGGAAAGAAAAAAATGGCAGAGATTATTGAAGAATTTGAATCAAAATCAAAAAAAAGTAATTGTGAATTTCTCGCAACCGAAGAAAGATGACCTTAATCAAAAAATGCAAGTCTTGCAATAAATATACTCTTAAAAATTCATGTCCAAAATGTTCAAGTGCTACAACAAATCCCCATTATATTTTTTCAAAAATTCGTAACGAACCAACAAGAAATTTCAGAAGAAGAGCTAAAGATTAATCTCCCTCTTAACAATTTCCATATCTTCAGTCCATAAAGGTTCAATTTTCCTATTGTAAATAATTGCTGCTGGATGAAATAATGGAATCAGTTTAAAAGTTATTCCTTCCATTGTAATATCAACAACACTCCCATGAAGTTTAGTTATACCTTCTTGTTTATTCATTAAATCTACATTTCCTCTAGCCATAAAAAATTTAGTAGCATAATTTCCAAGAGAACAAACAACTCTGGGCTGCATGTCTCTTATTTGCTTCAAAAGCCAAGGGGAATGTGCGCGAATTTCGTCACTCGTCGGATCTCGATTTTCGGGAGGCCGACACTTCAAAATATTAGCAATATATATATCTTCAATAGAAAGTCCAACTTTAGCAAGAAGTTTATCCAAATTCTTCCCAGCAGCTCCTACAAACGCCTCTCCAGCAATATCTTCATTACGCCCAGGAGATTCTCCAACAAACAAAATCTTAGCATTGGGATTTCCCCGCCCAACAACAATATTAATACAATCTTTAAACAATTCAGTCCTCTTAACCATCGCAGCCTCTAAAAAATTAAATTCTAAAGACTTCTTATTTGACTTGGTATCATCATCCATAAAAACCAAAAGAAATAAACCTTAATAAATATACACAAAACTAGACAGTCCTATATTTCATATAATTAGAAACAAAATACTTTCCAACAAATCCAACTATTCCAATTCCAATTAAAATTCCAAGAACAATAACAAATCCGAACCAACCTTTTTCTTCTTCTTCATCCTCATAAACAACTTCTCCATCTCCAGCTACATCCTCCGTAGCCACATCCGTATCCTCAGTCGTAGTCTCATTCTCAGTTGTTGTGGCGTTTGTTGTTGTATTTACTCCAGGCCCAGTACTCACTGGATCCGTACTAGGAGTAGTGTCCTCTACTGGTGGTTCTGGTGTTGGTGCCTTAGTGCCAGAAGCAAGACTAAAACCTAATGAAACAGGAACATTACATTCGGTCTGGGTACTGTTTCCGGAACATTCAACAAAAGCACTTACATTCTGGCTGTTCCCACCATCATCATCAGACCATGTAAAGTTATTTGAAACATTATATCCTAAAGGGAGTATAACTTTTATATAATCAGATGCCCCACCAAGATTAAGTTCATCAATAAGTTTATTCCATTTTTTCAAAGTAGAATTCATCCCGATAGAGTTAGTCGAGCTATCACAAATAAACGCATTAGTTAAATCAATACTTAATGGTTCATAAACATTTATACCAAAGAATCCTAAAGACAACCCCGCACAGTTGCTATGAAATGTTATATTCATATTCTTAGTAACTGAAGTGTTTGTCTTTATCCCAATATCATATATAATTGGAGGAGTTCCAAACGAAGTTGTAAAGTTATACCCAGTTAAATTAAACGCCGGAATATCAACAGTATATCCATCAGGTAAATCTATCTTAAATATAAACACCTTATCTACAGCAGAAGACTTAGTTGTGAAATTTGAACAAGCCGAAACCGCACAATTGTTCGAGGGATCACATGTAGTAGTCTTATAGAAGTAAGTAGTTCCATTAGCCAAATCAAATCCAAGTTCATCACCAATAAGATCTATATCATGGAACGGCTTAAAGTTAGCATTCTTCTGATATCCAGTATCTACAGTATCTGTAATTGTAATATTAACATTTAAACAACTAGAATCATTCCCATAAAATGCAAGACTGAGGTTCGACGGCCCATCAGTATCAATCCTAATAAAAGTAGCATCGTGAAGCACATCTACTTCACTAAAGGTCACTATCGGTGCAGTTATATCGCTTGAATTAGCTACAAAGCTAAATCCAGCCCCGCAAGAAGGAGCAAAAGCACAGATAGGATCCGCACAATCAATTAATCCATCTTCATTATCATCAATTCCATTCAAGCATTCTTCAAATATATTAAACCCAAACTTTTGAATGTTCTTACATTTAGGATCCGTCGTATCCGGATCTGAACAGTCAACAAAATTAAAGTCAATCGTTCCAGGAGTATAATATCCTGCAGGAAGTGAGTCCGTTGGACTAGTTCTGTTCCCAGTTCCATTTGCACTAGACATGAAAACTCTCATAACTTTTGACTCATCAAATGTATCAAAAGCATCTAAATCATCTTTATCAATAGCAATCATAACCCCTCCAATCTCACTACAACTAAGTTTCTTACTAGTTGTAACAAGGGCATTAGTAAGTGTCCAAACACCACTATCCCCACTACACCTCTTCATTTGTTTAGTCTCAACAACCCCGTCACTTGTATTCCTAACTGAATAACCAATCAAAAAGTCATATCCAGGACTAGTCGATCCATTTTGATAAACAGCACTACATTGTCCAGTATTATTCCCATCAGTATCTAAATACCAGTAAAAGTTAGTAGTTTCATTTCCGTTACCAACCTCACTAGTAAGAGTTCCTTGTCGACCAATCTTATACCCATTACACATCATAGAATTAGTAATATTAATAATCTCTCCACCAAAATTAAAAGCCTCATCAGACACTTTCATCCCCATACCCTTTATGTCAACTAAATCGTCAACGCCATCTTCAGCAGCTCCTCCCAAATTCCCACTATCAACAGATAAAATTATCGGAGGAGCATCAGCATTGCCGAAGTGCTCAAATTCAGACTTATCCATACACCATCCTGATGGTTCACTTGCAGAAACGTTGTTTCCAACAAAAGAATCATTCAAATATACACAAGTAACACTATTTAATCCACACCCAGTTTCATTTCCATCAAACTGCCAGCAACCACTTTGTCCTCCAGTTCCTCCTGTAGCAAAAAACACAAAAGTTGACGGCTGACAAGTATTAGCCAAATCCCTAAATTCGCAAAGATTCCCACTTCCAGAGTCAGCACATTGAGTAGAATTTAAATCATGATTAAAGCAAGCTATATCACACCATCCTCCAATATCTGAAAATGGATCTTCAGTCCAAGTACAATTAGTATTAGTTGTACAACTTGATTCATTTGCATTTTGATAACAAACTGAAAATGGCGCATAATCACACCATCCAACACTTGAATTAAAAGAATCATTTGTCCATTGACATCCACTAGCTCCTGTACAATCACCCTCATTAGAATTACCCCAACAGTCCGCAGTATTCATTGTTGTAAAATTCAAATCACAAAATCCTCCACTAAGCGTTGTCGTATTTGTACACCCAGCCTCATTACCACAAGCAATTAAATCATCATCAAATTGCCAACAATTAGCCCCAGGCATATCACACCACCCATTAGGGTTCCATGTATCATTTATCCAAACACAGTTATCTGATCCAAATGCTATAGTTTGATTACATGTCTCCTCGTTCTCCTGAGCAAAACAATCCCCGCCAAAAGCCCCGCCACCACAGAAATTATCAAATCCACAATCTGGATCTCCACAATCAATCAAAGTATCTCCATCATTATCCACCCCGTCAAAGCATATTTCTCCATCAAACCCTTGCGGTTTACATAAATAAAAGCTATCATCCCATGTACAACTTACATTTGAATCTAAACAAGCATTATCACTAAAGCAAGAAAAGCAATCATTAAAACATGTCTTAGTTCCTTTATCAACGCAGTACCCAGTAGCAACTGAAGAATCATTAACCCACTTACACCCAGTACCATTGCTAGCAACACTCTCCAAACAAGATCCATAAGGATCATTCATAAAGTCACAGCTAGCACAGTTATTATCACAAGTCATCGCCCCACCATCTTCCATCTCTTCAGGATAATCACACCATCCAAGTCCATTAAATGAATTGTTCTCCGCCGTCCAAGAGCAAAATCCTAAAGCAGATGTAGTGCATGCAGTTTGTGCATCACCAACTGACCCCCAAGAAGATCCATTAATCTGAAATTCACAAGCCCAACAATTCTCATCACATGAAGCCTTATTCCCTTCTCCACCCCCTCCATCAATATCAAAAAACCCAGTCAACTCACACCAGGAGTCTTGCTTCAAAATGTTATTATCAAGATAAAATTCAGTATTCCAAGTTCCACCAGCAGCAGTACAAGAAGATTCACTTCCAATTAAACTAAAGTCCTTTTCATTTCCAAGTCCAAAAACGGCATTTTCATTAAATGTACAATTATTAACAGGAAAACTTGAATTATCCCATACACAAGGCATCAAATAATCAGTTGAAAGAATTGTACATAAAGTAAAATTATTTTTAGCATCAGGATGTTCACAAAAGTCTACTGGAGGAAGAGATTTTTGAACAGCGCTAGTTCCCGTCTGACAATATGCCCCAGTTGAAGCACTAGCATTATTCCAAATACAATTAGGCAAAGGCCCATAATTACATGCAGACTTAAATTCAATATCAGTACAATAAAGCGAAGCAGAGTTATTTGCATTAATATAGGAACCGAGATCACTAGTATCATGACCTTCACAAAAACCAACAACCTTTCCAATACATATATTACTAGCGTTGACTCCAGAAACACCATTAGGTCCAGATCCTGCAACACAATAAGCACACCCAGTTAAATTCCCACACATATTTTCCTGATTATCAGAAAACCAACATGTAGCCTCACTACTAAATAAAAATTCACCACCACCAAATCCCCCACCTTCTCCTGGAAGATTACAATCTCCTGCCTCATTATACCATCCCCCCTGATCAAAACATGAATCACTGTCATTAAAAAATCCAAATCCCCCACCACTATAAGAATCTTCACAAAGACCCCCACCACTAATATTCCATTCACATGGCATAAACAACTGCTCTTTCAAAGCAGTACAATTTGTCTCATCACTAACATCTCCACACCATTTCGTTTCACAAAAATTATAATTTGCATCATATGAACATAGCCCTCCAAAGGCAGCATTACAAGCAGATTGATCCAAATCATAATTCCAACATCCAGGTTGCTCACAACATCCAATGTCGTTGCTTGAAGCAGAAGGATTCATAGACTGCGCATCAGATAATGTCTTCACCCCACACCAAGAATTCTGATTAGCATCATTGGGCTTCCAATTGCATACATTTGAAGTAGCACTACAAGAAGCTTGATCTCCGTCATATTGCCAACAACCACTAGAAGCTCCCTCAAACTCTCCAAAACAAGCACCAGCAAATTCAACAGACCCATTATCAAAATAAATATTAACAGTAGAATCCCAAGTACAAGTCAAGTTCCCATTAGAAGTAGTATTTGTACAGGTATTATTATTAGTCCCATCAAATTGCCAACATCCAAGATCAATACAGCACCCAGCAGAATCACCACACCAATCCTCAGTACCAGCAGCCACCCAAGTGCAAATACCACCACCACCAGAATCAGAGCATGTAGAGCTAGTAGTTCCAGTTAAATTCCAACATTCATCAAAAGTAGCAGCAACAACAAAATTAATACTAAAAAATATAGAAAAAATTGACGCAAAAATTAAAAAGCCAAATCTAAAACTATCACCTCTCATTTATTTTACAATATTTTCTTATTTAAATACCTTTCCAAAAAACAGTCACTGTTAACAATTCTAAATATCAATATAGCAAAGACCACCAGTCCCAATCATAGAAACATTATTAAGAATTGGATTTCTCCTACATTATTCCCAATATTATTTTTATCCATTAATACTAATTGATTTAGTTAAGATAACTTCACTTTCTTCTGAAAATACCATCGAATCAACAACTCCCCTCTTATTTATTCTCATCTTTTAATTAATTGCATATAACCCCCCCATAATAATCATATTCAAGATCCCTAAGCTGTGGGAACCCAACAACAGCAAGCCTCTCAATTACCAAAGGAGAAATATTCCGAATAAATCCCCAAGAGGCTACTTCTTTAATTTTATCTACATCTGTTTCAACATGCAAATATTCTACTTCAGGATCAATTTCAATATTAAAGAATTCACTTAACTTTTCTATTTGTGAATCTTCTAAGCCTTCATAAAAGCCAATCAATATTTTTAGTCTTCCAGTACAGTTACCATCAAGTCTCCCGTCAAATAAGTATAATTTAGATCCAGACCCCCTTATTCCAATCCACCTTATAAAATCATAGTTTTTATTTTCCAAGAAATTCCTTGAAGCCTTTGAATAATATGAATAACCTGATCCAGGATAACCCTCAAAAAATGACATACCTGCTAATTCTAATCGTTTCAACTGTAACAGTGAAGGCTCTGCACCAAGAGTATCAAACTGAACTAGGACATAAACAGGATCTTCTTTTAAATCAAGGGATTTAAAATAATCATTTAATTCCCCTCCCTTAAGAGGTTCTGGAACAGCACATTCAGTCCCATTACATATTCTATAATATCTCTCAATCCATTCAAGATCTTTCATTCGCTCCTCATCCCTCTCAATTCTCTCTTTCCAAGTCATCTCAATATTAGTTATCTGTGATGGATCAATTCGAGTTATTAGTTCGGCCTTAAGTGAAGAATCTATATTTATTTTCAATTCAACTGAAGAATATCCTTTTGCAAAGGCTTCAATATCCCACACTCCTTCAAGAATAGGTTTGACAACTACATCAAATTCCTCGGGCTCTCCCTTAACTAAATCCGTTTCCCAATTCAAATCCCCCTCGACAAATTCAAATCCCTCTGGCAGAATTATTCTCCCATTTACATCTTTTAAATTACTCTCAGACATAACAGTTAATGTAATTCCAGTCATATTCCCTACAGGATTAAGAGAGAGTCCAATACTTACCCCTTTCTTATTTTGTAATAACCCCCACAGGGCTAAAGATAAAATCAAACTAATCAAAAACAACCCAACAAAAAATCTTACCCCCGCATTTTTATTCAAGGACTTAATTTTAGTAAATAACATCCCCAAACCTCTTTTTCATATAACACTGTTAACAATATTGTTTATAAAGCTTTAGACAAAATTAATAAAGAAAATACTTAAAATCAAACTAAACTAAACTACTTTTTTATTTTCCATCGTCTC
>JADFNI010000065.1 GCA_022563455.1 Nanobdellota archaeon
GGCATATCGGGTATTTCTCTCAGGATACCCCTGTTTACGATGATGGAGTGCTTATAGCCAGGGAGCCCAAAGGGACGATGATCCTCTTTTATCCCATTGATGATAAGAGGGTATTCAGAAAACCTTGCTGGTGGTTAATCAATGTTATTAAAGAACTTAGGAGTTATCAGGGGTGGGCTTGTTTTGAGCCCCTGAAGCAAACGGCCAATTAGGGTCGTCACCTTAAATGAGTCGTAATCTTAAAGGAAGGAGGAAAAAACGCCATGAGTTTACGTTCACTATTTACTGGCAAAGACAAGCAAGAAGCTCCTGAAGTTGAAATTCAAGGTCAACCACCTTTACTAGAACAATTAAGATTAGCAACTCAAGAAAGACCGGGTGAAGAATTAACTTCAACACAACGTAGACAAATTGGTCAAGAAGCAGCAATTAGAACTATTGCAGATATCATTGATATAACTCCTGCTGGATTAGTTATTGCTCAAAACATTCCGGCATTAGGAAAACTTATTGGTAGAATTCCTATTGGTCAATCTACATTAGGTAAATTGGTTTCAACTCCTGTTGGCCCAAAAACGTTTACAAATATTATTAGAAAATTTAAAGGACAACCTGTTGTTGGTACATTTAAAGGCGATCCAAGTAAAGTTATTGAGGCACAATTTAAGGTTGAAGAAATAAGAACTAATCCTATTGCTAGGGATGCATTTATTAGAGACCAACAAGAAGCAGCAGGTCTTATTCGAAAACCTAAAGGATTACTTCCTTCACCCGAAGAAGTTACTCGTATTGATACTATTAAGTTACCAACTCAAAAACTTGCTATTCAACAAACAATTAGTGATATTAAACTTAATTTTCCTCAAGCCTCTATTATAGTAAAAAGAACTACAGAGTTGGGCTTAAATAAAAAAGATATTAATTTAATTCAGAGGAAGAGGAAATTTGTCTGGATAAAACAAGGAATTCCCTTCACCCCTGTTTTTTTATTTGGTTTTTCGATCTTCTTTTATTTTTGGAAGACCGGGTTATGGAAAGGTTTTGGTTTTGTCTAATCTTTATTAATTTTTGTCCAATCTTTTTCTAAAAGATTGTTATGGAACTCTCTTTGGTAGCCAGAGTTTTTTTTCTTTTAATTGTTTTGGTTTTGTTTTCCTAATGATTTTTTCTCTAGGCCCTTTTTCCAGAAGTTTCTGAAGCTCTTCCAGTTCTTCTGGTTTTGCTTGTCGTCTTCCTGATTCTAAGTTTTCATCTTCATATATCGGAAGGATATTGATTATTATTTCTCCCAGAATATTTGAAGCAGAAATTGATGAACATGCTCCTCATTATTCGACCGGTACCTCTACGTTATCATTAGCTGAACTTAACAAAATCTTAGTCTATTGGAAGCAAATTCCCTATCGATTTATGGGACAAGAACCCATATATTATCACGCCGGAGCTGCTTTGGCAGAGGTCAATAATCGTGAGGATGGCTATTATTTTAATTGTATGTCTAAAAAACCTGAAGATTTAGCATTTATGGAAAAAATTACAGATAATTCATGGTGGAAAAATTTGGAGGATTAACCTGCGTGAACTAGCAGGACTCATGGAAGCAGGAACGAAATATTAAAGCCATTTAAGGCATGATTATTATACTGCGAAGCTCAGTTATGGCTTTATGATCAAGATCGGTTCCAGATAATTTTAAACCGTTCTCGAGAACTTACCCAAAGTTGGACATCATTTCTAAAGTCGCTTCAGCGTCTTGTTCCTGCTTCATAGAGCTGTGCCAAATCCCCTAAAATGGAATCCGGTCTGACCAATTCTCCACAGGCGTTTAATGTCTCCGGTGAACTCTCGGCGACAGAATGATACTCTAATTGTAATGAAATTATCTGAGAGCCTGGTTTCAAGCTGAGACATCTTGGTTTTCGATGCATTTATGCTTAAAACAATTTTATCAGTTTGATAATTACTACAAATTGATAATCACCTTGAATTACTAAGTTAACAGACAGTTATGATCTGTTACAATCTGTTGTATCTTTTTAATGCGGTATGACACTCTCCTGAACCAATAAATTGATGTTAGGCCCATCAGTTAAGAATTCATGCCACCCCTTTTCCCAAATTAAAGCCGGTCAGTAATCTTACTTTGTCCCAAAAAAAGACCGATTTTATCCCCAAATCCTAGTATAATCAGGAAATTCTCCAATTTAATCAATAATATACTTAAGGTCGGTTATACATCTAAAAATGCAAATTTTTGAACCTTTCTGGAATGAAATTTGTCCAACATTGTCCAAGATTTTCGGAACTGTGCGCTACCCTTGCATCTTGGTAGAGATTTTTATTTACGGCAAAAATTTGTTCATATTCCAGAAAAAGATCACGAAGATGAATGGTATATGGAAAAACAATTAATGTAAAAGTGATAAATAATATGTTGGGAAGGTTACGGGACTCCACCCTAAAACTTGGATAAAATTAGACGTCCTCATTGAAAATGAGGTGACTTTAAAGCGTTGCTAACTCTTTACTAACATGAAGACCGTATTACGTATTGG
>JADFNI010000005.1 GCA_022563455.1 Nanobdellota archaeon
GTTATTATAATAGAAGACTTGGCTGTAAAAGAAGAGTTAAAAAAACAAAAAGTTGGAAAAAATCTTATCAACGAAGTAGAGGAATACGCTACAATTATTAAAGCAAAGGCCGTATGTTTTACAACGCATAGGAAGTCTTCTTCCTTAAGGTTTTATACCAAACAAGGTTATAAAGTAGAAAAGAACAAATTGTTTATGAGAAAAGAAATAGTTTATTAAGTAGCTTTAGTTACAAAAATTAATGTCAGATAAGGAAGTAGATTCTAAAGAAAAAATATTTTGTCCTCGTTGTAATAGCCAAGATGTCAAGGTAGACTTTTCTGATTCGTTGACTGTTGCTGGAGGACTTTTAAATAATTTTTGAAAGTGTAATCGCTGTGGGTATAAATCTTTTTTTTCCCGATGGCTAAAACTAATCTACATCAAAACTATTATAGTCTTCAATCTTTAAATATATTCTTTCTATTATTTCATTTATACTATCAATTCTGCTAGTAAGGTTATCTCTTTCTTTCCATTTCCTTAATTCCCCAATCTCATCATCAAAGTCATATGACTTTTCAGGATTTAATCTATCAACTAATGGTAATGAAAAAGAAATTCCATATCTTGGAAGAATATAGGAGGGAATGAAAGGTTCTAAAGGCGTTATATTCGATGATGGATCCCCTTCCCAAGGAACATCCAGAACTTCAAGTCCAAGACAAGTCTTGCCATCTGAACCTTTCCATATTAAAAAGTGGTAAAGTTCCGTTTTAATTTCCAATTCTTCCATCATATTAAATATGCTCCCACCGGGTTAGCAGCCGAAATGGAATCCGCTAGGGACTCGGAAATTCTTATATGGATTTTTTATATTTTATGATTTATTGACGCTGTTAGACTTTATAAGGATTGTCGAGATTGAGTGGATAGAACGCCCCAACAGGGAATAGAGCTTTTTGTCCAGATCATGGAGCCGCTAGGGTTTTCCTTGATTTGTGTATACGTTATAGGATTCTGAAACTTTTATAATTTACTATTTGCTTCTTTTAGTACAAATTTTCCAATACCATTTACTAATTTTATTATTTCATTTTTGTTAGTTGTTGGAAATACTGCGAATTCAAGGCATTTTTTCATTTCACCTTCCTTGCTAGGATAATATTTAGAAAATAAACTATATGCGGGATATAAGTCTCTAGTAAATGCCTTTTCTTTTTCTAAGGTCAATAATGCTCCAGTCCTTAAAATTCGTTTCATGATCCAGGTACACCATAACCTTGTTCTTTTATCTTTTGATCTTTTTAATTCATTTTTCAATTTGTTTATCTCGTCATGCATTAGATATCCATTTTGTCTGCAAGCCATAAATTTCGTTGGTTTAAATTCTTCAAAGTTTTTCCCTAGATCTTTTCCATAAATACAAACACTCTGAATTTTTATTTCAAACCTTCGGTTATAATCTTTATATTTCTTAGTGGTCCTACTTATTGGTTCGATATGGATATCTAATTTTGTTATAAATTTATATTTAGATAATAATTTTTCCCTAACATTATTGAGCCATAATGTATTGCTTAATTTTCGCCTAACGATAACAATCCCATCTAAATCTGAGACACCTTTAATGGAAGCCCCTTTAGCAACAGATCCCCTGATGTAAATACTATGTATGCTTTTTCCAAGATTAATTATTAATTCCTTTTTCAAGTCATCCACGGCCTTTTTCCAAGGGGATTTTATTTTTCCAATGGAGGATTCTTTTATGAGATATCCTTTCTTGTTTGTTTTTAATATACTCCCAATTTTTCTTATTTTTAAGTCCATTTTAAGTAATTTTCTAATTTAATTGATAGTTCTTTTCATTAATATATAATCTCTATCATATTTCTTTCCTAATTTCTCAAATCCAAGTTTCTTGAAATAATTTGGAATTTTTGTACATAGCATAGCCATTTTTACCTTGGGAGATTTTTCTTTTTTAATCCTGTTAATAATATCTTCCATTAGTTTTCTGCCAAATCCTTTTCCACTGTACTCTAAATTTGTATTTATCCAAAATATATCACAAATCATATCATCTGCCCCTGACCTAGAGAATCCTCCAAATGCCCTTATTTCATTTTTATCTTCAACAACAATGAAAGTCGGAGAATGTAAGGAATCTGAAAACATCTCATTTAATTCTTGCAATGCGAGTTTTTTAGGATACCTTGGGCTATTAATTTTAATAATTTGATGCATACTGTTAATGTCTGATTTTTTAGCTTTTCTTATATTCATAGAAATTATAATATTAAGATATTTAAAAATGGTTCGATTCCCAAATTAATTATTATAAATCGGCATTGTTGAAACGTCCCAACCAGGCTATAACCATTATGGTACAATAATGAAATGTTGTTTTTTAATATGTTAGTTGGTTAAGGATGTTTATGTTTAAATAATTTTCTGATTACTTGGCGAGTCTTTTTCTTGTGAAGTAGTCTATGCCATCTTCGGTTAATCCGTAAAAGATTGATCCAGATTGATCCCCTGTCCAGCTAGATTTTGCTTCCATGAGACCTCGAGATATCCAATAACCAATTCCGTCAACTTGGAATCTTTGTCTACGTGAATAGATTTCTGAGGTTGCTTCAGTGCCATGTTTTTCAAAAAATTCCATGAGTTTATCTTCCAGTTCTCCTACTGTCCAGTCTCCGGAGGCCCTATACTCTCCACTTATGGAGAGAGTATGAGACCATGCTTCTAGTTGGTTGTTGTACGCTTCGGCCCAGTCATCTAATTGTACTTTTTTTGATTTTCCATTGGTTCTTTTAATGCTCTCGTTAGAGGTTATGAACTTGTATGCTGCCTTAACTTCTATGAATAGTTTCGCTTTATCTTGATCGCCATTATGCATATCTGGATGGTATTTATGGGCTAGCACTCTGAAGGCATGTTTTATTTCTTTGAGATCTGCTTCGCGAGAGACTCCGAGGATTTCATATGGGTCTTTCATCTCATTCGTCTTGGAGTGATCTATTTAAGATTTTATGTGATTATTGAATAATTTTCCTTCAATTCCAAAAACTGATCCAAATGGATCTTTTAACTGGCATATTTTATAATTAGAATTTTCAACTTCAATTGGTCCCCTATGTATTTTAGCCCCTAATTTTATTGCTCGTTTAATAAAATTGTCAAAATTATTTACTTTCCAATAACATACTTGGCCTCCCGTTGAAACAGGACTTTTTTTATCTGGAAGATGAAACACCAATTTTATTTTGCCGATCTTTATCATACTTTTTTCTTTATCTAGAAAAATTGGCTTAGTTTTTATAAGTTTACTATACCATTTTGTAGATTTAATTATATTTTTAGAAAATATCATAATTGCGGCTACACCTTCAAAATCTTTCATGTCTAGCATTAGTGGATGAACTTATTAAATATTTGCTAAAACTTCCTTAACAACCCTTTTAGGGCCTTATATTCTTCCTTATAGTTTCTTCCTAATTTTGCCCTATCATGTAGTGCTTGAACTAAAAAATGTAAGTATAATAAATCCATATATTCTTCAGTTAGAAAATTATTTTCTAAAATGGAAAGATAACCGTTTAAAAAAGCTTTTTTTTGTTTATCATTTTTTGCCCATTTGAAAAAACATTTAGCAATACCTATACCCTTAATCTTTGGTTTTATAGCATCCATATCTACAAAATAAACTTTTCCATTGCTTAGCCTAAAATTGGCTGGAGAAACATCAAATGCATCTAAAGAAACTTTAATCTTTGTTTTAGTTATTAACTTTTTGTTAATTGTTCTTAACTTTTTGTTTTCTTCTTTAGTAATTAATGCCTTTATTCTTCTTATATCATGTCTTTCACTAGGTCGTCTAGCCCTCTTTTCTTCTGTTTCTTGTAAAGTATATTTTCTATATTTTCCATTTGTTAGCTCACTTAGTTGTTTATTAAAACTAGAATTTATATCTTCTTTAGAACTATATTCTAGATTATTTATTCTAGCACAAATAGACCCTATTTGTTCAAAGATCTTTAAATTCTCTTTATTCTTTAGATCTCTTCCAGGTAAATATTCAAAGAATACATTGCTATTCTGTCTTTCAATAAACTTTGGCAAAATCTTATACTTCGAAAGCCTTCTTGAGATAGATTCATAGAATTTTGCTTGTTGTTTAGATTTACATATTCTAACAACATACTTTTTATTGCCTAATTCAACTAAGTGGGCTTCCATACTAAGGCCACCTCCGATTTTTGGAACTAAGGGGGAAATTCTTCCCTTAGAAATGGTTTCTTTCATAGGAGATATAACTATTACAGATATTTAAGGCTATTCTCTGCTATATGGAACTTCATCAACAAATCTTACATCAGTTCCTTCTGCTTCGTCTACTTTTTGAAGGATATCATATAAGATCAATCTATGACACTTTGTTTTTGGTCCTTCATGTTTTTCATAACATAAAAGAACCAAGCTTTTTCTTTTTGATCTTTTTAATAGATCATGAAAATCTTCGGGAGAATCTCTATAGTGCTTTCTTTGCTCGTTACGGTACCGTCTACTATATTCTCCCCAAGTAATCTCCTCCTCCTTATAATCTGAAAGTAAATCAGGTGATGGGGCAAATGAACTAATTACCTCATCCATACTATTTCTTACAAAAGGAAGATGAAATCTAGCTATAGATATTTTTGTTCCATTTAATCTTTTACTTACTGCAAAATATGAGGTTGTTATTGACATTTTAGGCGGCCTTACCTTTTAAGCTTCCATGTCCAGGAATCCTAAAGTTATAAACTTCGGTATAATGGTTCGATACTTTTCTAGCTAACTTGGCGATATCGCTTTTGCCTTGCTTGAATTTTCTTAGTTCTTTTAATGTTTTATTAGGATTACTATTAAAGGGGATTTGGTATTGGTTGATCATTATTGCAGATAATATATCATCAAGAGCTTGATAAACTCTTTTTGGTGCATCACCAATTTCTTCATAAAAAGACTTCGCATGTCCTAGTGTAAATGGCACTAGGGAATGTCCAACATGTTTTATTGCTCCTGGAAGTGATCTTGCGAGTTCTGCAGCTGGAGGAAATCTATCCGGATACATTTCGACCAAGATTTCAGCAACACTATATGAATCATCTGTTAAAGTGACTAAAGAGCCTATTTCAAGAGCTTCAGGGGTTTCTTTTAAGATTTCTTCTATGGATTTTTTTCTTTGAAGCCGTGTTGCAATAAAACTAAAATCATTCAACCAGTCATTTCTCTGACCCTTAGAATACCAAGCTCTCTCTTCATCAATCTCACTTCTGGATAGGCTAGTAGAAGTTCTTTCATTGTGTTCATGATCCAACCCATGTTGTTTCCAGTCTTGGAGATTTGTCCATCTTTGTCTTACTCCTCCAAAACTAAAATCCTTCAACCAACCTTCATGGACACCTTTAGAATACCAAGATCTTTCCTGATCATTATTACTTTGTGTTAAACTGGTAGAACTCACTTCGTTGTATTTATTGTCTAAACCATGTTGTTTCCAGTCTTGGAGGTTCTGCCAGGGGGTTTTTCTACTTCCCCCTATAAAACTAAAATCCTTCAACCAACCCTTGTCGTTACCCTTAGAATACCAAGCTCTCTCTTCATCAATTTCACTTTTGGCTAAACAATCAGATATTTTTTCATATCCATTATCTAATCCGTGTTGTTTCCAGTCTTGGAGGTTTGTCCATCGTCCTCTGGAACTAGTAAAACCAAATTTCTTTAACCAACCATTGCCATTTCCCTTAATATGCCAGGATCTTTCTTCTTTATCGTTACTCCTCCTTAAACTTGTAGGGTTTCTCTTATCATATCCGTTGTCTAATCCGATTGGGTTGTTCTACAGGTTTGATCCTAAGTAGAATTTTTGTCAGAAGCCTGTCTGAAGTAAAAATTCAAAATTGAGGACAATCATAAATAATTGTGTTGATCTCATTTTATATAGATCCTTAATCTATAAAAACTTTGCTAACCAAGGCCCTAGCCAAGCAATAGCAACTACTCCTTATAGTATCCCCAGAGTAAATGCAAAGGCTATTTTTCTCCATTCACTTAGTTCGTTTGGTTTTCTTAGTGTCATTTTTTCTTACCATGTTGTTTTAAGAAACTCTTACCCGCTTCGCTTATTTTAAAATACTTTTCAACCAATGGTGGTTGATAGTTTTATATAGATAATTAGCTAATTAATTTTATGTTCGATAAAAAAGTAGGTCGCGGACAACCTTCATGCTTTTCTCGCAAGGCTCGAAAGAGGGGTATTAGTGCAGTTGTTGCGACAGTATTGATTATTTTGATTACGGTTTCTGCGGTTGCGATTATTTGGGTTGCGATTATTCCGATGATTAGGGATAATTTAGAAATAGGGACGGTGTGTCTCGAGGCTGATGTTATAGTTGATTCGAGTTCTGGGTATACTTGTTACGATGCTGAGAAAAAAATTTTGGCAGTTCGTGTTAAGAAGGGTCCGAATGAAGTAGATATTGCTGAGATTGAGTTGCTTTTAGCCTCGGGTGGGACTTCTAGTAAAATGAGTATGCCCTTTGATCTTGGCATTAACGAAGGTAAAATTTTTTATTTTCCTGTTGATGAGAATATCGACGAGGTGAGCATTGCTCCGGTTATTCAGATTGGTAACAGTGAGAGGACTTGCGATGTTACAACGAGGGTTAGTTTGGCTAGTTTGAAGAATTGTAGTTTGAGTTCTGTTGATGCTAGATCTTGTTTAGCTTGGTTCAATGAAGGGCAAGGTGAAGACGGTCTTTATTGGATTGATCCTGATGGAGGTGGAGGAGAAGATATATTCCAAGTTTATTGTGATATGACTACTGATGATGGTGGATGGACAGTTGTTGCTGCTGCAAATATTGAAATTAATTCTTGGTATCCAGATTTAAGTTCAACAGAAGTTCCAACAACTATCCCTACAGACGAAACTTATTCTAGGATTTATACTTGGCCAAAATATACCGAATACATGACTAGGACAATTTATAGCGATCATTTTGATGGAACCACGACTGATAGAACGGCGGGCCCAAAAGATACGGGAATTTATGGAGAAGTCGAATGCAACATAATTGATTTTTATATAGATAACGCTAATTATCAAAATGGGAAATGTACTGATGCAATGGTTGGAAGTTGGACAGATTGTAATCCAAATCCTAATTATGATGGTTATGATTGGTTTGGGACATATTGTAATACATACTATTTTTTTGGACAACACGATTTAATGGGACATGTTGTTTCAAGTGATATTTATCGTTTGAACGGTTCGTCTTCAAGATGGATTTCAATAGATGGGTGTGGGACTGGATGGGCAAATAATGCTTGCAGAGAAGGAAAAGATTCTTATACAAAACAAGATCAACTTTCTCAGAAATTGGTTTTAATGGTAAGATAAATAAATGGAAAATGTGTAAAATTATTATGAAAAAAGAATTGTTGTTTCGGCGGGTTTTTATAAGAGATTTGGTTATTTAATAAATGGAAAAAAAGTATTATTTTATTGGAATAATGATATTAATTCTAATTCTTGGGGTATTCATAAAATATAATCCGAGCCAAACTAGACGAGTTTAATTTATATGGTGATTGTATTGAACAGATTGCTGAACAAAATATTCTCTTAGGTATACTGAGTTCAAATCCCCCCACCCAGAATCGAACTGGGCCACAGCGGGCTACAACCGCCTGCTCTACCAATGAGCTATGGGAGGATAACATTTCTCATGCATTTTTATTTATAAAGCTTTATCTTAGTAAAAACTATTAAATACCTGTTTCTATAAATTTTAACATGGTAAGGCAATGGTATTCAAACATATGGAAAGAAGGAAAGTATATTGATCTTTGGTCAATTAATCATATTCTTGGAGGAATGGTTCTTGCTGGAATATTTATATTTTTTAATTTGTCACTAACATGGGCACTAATATTAGGTTTTCTAATCACGATTTCATATGAAATATATGAAATGTTAACCGACCATTTTGAAACTCCTGCAAATAAAATTCTTGATATTTTAACAAGTTTACTTGGAGTTTATTTAATGTATATGTTAAAAGATCTTAATTTATTAGATTTTAATGCGATATTTGCAAGTGTTTTCTTTATTTTCTTAATACTTGAAGTCTGGGGATTTTTAGCGTTAGCAAATAGGTAGATTAATCACAAACTCTTTTCTTTCTAGAATTTAAATAATTATTTTGTTCGGCAAGTAATCCCATCATTAACCATACTTCCTGTAGCAGGTTGGGGTAGTTCTCCCCTCCATGAACTGGAACCCGGCACTAGATTTCGGCTTCCATCAGTAAAATTACAATAAGGGTTTATATTAATATCACATAAAGTTCTATCATAAATAGCTTTTAAATCTAAATCTGCCTGATTAAAAAACCCGTCATGATTAAAATCCACACCCCCATAATTTCTACCCATACTGTAATCTGCATAATAACGCTGCCCAGGGATGATATCTACACAATAATAACATGAAGATAAATCTGTAATCTCAGTGAACTCGCAAAATCCTCCGATACATATATCCTCAGAACAATCATTATAATCCTCACAGTCTGAGTCTATACTACATTCAAAACTCCTACAAGTATTATCCCACCAACAAGTTTCATTATTTTCTTCATCACAGTCACTATGAACCACACATTCAACATACCTTTCATTATAACAAACTTCTCCTGAAGGGTTTCCAGAACATACGTTTCCAGTATTACATTCAGGTTCACAAAATCCTGCATTACAAACTCGTCCATAACTATATGCTGGAGTAAATTCACCTACATTAATAGAAACCTTACAATCACTATCAACAACGCAAGTTTCCCCAGGACACGTTTGCCCATTACATGTATTATAATAAGAATCAACACTTGTAACATTAGGTGCAATAATGCAAAAATTAAAAGGTATACAATCAGGGTCATCCGGTTCAAAGATTACATCAATATCTATATCATGACTTTTGAAAAGTTTAATGTCATCATAATTATTATTAATATAATTTGTTCCAACAAAGGATATATTTGAGCTATCATAAAATTCTATGCCTATTAATCCTGTAGAATTAATTAATATATCTCTAAATAAAATATTTTGACATCCACTACAAACTAACCCTCCAATTTCTCCAGTTATTTCAAGATCTTTTTCATCTACAAGATATAAATATTCATTCCCGTCCACCAGATTATTCTTCCAACTATTTTGTTTATAACAATCTTTATTATCACAATATGGAGAATTTCCACTAATTCCAGTAATTAATCTACCATATTCAAATACGAAATTAAATCTTTCATTATTGCATAAGATATTATCTTCAACTATATTTTCTCTTTCATGGTTCGTAGGCTTGGTTTTAAATTTAATAGCCAATTCGTTATCAAATATGATATTTCCTTTTATTATAGATCCTTTTCCAGGGCCTATTTCCATTGCACTTTTTAATCCATACATAGTATTATTAATAATTGTATTTCCAAGAACTGTGGCCCTTCCACCATTTGATATTCCAACTCCATAACCAGTATTACTAAATATATAATTTTCAATAACAGTTAAATATCCGGCTTCATCATCATAGATTCCAATAAAAGCAAAATCATAGATAACATTTTTAAAAATTACTACCCTGCTAGTTCCCTGATTCCCCTTAATACCCTCACGAACATCATGAAGAATATTATTTTTTATCTCTCCATAAGTTAAATGCCCATGAATATTTATTCCTGTATGTACATCATAGATCTCACAGTTTTCAATTAAGGGGTTTTTTGCATTGCTAAATAGCCCTATACCATTTGTTCTTGGTCCAATAAATCCAAAGTACCCATAATTTGGATTAGAAACTCCATTAGAATAAATTTTATTACCTCTACAATTTAAACTAACGTTTTCTGCATTTATTTTTATTGCATATTGATCCTTAGTGTTTAAGTTACATACAAAATCAGTATTAAGATTTATATCAACGTTTGGCTCAGTTATAGTCATCTCACAAACTACTGGTACACAGTTTCCAGCAGCATTACAATATCCATTATTACATGAGGCTCCAAGTG
The DNA here is from genome assembly GCA_022563455.1 of Nanobdellota archaeon. GTDB lineage: Archaea > Nanobdellota > Nanobdellia > Pacearchaeales > GW2011-AR1 > JAGVXH01. The sequence goes on from JADFNI010000005.1 coordinate 10,113, forward strand.
AACAAGTAATATCCTCAATAGTAAAACTCTCCAGCCAATTTCCATCCCAAGGAATTGCTTTTTGTGCACATATATTTGGATCTCGTTGAATTGTTAATGGAGTAATTGATCCTGCTATAGGCTTAATTGGAACATATCCACATGATTTTACAACCTCATTATTAATAGGATCAATAGTATTTTCTCCAGTTGAACCTCCTCCAGTTCCTATATTTGACGAATCTTCTTTAGGAATAATTTTCGCAATATCTTCTATATCCTTATTTTCATAAGCAAAAACTATACTTACACTTTCTGGCTTCCCATATTCACTCAAATTAAAATGATAAACTTTCTTTTCATTTTCGGATGGAATTTCTAAAACTCTCTTTGTAATTGAATTCTCTTCAAAAGTAAATATAAAATCTATTGCATCTGGAATTTTGTCCCCATATTGTTCAACACTAATTTGAATAGTCATTTTCCCAGTTTCTTGATTCCAAATAGTGTATCCCTCCAGATTCTTAATATCTGTCTTTATTTCAACAGATGAAATTGTGTAAACATCTGATGCGGTATCCATAATCTCCATCAAAACAATAGCAACACTAATAATCATCACAAGTATAATTAGCACCGTAGCAGCAGCCAAAGATATCCACTCTTTTTTATAAATATGCATTATCAAATAATATAAATTAGATTAATAAATTTACCGAGTTGTAATATTTAAAATAAAATAATAAAAAACATTAAATACCTTACCTTCTAAAGTTTAACATGGAAAACCCATGGTATAAAGAAATCTGGAAAGAGGAGAAGTATGTAAAATTAATGCGACTCTGCTGCTATCTAAAGTAGCTTTTGACATCACCCAAGCTTTATCTTTCCTTGTTGCCAGTCACTAATTATCTTTATAGCAGTTCTATTTTCGTTTACAATTCCGCCCTTCAACAAAAACCCTTTCTTGATACCGATAGCTTCAAACATCTCATAAGCATTTCCAGACTCAACCCCAAAATGCTTTTCTAAAGTTTTTCCACCACGTTTTTCTAAATACTCAATTATACCAATAGCAACTTTTTCAGGATTTCGAATCTTATGAGGATCTTTTGATGCCGTCATCCCAAGCTTAGACTTTGAATCTCCAAAAGGAATAACTCCGGGGGAATCCATATACCTAATTTTGCCTTCCCTTATCCACTGTGTCTTTTTCGTAGTCCCGCTAACCTTAGAAATCTTGGCCCTAGCCTTTGGAGCTAGTAGATTAATGAGAGTAGACTTTCCAATATTAGGATATCCAACTATTCCCACTCGAAGACTTTTTCCCCCTCGCCACTCTTCTGAATACTCAGTCAAATATTTCTTAAGAGTATTAACTCCAATCTTCTTCAAACTAGATATAAAAAAACTCTCTGGAAATTCCTTTCGGATTTTAGCAACATCAGTCTTCGAGATAAGATCAATCTTATTAAATACAATGATAAGCTCTCTTCTCATGTATTCAGCCTTCTCTATAATCTCAGAATTCTGAGTAATCTCAGGCATCCGAGCATCCACTAGGAGAATTATAACATCTGAATTCCTAAGAACGTTAAGTACAACCGGCCAAAATCCCATATTTAACCAATGAAAATTGGTGTTATAAATTTACCTTCTTAGAAGGTTGAGTTAGTTAGTTAATTAGCCTAGAAAAATAAAAGCTTAACTGCCATGGCTACCATTAAAATATTTTCAAGTAATGTCACTTTTGTTAATGGAACTTTTATTTTCGTTCCAAGACATGCGCATTGAAACTTTTCATTTTTTAATAATTTTATTGAAACACCTATTGCGCCTACTGCCATGATAACTAAAGTTACCCATGCTAAAGGGACTATGTAGAAACCCTCTATGTAGAAGTTTACTATAAATAAAACTCCTATAATAAATTCTAAGGCTGGATAAACCTCCGAGTATCCTGGGATTAATTTTGCTGGAATATCGTATTCTTTGAAGGCTACTGTGAATCCTTTCCAATCGATCATTTTGAATAAGGAAAATATGATAAAGAAAATACCCATGTATAGAAGCATGAAGTTAAACATAATTGATAAACCGGTGCCTAGAATTAATATTATTGCGAGAATCCACGGAAACGCTTTTCCAAATCCCTCTGACTGATACCAAGGAGTAGGTTTTCCGCTAAATTTATCTTTACATGTGTTACTACAAAAATAATAATCTTTACCGTCTTTTGAAGTTGTTAGATTTTTTTTCTTTGCTTTATTAATATCTATACTCATTTTACAGACGGGGTCTGTTGCTTTGTTAATCATTTTTTATTCTTTGGAGATTTAATAGAATAGTAAATCCAACCACCAATTATAACAGCAAAGATTATGATTAATGTTAGGTCCAATGTAGAAAAACCAGCTGAACTTGGAGGTGATATAGCCCCTCCTGAAATTGGGTGATGTCCCATTTTAAGATATGAATTTTAATGTTTAAAATATTATCGGTGAAGCTAATTTATGTTAATAAAAGATATATAAAGGTGTTAATTATTTGTTAATTATTATTAATTAGAGATATGGCAGAAAAAGTTAGATGTGAAAAGTGTAATAGGAATTTTAAGAATGAAGAGGGATTAGCCATGCATAATCATGCGAAACACTTTGATGAAGAGGAGGTTGAAAAGAAGCCACTTATTACAAAAAAAATAAGAAATTGGGGTATATTTATAGTTATTTTTGGAGTGTTTCTTTTCGGAATTGTCTGGTCATTTACTAGTATTTCAAGTGCACAGGAATTACCTCCGACGACGATGGCCGGACATGTTGAAGCAAGCCCACCAGCTCATGTTATTAAAAAACCGATGGGCGTTGCTGTACAAAAACATATGTTGGAACATGTTGATGGAAATGATGGTGGGAAGGGCGGTGTAATAATTAATTATAATTGTAAAGATTTTGAGTGTGAAGACGATTTAATTTCAAATTTGGAATCCTTTGCTGGTAAATTTAACTATGTGTATGTTGCACCTTTCAAAAATATGCCTGTAAAAATTGCCCTTACTAAACTAGGATTCATAGAAACATATGATGAATATGATTCTATTAAAATAGAGACTTTCATTACTGGGATTATTCCTGAGAGTGGTTAAATTAAACATCTCTATTTCAAAAATTTAGTGTGGAATTCTAATTTCATTAATCTCATTAAATAACTATATAAATTTTGGACACCTCTTTAATTTATGAATAATAAAGAGAGGTTGTTAGAGAAATTAAAAGACCAGGGCTTTTCTAAAGGGATAGTTTCTGTTTTTAGAAAAGTTGATAGAAAGTTGTTTGTTGGTGAATCTTACCTCGATGAATCTTACCTCGATATCGCCCTTCCAATTGGTAATAGCCAGACTATTTCTCAACCATATACAATTGCCTTCATGTTCTCATTATTAAAGTTAGAAAAAGGACTAAAAGTATTAGAGGTAGGATCTGGATCTGGATATGTTTTAGCTCTTCTATCTAAGTTTTGTTCTTCGGGGCAAGTTTTTGGAATTGAATTAATAGAGGATTTGGCGAAAAAATCTATTCTTCGGCTTCGAAATTATAAGAATGTTAAGGTGATTATTGGAGATGGTAAGAAGGGTTTGATAAAGGAAGCTTTGTTTGATAGAATATTGGTTAGTGCTGCTGGAAAAAAAGTCCCAGGCGAACTATTAAAGCAATTAAAGGTTGGGGGAATTCTTGTTATGCCTATTAGTAGTACAAGTACAGAAAATTCCATTAGGGTTGTTGAGAAAGGGAAAAATAAAAATAAAGTTATGGATATTTCTGGTTTCGTTTTTGTTCCATTGAAATAATCTTATAATCGTGTTGGCTAGATCTGTAGAACAGATTCAGTCTGAAGTATAGTTTTTGTCCGAAGTTTGTCCGAGCTTCATTTCTATGATCCCAACACCAGTTTTAGGAGAAATAAGAAAGAAAGCCAATGAACAAAATATTTCAATGGCTGAATGGTGTCGGAGAAAGTTGAGGGGAGATGATCAGTTGGATGGGATTGAGGAGAAGTTGGATAATGTGGTTACTTCAGGTAATCCAATTCTACTTAAAAAATTAGAAAATCTTTGAGATAAATTTTCTCTAAATAAAATATTCATAGTCGCTAAATAACTCTTTTCATATTGTTCATATATTATATCTCTAGGAATTGTATAAAAATGTTTAAAGTCTATAACCAGTTCAGGAATCTGTAAGTCTACTTCTTCATGGAGGTAATGAAATCTTTCATATTCTTTATTATTCTTTACTTTAATAATTTCTTTTTCAGGAAAGTTCCTCATTTTAATATGTTGACTCTTTAAATGATCTCCCTTCTTGAAATTATTAATATCATAAGCTGGACAAACTAAGATAGTATGAAGTTTGTGGTCTTGAGTTTCTTCTTCAGTAATTTCTAGTTTGACTTCTTTTCTGCCAAAATCAGACTCTAGATCACAATCTTGACTTATAACTATCAAGTAAGGATAGGTGAACAATCTCCCTTTTTTTGATGTAAAAGATACAAATTCTAAAAATTTAACATCTTTCAGTATATCTCCTTGACAAACTCTTCTACTATTATGTTTCCCATATCTATTATTAATTTTGCTTAATTTCAAATTCGATGATTTCACATTCAACACTGGTTCTTCCATATTTTTCATAATTAATATCTTTTGGTTTAGGTTGATCTGCTTTAATTTCATTCTCAGATAATGGGGTGGAAATTTCCTCAAATTCATTTAATGAAGGATTTATAATACTCTTTGTTAATGGCTGGGTTTCTTTATCCATCAATAATTTCTCCATTCATTATTTTCCTAAGATTATTACCTATACTTTTTTCAAAAGTCTTTTTAACAACCTCATGAAACTCTTCTAATAGATTAATTATGTCCTCCTTGGACAATTCCCCTTCTAAAAAACAATCAGTATCTAAGGTAAATTCCTTTCTCACTATTTTACTTGGATACAAACTATTTGGGATACCATATTTAAAAACAATAGTATAATTATCTTCTTTAATGTAAATTTCTTGCATTGTTCTCATCAAGTTCTTAGAACTCACAAATCTTATTGAAGATGTAAGATCATCACAGATAATGTCTTTCCAATCAAGTGGATCTCCTGAATCTAATTTTATTTCATCTATATATCTTAATCCAATTCTATCTATAATCTCAATAGTATATTCTTCAAAAAGAGACTTAAGAATTAATTTGATATCTGAAGTAAGCTCTTTAAAATTAGAGTAGTAATTTTTATATTCTAAATTCAATGAATTTTTAGATAATATAACAGCTTTTGTTTTCTCTTTATTGTAAAATTGCCATGTTCTTGCTCCTACAGATACTTGATTTTTATTTAAATTTTCCCCTGATGAAACAGATAGATTAATATTTAGTTCGCTTGGTTCCCTCAATATGGGGAATAAATCAATTATCTTTGATTGAAACCCTGAAGGAAGTTTGTTTTCAAGTTCAAGAATTGTAGGAAAGTCAATTCTAAAGATTATATTACTAATAAAATTCTTTTTATATTCTCCCATATATTTTACAACACTCTAGACTATTTAAAAATATATCTTTTTTCGCAATTCTGACAGTTGCTAGTATGCCTTGATTTGAAAAGTTTTTTAAAGTTGAAAATATTTATAGAACTATGGAATTTTGTAATGTCAGTTGGTGGTTGGATATTGTGGCCATTCTTATTCTTCTCGGATTTAATGTTGTAGGGATCTTTTCCAAGTGGCTTAGAGAGAATTTTGGGATCCCAAAGAATATAATTCAATCAATTCTGGCGGCATACCTGATTGTCTCTGTTATTCTTTGTAGACCATTTTAATCTATATAGATTTACTTCGGACAGTATCATTCTACTTCGGATACCCCCAACGTATGCTCGGACTGAATCTGTAGAACAACCCAATTTATAAATGGTGAATTTTTGAATTTACCATGGAAAATGGAGAATTATCTCCGAGACAATTTACCGCGATTAAAGGAAGCATTGATCTAGGGAGAACTTTGACAGAAGAACATCCAGAAATAGCTAATCTTTACAGGGAGGGTAGCTCCATACCTCAAATCGTAGAAGAATTAGACATACAATCAAGATATGACGTTACAGGTAATATCGCATGGAGTGGTGTTCAAAGAGCAATCTCAGGTCATGAGAGTGGTTTTAATTCGGATCCATATGAAGGACTAATTCCAGATACTAGAGAAAGAGGGGAATTGGCAAAAGACCACAATCGGAAAAGTGGCCTTAAATCATATGAAATGAGAATTGGTGCTCATGGGAGAACTGCTGAACAAACAACGAAAGATAATAGAAGGGCTGGTCGTAAGACCTATCAAATGGGGGTTGGAATTCATGCCCAAACATCAGAAAGATTAAGTGAACTTGGTCGCAAGGGAGGTCGCAAAGCATACGAAGAAGGATTAGGAATGTTTGGGAGAACTTCGGAACAAACTAGTGAGGATAGTCACAAAGGGGGTTACAATGCTACACTAAATAGGGGTCAAATACCTTGGGTAATAGGGAGAATACCTGAAGTAGAATATGCCTACGCATTAACTTTTCTTCCAGAATTTCAAAAAGATTCTTCCAGAGTCAATAATAAATTAATTGCTCTAGAATTAAACATAGAATATCATGATTGTGAAGAAGTGAGAACTGTAAGTGCAGTTAGATCTCAACTTTCGAAATACAGAAAATCTCTTGAGGAGAAGGTTTAGGTTGGTTAATCAGCGTTGCTGATACGCCCTTGGGACGCCCCAACCGGCGTGACTGGAGATGTGTGACTTTTATGGGTGGAAAAATCCCTACCAGAGTTTAGTATTTAGATAAATTGGTTCTTTAGTTTCTAAAACTCTTTTTATAAAATTATCCCTTTCATAAAACACTCCGTCCCCAGTTGATGGAAAAGAGATCTTCGTTTTCTTATAAATTAAAATACTATAGAGACCCTGACGAATTTATAACTGAAATGAAAAAGATGGTTAAATCTGGACAGGCAATGCCTTTGCTGATATGGTTGTTCAAAGAAAAATAATTCTAACTTTATATAAAACTCCAAGATCTAACTGGGACACTTTTGTCCAACGCCCTGTTAGGGTATTACTTTTTTGGCGGTTTATTCACAATTAGCTTAGTCAGTGCAATGTTTTTTGATATTGGTGACGATAAGGATAGTTTAGATACTTTTTTATATTCAATTTCATCCTATAAAATATGAATAAATTTATAATTGGATTTATTATGTTTGTTGTATTTGTGGTAGCAAATTTATTAGTTCTTATTTATGACCCTTTTGAACTGTCTAAGAAGGATGTTGGAACTTCAACAAGAGAAGTTATTGAAAATTCTTCTCAAGAGATTAAAGTGAAGGTTCCAAATGAGAAAGTTAATGAAAGTACTTCTGTAGTTGAAGAACCTGATGAGGTCCCGATTATTTTTGAAGAAGAACTTAGTGATGCTTCATTTAATGGATGCTTGGAGTTGATACCAGGCCATAATATCCAGGAGGCAAATAGGGCTAATATAATTATAATTGGGATGGGGATAGAGAAATTAGGTGGTATTCCGCCCCTAGAAATTCTAAAATCGATTTCAGAGCATATTATAGATTTTGATGGAGATAATTATGGCTTATTTAATGTTACACCATTTAAAGAGAATAAAGATAAATTTAATTTATGGTATGTAAGCGAAATACCTCCGCTTGAGAACTGTGGAGGCCCCCATAGTTATGGATGTAGCAGTCCTCCCCTAAACGTAAGGCTTGAATGTGAATTACCAAATCAATATTTAATTTTCGTACAAAATTCAGTATTTACAGCTAATGGAGTTCATTCTCAACCTTCCGGACTTGATATTCCAATCGAACCTAGTGAGGTGACTCTTCCTGTGCCAATTCAACTATCTGAAGAAGGCTTACAGGAAGTTGAAGGAAATAAATTATTATTCTTTGAACATATAATTGAGGGATCTAAAATATCCGTTTCTGAGCATCCTTCTAAGGTTTTTGTTCATGAGTTTGGTCATGCATTTGGAGATCTAGCGGATGAACGTCCATTGGTACGAACCAATTCAGGATCTGAACCTGAACAGTTAAATTGCTGGGGGAAAGATATTAGTGAAGAAACTTGTATGGAGGACAGTCCTTGGAGTCACCTAATAGGAAATGGTTGTGGAGAAAATGGCGTAATTGATTGCACTTATTCAGATCCTAACTATAATGTTGAAATTGGATGTTTTGAAGGATGTGCTAAATGGGCTACAGGTACTTTTAATCCTACAAGAAGATCTATAATGTTTGGTTCTTCTTATGAACCTTATAAGTTTGGGTTGTGGAATGAGGAGTTATTATCCATTGAAATAGAGAAATTTAGTGGAGTTTAATTTTCTATTAATACATTTAGATTATGGAATAAGTTATTAAAGAATCAGATTCTAATAATTATATTTATAAACCTTAATTTCATTAGATATACATGCAAGGTGAAGATTTCTCAAAATTTAATAAGATTTTAATTGGATATATTCTAATTGCAACCTTAATTTCAGTAATCTTTGACTTTGTTTCTAGTGGAACTGGAATTATTGGTCTTATTGTTTTAATATTATATGGGATTTTTGGAGGATATATCTGGTATATGGTTATTGGGAAGTATGTTCTTATGAATGGAGATGATAGGGATATGAGGGGATACATCTTGCTATTACTTCCCCTATTAATTTTGATTATTGTCGCTGCTGTAACTGGAAGACTTGAAGGAGATCAGAGATATATTTTAGCAATACTTTACGGGATTGCATTTATCGGAATTTGTTATTATAGAGTACGGCAGCTAGGATATGGAATGTTTAGTGGATCAAAGAGGTTATTTGCTTCAGATAATATGGGGTTCATAATTGTATTTGTAGGGTATATTTTGTTGATATTCCTTGCAATATATGTTTTTGGGATACTTGGATACGGATAAAATGAGTTGGGAAGGACAAATAAAGGCGGTAGGAATTTCAGCGATTGTAGTTGGGGTTCTAACTTTATTGTATTTAGTTAGTGAATTTGCTCAGAGCAGTCTTTCTTCACTTCCTGGTGGAATGGGCTTTATCCTTATGGGAGTTTTAATGGTTCCAATAATTATTCCATTTATTGCTTGTGGAATTGGTCTTATAAAACACAAGAACTGGGCGAGAATAGTTTTAATAGTTATTTCTATTTTAGGACTAATTTCGGTTCCTAATACTTTTATCGGTATAAAGCTTAAACAGAGTCTTGGTGTTTCTCTTGGATTTATTGACTATGTTCCATTCATATTTGCTGTTTTCTTAATTTGGTTTTTAATAGTATTGTTTAATAAAAATGTTAAAGCCTTGATGATGCCCAATAGTGGATATTAATCTTATAATGACCCACCTTATCCAAATATACTCGTTACGGAGTTAAAAGGCCATAGGGTTCAAATCTTTGGTAGGACCATATTCTCCTTATTTTTCCAAAAATTATTTAAACTTCATCTCCTTCAATAAATAATACTAAATACAAAAGGGTGTTGAGTAAATTCCTAATAAAAAACCCAACTGGGACACTTTTGTCCTACCCTTGGTTGGAACGTCCAGTTAAATCTCCAATTTCTCCTTAATTTTAGCACACCTATCACAAAACTCTCTTACTTAGATTTCTAGTATATCTAGTTCTTCGTCAGTTATCATTTTCTTATTCTCCTACCCCTTAATCTTCTCCCACAATAATATTTATAAATTTCATGCACATAAGTTGAACATAAGACTTGAAAGGATTTTCTGTTCAAAGAAAAATAAAACCACAACACTTATAACGTCCACCCATGAATGTCACAAAAGTCCGGTACGCCCCAACCGGGTACTTAGAATTTTGCTTATGCCCCTTTTTATTTAATATTATTTGTTGAAGGGATAGAGTTTAAATAATTTTCTTAATCGTTGGAAGAAAACTCCAGTTACACGATCACATAAATATATTAAAAGAGACTTAATATTTGGATAATTATGCGATCAAAAAATGTTCTAGAAAGGGCTAGAGATGAGGGATTAGCTCTAACTTATGATGATGTAAGATTAAGAACGGGTTTTGCAGAAGTCATGCCTGAAGATGTTGACATTGGGTCAAATTTTTCTAGAAATGTTGGGTTAAAAATTCCCATAGTAGGTGCTGCAATGGATACAGTTACTGAATATAGATTAGCTATTGAACTTGCCAAACTTGGGGGTATGGGGGTAATTCATAGAAGTTTGAGTCCGAGTGAACAGGCTTCTAATGTTTCTAAGGTTAAACATCATTTAAATGGATTGATAGAAAAACCCATATACATACTTGAAAGTGAAACAGTCTCTGAAGTTCTCTCTAGGAGAGAATCCAAGGGATATTCTTTCCATAGTTATCCAGTTTTAGGAAGTGAAGGGAACTTAGTTGGAATAGTCACAAGAAATGATTTTGAATTTTGTGATAATGATTCTTCCTCTATTGGAGATATTATGTCAACAGAATTAGTAACTTCTCCGGAGAATACTAGCCTTAGTATGGCTTACGATATTATGAGAATGGGGAAAAAGAAAATTTTGCCATTGGTAAATGGAGGTGGAGAGATTGTTGGAATGTATGTCTACAGTGATGTTAAAAGGATTAAAACAAGAAGTGCAGAAAAATATAATTTAGATGAAGGAGGTCAGTTACAGGTAGCTGCAGCTGTTGGAGTTGGTGAAGAAGCTATCGAGAGGGTAGAACTGTTAACTGAAAAAAAGGTGGATGTTATAGTAATTGATACCGCCCACGGGGATACAAAATCTGTAGTAGACACTTTATTAGAAATAAAGAGAAATTATAGTAATTTAGATGTTGTTGTTGGGAATGTATCTGTAGGAGAATCCGCAAAAAGGCTGGCTGATGCTGGAGCTGATGGTATAAAGGTTGGTCAAGGTCCAGGTACAATATGTACTACAAGAATGATCGCTGGAATTGGAAGACCACAAGTTTCTGCCATATATGACTGTGCTAAAAGTTTGGAAGGATATGAAATTCCTATATGTGCTGATGGTGGATTAAGATATTCTGGAGATATTCCCATAGCTATTGCTGCTGGAGCACATTCTGTTATGATGGGCAGTATGTTGGCCGGAACAGATGAAGCTCCTGGGGAAATGGTATTTTTCCAGGGGAGACAATGGAAAAGATATAGGGGGATGGGATCTTTAAGTGCAATGGAAGAAAGTAGTGCTTCAAGAGAAAGATATTCACAGGAGGGGAATGGAAAAAATCAAATGATCCCTGAAGGAATTGAAGGGCTTGTTTCCTATAAGGGGAGACTCGAAGATGTTGTTTTCCAATATGTGGGAGGTTTAAAGAGGGGAATGGGATATGTCGGGACAAATTCAATAAAAGAACTTAGAGAGAAAGGAGATTTCGATAGAATAACTACTGCAGGATTCTCTGAATCTCATCCACACGATATAAAAATTACGGGAGATTCTCCAAACTATAGGGGGGAAGAAAGATGACATTAGATAATTTGCTAAAAGGTGTACAGACAGTAGCAGTAATATGTAATCAGTGGGGCGACACTGGGAAGGGGAAATTTTCTGATTACTTTGCTTCTCAATGGGCTGATGTTACAGCAAGAGGAACTGGGGGGAATAATGCAGGACATACAGTTGTTGTTAATGGGATAAAAAAGGTATTCCATTTAATCCCTGCAGGCATTACCAATGATTCATTAGGAAAAATTACAATTCTGGGAAATGGAATGGTAATAGATTTAGAAGTTTTGTCTTCCGAGTTAGATGAGTTGGATAGTGATGGAGTTAGTTATAATAATCTCATGTTAAGTGGGGATGCTAATGTTATTATGCCTTATCATGTTAACCGAGACAGGGCAAAACACCAGTCTCAAAAAAATGGAGGAATTGGATCTACTGGCAGGGGAATTGGTCCTTCTTATTCAGACAAGATTGCTAGGAGGGGAATTATGGTTAGAGATCTTTTTGATGAGGATAATCTTGCTAATAAAATTAGGAAAGCTAGTGAATTATATCCTGAACAAAATATTAATGTAGAAGAAGTTATAGAACGGCTTAGACCTTATGCAGAGAGAGTTCATCCATTTGTAAGAGATACTGTAGCTGAAATGCATAGGTTTATGGGAGAAGGTAAGAAAATTCTCTTAGAAGGAGCTCAAGGCTTACTCCTGAGTATAGAACATGGAACGTATCCGTATGTAACATCATCTGATTGTTCTTTAAATGGAACAGCAGGAGGGGTCGGCTTGTCTGCTAAGGATATTGATTTGCCCTTAGGAATAGTAAAGTTTCCGTTTATGACAAGAGTTGGTGCTGGTCCCTTTCCAACTGAGCTCGGGGGAAATATGTCTGAATCTTATTGTGCTGAAGAAGGGCATACTAGATTAGATGAATTGCAGGAACATGGCATCCCACATACATCTTCTAATGGGAAGATTGAATATAATTGGAGAGATCCTAGAATAATAGAAATGATTAATTCAGAGGATTTCTTTACTCAAGGGATTGGAATTAGATTGGCGGCAAGTGAGTATGGTGCAACTACCGGACGTCCTAGAAGGGTTGGTTGGACAGATGCAGTAGCTGCTAAGTATGCCTCACGTATTAATGGTGGATTAATGATACTTACAAAACCTGATTCTTTATCAGGATTAAATGAGTTTAAGATTTGTTATGGATATGAAAGGGGTTCTGAAGTTAGCGAAACATTCTCTAGAGATGGGGAGCTATTAAGGTCTGCATCTCCAGTGTATAAATCTTATCAAGGATATGGAGATATTGGAGATATTAGGAGTCATGGAAATTTACCTAGAAGTTTGAAAGAAGCTATTTATGATTTTGAGAAATTTACTTCTGGAAAAGTTGCTGTGGTTTCTGTTGGCCCAGATAGGGAAGAAACTATTGTGATATAGAATATTTCTTAAACGTCCTAACAGGGCGTTGGATAATTTGGAGTGGTGGAATAAATTATTTAGAAAGATTTATATAGAATGTAAGAATAATCTTACTATGGCAAATATTGGTATTACGAGGCTTAGTTCAAAGGGGCAGGTGGTAATTCCTGCTTGGATGAGGAAGAATTTTAATGAAGGAGATAAAATAGTGATAATTGAAAATGGGGATCAATTAATTTTAAAGAAGGCAACAGACTTTGATAAGAATATTGAAGAGGACTTAGAATTTGCAAAAAGAACTGAAGAGGCTTATAAGAGAATAGAAAACGGGAATTTTATTAGTCTTGATTCTGAAAGCTTATTTGAAGAAATGGAGAAATGGTAGAGATTCGATTTGATAAAAAATTTAAAACTATTTTTTCAAAGATTAAAGACAATCTCCAAAGAGAAAGAATTATTAAACAAATTAAGAAAATATCTGAGAATCCTGAAGTCGGAAAGCCTATGAGAAATGTAAGGAAAGGATCTAGGGAATTATACATTAAACCTTTTAGATTATCTTATCATTTTTTAAAAGAAAAAAATTTGATCTATATCTTGGATTTGTATCATAAGAAGTTGCAATAATTTTATTGAGTAGATTAACGCTCCAATTGGTCTCTGGTATAGTGTGGGATTATTAGGAGTGGAAACATATAAAATGTAGACAAAATATTAGAAACATTTAAATATGTAGACACTATTATAATATTATGTATCTAGAGAAAAGAAAGTATTATGGTAAAACGAAGTATTGGCTTTCTCATTCATTTAGGGAGGGTGGAAAAATACACAAAATTCGTAAGTTTCTTGGCACTGACTTATCTAAAAAGGTCTTAGAAGATCGAATGAAAAAGGCAGAGAAATTAATTCTAGATGAGATTGAAAAATATAAGATAATTAAGGATCCTTTACATGATAAAATCTCAAAGGAAGAAATTGAATTTATTAAGAGACTTGAGAAAGAGGCTAACTTGAAAGTTATTCATTTATCTGAATCTGATTGGAAAAAATTTTCTGAAGTTTTTAGTTATAATACAAATGCTATTGAAGGAAGTGAGCTTACATTAAAGGAAACAGAAAATGTGATAGAGCATGGTGTTTGGCCTGTTGAGAAGTCAAAACAAGATATTGCAGAAGCTTTGGGAGTGGATGAAGCTATAACTTTTATAAGAAAGACAAAAGAAAATATTTCTTTAGATTTGATAAAAGAAATTCATAGAATTGTTTTTAAAAATTCTAAAGATTTTGCTGGGGAATTTAGAAAAAGGGGTGAAGAGGTAGTTATTAGAACCGGTACTGGAATAATTGTTCATGAAGGAGCTCCTTCTTCAAGAGTTGTAACACTACTCAAGGAATTAATTATGTGGTATAATAAATATAAAAATGAGTATCCTGGTATTCTTTTAGCAGCAGTTGTGCATAATCAGTTTGAGAATATTCATCCTTTTGTAGATGGTAATGGGAGGGTAGGTAGGATATTATTAAATAATATCTTGTTGAAAAATAATCTTCCACCCTTGAATATAGATTTGAAGAATCAAAGAGAATATTATTCTACCTTGCAAGTCTATGAAAATGAAGGAAATATAAGGCCAACAATTGAGCTTATGTTGAAAGAATATAAAGATTTAAAGAAAATCATGAATTAATTTTTGAAGAAGTAAATATGACTCAAATGAAGTGGAAAACGCTTTGCGTTTTCCAGTTTATTATAGTTTATAAATATATTTACTTCTTTAAGTGTAGACAAAAGTGTAGACAAAAATATTATTGTAGACAAAGTACTCCCATTGATTTTTATTAAAGTTCAATACGCCCCAACCGCTCTCTTTTATATTGTTTAATATAAATTAATTATTCCTTGGATATCGCCTGCATTTAAGGATCGTTTTTTGGTTTCTCCAAAGGAGGCAAAGGCATACATTGTTTCTTCAGTGCAAGTAGTGTCTGGATGAGCTAGTCCAAAACTATGACCCATTTCGTGTTGAACTATATTTTCAAAATCCATTGCGTTAGGATCTCCAACATGACTCCAACTAAAATCTACGTCATCGTAAACTTGATCCCATTCAACTAATTCTCTTCCTCCTGGAGGACCACTGAAGATTCCCCAAACAAATGTTACTGCAATTGCTCCAGGGCTATTTATATCTGCAAATGCAATTTCGTTTTTTCCGTTTAAGTTTCCTATGTTAGCTAAATCTACAGTTCCATTAATTTCATTTCCAAAAATATCTTGATTTCCTGATTCAATTTCCCATTCATCTATAGCATAAAAAACTGTATCTCGGATTTGGGCTTCATTTAGACTTGCATTGTTAGTTGAATCTAAAATATAAGGTTCATTTGATTTCCATTTTGCTCCTTTTGATATGAATGAATAACATGTTGTTTTGCCGCTGTTTGTATTGCCACCTGCCCATGGAGGTCTTGCATGTTCTTTTTTATAATCAATAATTGCATATCCTTCTATAACTCTTCCATTTTCTATTGTGTTTTCTAATTTGAATATTCCAGGAGCCACTTTAACTGCTGTTGTTGGTATATTAATAACAGCATCATCATTAGAGGGTATTATTGATGCTGATTCAAAACTAGGAATGGATGCTATTACTACGCTTAAAGTAAGTAAAAACACCAATGCTAATGCAAAACTTTCTTTTTTCATGTATTATATGGATCATAGTTGTTTATAAATTTTACTGAATTTAAGACTCTCTCATATTGTGGGATAAATGTTTCTATGTTGGTAATATTTTAGATAAATTTTTGATAAGGAGAAAAAAGTAACCCTATTAATTGAAAAGTTTATAAAGAACAGTTAATTGTAATTGAAAAGGAGAAAATAAAAATGTATAAAAGAGCACAAAAAAATTTACAAATTAAGAAAAAGACATTGTTTCGAGGAGTTGGGGCTTTAGTTGTTGTTTTATTTATTTATATGGTTGCTGGCGGAGGATCGGAGAGTTCGGGATTTACCCTTACAGGTCAAGTTGTAGCATTGGATCCTAATAGGCCAATGGCTGGAAGTCCATGCCATTTTATGGATGGACAAGCAATGGGAGATTGTGAGACTCGGGAAATTGAATTAGTGGCTAGTCAGTGGGATTGGAGTGAACCTACAATTACTGTAAAATCTGGGGAACTTATTAGAATTAAAGCCACAAGTAAGGATGTTACTCATGGAATTACAATTCCTAAAATCAGATTTAATTTAAATATTAACCCTGGAAGAACAACTGTTGGAGAATTTGTGGCACCGGCACCTGGAGAATATTTATATGGATGTTCTGTAATGTGTGGTGCAGGACATGGAACTCATACAGGTAAATTAATAGTAATGGGATAAGTTTGTAGCTAGCAAAAAGGGGAACCAGGATGTTTTGTTCAGTGGTGTGTGGTGATGACAAAATGAATATAAATAAAGAATATGCGCCAGTAATCCTTAGAATTGGAATTAGTTTAACTTTTCTTTGGTTCGGCCTTACTCAAATATTTAATCCAGCTTCTTTATCTGTTTATTTACCCAATTTTGTATATTCATTATCTGTTGATCCGTTAACCTTTGTTAGGATTAACGGAATCTTTGAGGCTATTCTAGGATTATTTTTATTGGTGGGTTATCATACGAGATTAAGTTCTTTTATACTCGGAATTCATTTGCTTATAATCTCATTTGGTTTGGGATATAATGATATAGCAGTTAGAGATGTTGGACTTGTATTTGCAATATTTGCAATATTCTTTTATGGGAATGATAGATGGTGTTATGATTGGGAGAAAAAATGAAACTTAGAAAGGTTACCCTTTAATCAAGTGATTTAGCATGATAAATCTTTAGATATCCTTATTAATTCTAATTTTCTTAAATATTTATGGAAAAACTAATTTCAACAAATCCTGGGAAGAATTATGAAGTGATCGGAGAAGTAGATGTTACAACAGGGGAAGAGATTAAAAAAATATTTATTGATGCAAAAAATGCAAAACTTAGTTGGAAAGAAACATCAATTTCTAAAAGAATTTCACTTCTAAGACCCATTTGTGAAAGTTTTAAGAAAATAAGAAGTGAGTTGGCACTTACTACTTGTAAGGAAATAGGAAAACCCATTACTTCGGCTCTTGAGGGAATAGATTCGGGGGTTAGTTATTTTGAAGATTTTATGAATGATGCATCAGAATATTTAGAGGACGAGATTTCATATGATGTAAAAGGTCTTAAACATAGGATTGTTTTTGAGCCGTTAGGTGTTGTTGCAGTAATTGTCCCATGGAATTTTCCATTTGAATCTTTTGTTTCTTCAGTTATTCCTAATTTGATTGTTGGAAATACTGTAATTTTTAAAATATCTGAAGAATGTCCATTAGTTGGAAAACTTATGGGTGAAATAATGGACGAGCATAATTTACCAAAAGGAGTTTTTAGGCAGATATATGGAAATGGAAGTGTTGGTGCGAAATTACTAGAAGAGGAAGTAGATTTTATTAGCTTTACTGGGAGCACAAAACTAGGTCAAGAAATATATAAAATTTCTAGTGAGAAATTTATTAGAAACTCTTTGGAACTTGGAGGAAGTAATCCTGGAATAGTTTTTGAAGATGTTGAATTAAATGATGAATTAATTTCTAGAATAGCATTTAGGCGATTTGATAATTGTGGCCAATATTGTGACGGAGTAAAAAGATTAATTGTTCATGAATCAATATTTGATGAATTAGTTGAAAAATTGAAAAACTATATTGAAGAAAATATTATTGTTGGAGATCCAGAAGATATAAATACAAATATTGGAAGCCTTGTTGCTAAAAGACAACAAATTTTATTAGAATCTCAAATTGAAGATGCTCTTAACAAAGGTGCTACGCTAATTACTGGTGGAATTGTTCCTAAAAAACCCTCTGGTGCGTATTTTCTTCCGACCATTCTTACTAATATAAATAAGGGTATGAGAGTTTGGCATGAAGAAGTTTTTGGTCCAGCACTACCAATTGTAAAATTTAAAACTGAAGAGGAAGCAATAAATCTTGCTAATGACACTATATATGGTCTTGGTGGGGAAGTATATTCAGAAGATATTATAAGATGTAAAAGAGTTGCTTCGAAAATAGAAGCTGGAACTATTGGAATTAACTTTGCAGATGTATGGTCTTCATCTACACCATTTGGAGGATATAAAAAGTCTGGAATTGGACGAGGGCTAGGAAAATATGGGTTTAGGGAACTTTGCCAAATTAAGGTTGTTGCGGAATATATTGATGAATAATAAAGAGATTAATTCCTCTGGAGGTTGCTAATCTGTAAGACACCCCAACCGGCCCAGGGTACATTGTGGGATAATTAAGGATTTTTTATATCTAAATATTTTGTAGTAATTGTTCTAATTTTGGGTATAGAATAAGGTCTTTGAAGTTTACTTATCCAATCCCCATGGATCCTTAGTTCTCGATGTTTTGCTAATTCACTAACAATTTCACCTATTCCTAAAAATCCTACTCTAAATTGTGAAGATGGCAAACTATCACCAATCCTCGGATATGCAGAAGGTGTAGAAACCCCATCTATATCTACAGGTCTTCTTAAAAAAATAGTGGGATCCTCAAATCTTATAAAGATTCTTGTTCCAGTATAATGTTGAATTTGATTGAATATTCCAATAAATGGACTACCCCATCTTTCATTAACCTGTTTAGACCAAATTAACATTAAATCTCCAGCACTTGCACTTGTTTCAATATCTTCCCTGTTGTATAATATTGTCATATAGAATCAACAAAATTTCTCTTTATAAATTGAGTTGTTCTACAAAAGTTTAAGAGCTCCCCAACCCGGCTTCATAGTGTTTTGTGATATTGATGAGCTTCTTTTTTGTCTGTTTTTTAGTATTGGTTTACTAAGGGTAGTGCTAGTTTAAATAATTTTAGGAGTATTTCTTATATTCATCTAAATACCTTCTAAAAAACCATTGAACAAAGATATTATCGTCATTTTTTAAATTTGACCTTTCTAAGGCATTATAATATGCATTTCTTTTAGTATAGGGGATGTCTAATAATGGAAAGTCATTGTCCTTTAATACAAAATTCATCATAAGCCTTGAGATTCTCCCATTACCATCTCCAAAGGGATGAATAGTAACAAATTTTAAATGGACTAGTGCAGACAATTCCACTGGGTGAATAGTTTTTTTATTCTTAACGTACCAATCGAAGAATTCTCTCAGTAAGGTATCTAGCTCTAGGTGCATTGGAGGCTTAAATTTTGATCTAGCAATAGCTATATCAAAATCTCTTACTTTTCCAGCTATGTCTGGTTTAGTTTCTTTTAGAAGATCCTTATGCCATTTGAGTACTGGTTTAAAGCTGAGGTTTTTTTTATAATCCATCATTTCAAAAAATATTTTTTCATGAGCTTCTGCTTCCTTTACATCTCCTAAGGGTTTAGATGAGGGAGTTATATTGTCTTCCAATAAATTGGCAGTTTCTTTAAGTGTTAATGTAGATCCTTCAATTCTCTGAGTGTTATACGTAAATTTAATCGCAAAATTTTCTTTAGATTTCTCTTTTGCAGAGCTAGGCATCTTTTTGTATTCAACATTAAAATTTTTCTTTATTAGATCTATGCTTTTTAAAAATTTTTCTGCATAAAATTCTTGCATAAAATTCTTTTTCTTTTCTTCAATATCTTTTGGGACCAGACCTCCCAAGTAAGTTCTTTTCTTCTTTATCTTCTTCCCATCCCTATAACTGTGGGCTAGATAAAAGTATTTTTTCTCTCCCTTAATCTGTTTTTCTATTTCTACCATTGGATATCTTATGTCTACATATTTATAAATCTTTCGTTTATCTAATAAATGTAGACATAAGGATAAATAGGAGTGGTGAAGATACCTAAAGTTAATATAATATAATTAAAGAAATTAATAGGTCTGTTTCTTCACAAATTAAAAATTAAAAGAAATGCAACAATTATAATAGAATAATATTGGGATTATAATAAACCTTATATATCTATTTACAATAACATATCATGAATAAAAGAGGAATTTCAGCAGTAGTTGCTACAGTTTTGATTATATTAATTACTATCTCTTCCATTTCAATAGTATGGTTAATGATTATCCCAATAATTAAAGAAAATTTAGAGTTTAGTTCTCTTGAAAGAGGAGTTGTCATTGTGACATCTGGAGGATATACTGTTTATGATCCAGAAAGAAAAATTGCAGCGGTAAAAGTAAAGATGGAAGAAGATACTGTTGAAATTCCTTTTGTAGAAGTTATTTTTATGGTGGATGGAAATTCAATTAAATTTGTAAGAGATTTTAATCTTGAGATTAATGAAGATAAATTATTTTATTTCATCTTGAACAAAAAACCAGAAAGTGTTAGTGTTGCTCCTATTTTTCGAATTGGAAATAAAGAGAAAGTTGGTTCAATTTATAATAGTGTTCAATTGAAGAGCGGGGACTTAACTCCATCAGACATTGAACTTTATGATGGGCTTGTTAGTTATTGGAGATTTGAAGGAGATGCGCTGGATACTGCAGGGAATAATAATGGAATATTAAACGGAGATGATGGAGAATTAATTATAAACAGGGGAGCAGAAACCGGGACGAACGAGGGTTGGTGGGGCTTTGATGGAGCTACAAATGCTAATAAATATTCTGGAATTTATAGTTTTTATCAAGAAGGACCTAAGTTTCTTTTAAGTTCTGAATTTATCCCATTAGATTTAAACAAAGAATATCATTTGGAAGGGTGGTTTAAATCTTATGGAGTTGGAAATAGCAGAATTTATTATGGTTTTGAGGCTTATGATATAAACAAGGTTTGGATTGAGTCTGTTGATGTAAATGTTGTTCCTAATTCAGAAACGACATTCTCTGAGGATTGTTCATCAGCAGACACATCATTTAGAATATTGGACGGATCTAATTGGGTTACAACTTATCATGCAAGAATCATATTTGATATTGATGATTCAGGTAATTTTGCTGACTTACCAAATAGAAATCAGAGCAACAGGCTTGGAATCTCAACAATTCCATCAATAATTACAGATTCTGGATTAGGTTATTGGGAGATCACCCTTGGAGGGGGTCAAACAATTGGTAAAGATTGTGTATCTGGAGAAACAATAAGACAACATATTTCTGGTTCAGCACGAATTTATACTGCTGCCAGCTCTAAATTTGTTCCTCCGGCATGGACCTCTTATTCTGGAAATGTTAATGGAATAGCCCTAACTGGAATTCCTGCTAATAATTGGTGGGCTGGTACGAAATATTTTAAGATTATGGTTTTGGTGAATTATAAACAAACAGCAGATTATAAAATTTATGTTGATGATATATCTCTTAAAACTACTCCTCCCACTTATACTGGTCCTAAATGGATTGGAGGAATAAGTGGGCAGTCTGTGAGTTTTGATGGTGATAACGACTATATTGATTTTGGAAATAATATTGGGATTGTTGATACTGGAACGACTGTTTCATTCTGGATGAATGCGAAGAGTTCTGAAAACAAAGATGGAATTGTATCTAAATCTGTTGGAGGGGCCATGAATGATTTTGTATATGTTGTTGGTTTTGCACAAGCAGGCTCAGCGAAAAAAATAGGATTGCATACGAGTAATTTTACTAATCAATATAATGATAACTGTTTGAGCACTAATGATATAGCATATAATGAATGGATCCATGTTGTTATGACTTGGAATAAAAGTTATTGTGAACTTTATATAAATGGTGTTTTGGATATTTCAGAATTTACTGAGATTGGTATGAATACTACTGTTTCTTATCCTACACAAATAGGAATTGGATTTGGAAATAATGGGAATCTTTTCGAGGGGGATGTTGATGAGGTAATGATATTTAATCGTATTATATCTGGTGGTGAAGTTGGAGAAATTTATAATTCACAATTTATTTAATATTATAATATTGATAAGTCTATAAACATTTTAATAAACCTTATATATACATTTACAATTAACATATTATGAATAAAAGGGGAATTTCAGCAGTAGTTGCTACAGTTTTGATTATATTAATTACTATCTCTTCCATTTCAATAGTATGGTTAATGATTATGCCACTAATTCGAGAAAATTTAGAGTTTAATTCTATTGAAAGAGGAGTTGTCATTGTGACATCTGGAGGATATACTGTTTATGATCCGGAAAGAAAAATTGCAGCGGTAAAAGTAAAGATGGAAGAAGATACTGTTGAAATTCCTTTTGTAGAAGTTATTTTTATGGTGGATGGAAACTCTATTAAATTTGTAAGAGATTTTAATCTTGAGATTAATGAAGATATTTTATTTTATTTCATCTTGAACAAAAAACCAGAAAGTGTTAGTGTTGCTCCTATTTTTCGAATTGGAAATAAAGAGAAAGTTGGTTCAATTTATAATAGTGTTCAATTGAAGAGCGGGGACTTAACTC
>JADFNI010000038.1 GCA_022563455.1 Nanobdellota archaeon
TCCATTACCAGAATCAATCCTACGCCTTAGGCAACGGCAAGGCCGGTGAATTGGCCCAGCGGCTATTCGACGAGTTGATCGGGATTCAATACGGGATCAAACCAGACCCGTTCAACTGGATCACCACCCTGGAATTCGGTACCGCCGAACCCATTCCCTCGGCGAGCACGGGCTGATTCTGGACGGTTTGGCTGGCCCGACTCGGTCGCCCGGGGACCCGAAACCGAAACTTCGGGTGGGGATCCAGGGTTCACATTGATTGACCATGCTATTCCCGCTGCGACGTTCCGCCGGCCGTTAGCCGGTAGGCCCCCATATGATATGCACGCCCTTGTCTTTGCTGAGCGAATCATTCGGCCGGGAGCGATCCGATCCCGCTCGGAAGTGCTCGCCGCTCAGGAGCCCCTGGTCATCATGGGTCGTGGAAAATCCGGCACCCGCTTGTTGGCCTGGGCCTGCCAGGAGTTGGGGTTCGCCTTGGGCGCCACGGATCGATTGAAGACCGGGGACCTGGACGACCGGCGCTTTCTGCGCGTGGTCAAGTGGATCGCCCGCCGCAACTTATCGGATCCGGATTCCTATCCAAATTCCGCTGCCGGCCCGCGCCGGTTCGACGTGATGTGTTTTCAGAGGGAAGCCCACCGTGTGTGGCAGCGGCTTTCCAATTCGCCGGAGGCCCGCCTGGGCTGGGGATGGAAATGGCCGGAAACCTACCTGATCCTGCCTTACGTGCACGTCACCTTTCCCCGCGCCCGGTTCCTGCATTTGGTGCGGGACGGACGGGACCTGGCCTTCAAGCGCCACCTTACGGACGATCCCCGCCGCGCGCTGGGCAAGGCGCTGCTGACCCGGCTGGAAGCGCGGGGCCAGCCTCACCATCTGCAGGCGGCCCGTTCCTGGCAGTTCCAGGTGGAACAATACCGGACGTACGCGGAGCGCATCCCTCCGGGACAGCGGATGGAAACCACCTACGAGGCGCTTTGCGGGGATCCGGAAGGCGAGATGGCGCGTATCGCCGATTTCCTTCAGGTGCCTTACTCCGAAGCGTGCCGGAACTACGTGAATACGCACTTCAATAAAAGTCTTATCGGGGCCTGGCGGGCGGAAGATTCGGCCCGTGTGGCCGAGGTGGAGGCCGTGATCGGCGATACCCTCACCGCACTGGGATACGCCCTTTCGACCCATCCGGTGGCGGAGTCGACCCGACGGGCACCCGATGGTAATCTGTGACCTCTCGATCAGTCTCCAGCACTCAGTCTTCAGCACTCAGTCTCCAGCACAATGGATCGGACTTTTGAATATCCTTCATATTACAATCTCTAAAAATAGATTACTTATAAACTTTTATTTCCATTTAAAGCTCTCTCCAACATCCCCTCAATCCTATCCAATTGCAAATTATCCTTAAGCTTTATCCTACATAGTTCCGAAACAC
This sequence comes from Nanobdellota archaeon, assembly GCA_022563455.1. Classification (GTDB taxonomy): domain Archaea; phylum Nanobdellota; class Nanobdellia; order Pacearchaeales; family GW2011-AR1; genus JAGVXH01. Next base: position 1,436 of record JADFNI010000038.1, read on the forward strand.
TAATCGATCTTTTTTTAGCTTCTTTTTTCAAACAATCAAGAAATTCACTCTCGAGGGTTATATGTAAATGAGCATTCTTTACCACTATTCATATCCTCCCGATTTTTCTCAAGAACTTTAATCAGCTCCATTAATTTAAGAATAATTTCTTCATTATAATCCCTTAATGCTAATTCTTCCATCAAAAACAATATCCCAGAACCTTTAAATAAAATCAGAGAAATTTTTTACCCAAAAAATTATCCAATTTTTTTCTCCGACTCAATATATAAGATAATCTCATTGATTAATCATGGAAACAAAATGCACTATATGCAGAAAAGATATGGATGAGGTTATTTGTGAAACTTGTTTAGCATTTTTAGAAGAAAAATATCCAAACAAAAAAGAACTAGAACAAATCTTACAATGGCACAAAAACCAGACAAAAGAACTAAACAAAGAAGATTGAGCATTTTACCAACTACAATATTTTTTATTTTAGTAGTAATACAAATCGCCCTAGTCTCTGCACCATCAGAAGCTGATTTTGAGGAGATTCTTAGCCCACTGACAACTATTTACAATCTTGTAAAATATGCAGCTACGATAATTGCCGGACTAGTGATGCTCTTTGCAGGAATCACATATATAGCAAGCGGTTCAGATCCTGGAAAAAGAGAGAAGGCAAAGGGCATGGTAATGTATGTCATCGTGGGACTTATTGTGATATGGGCAGCACCTTTCGTTGTAGATCTTATTCTAAAGGAATAGATGATCTATATAAAAACTTTTTTTGTTTTTTTAATGGCGGCGGCTTTAGTTTTACCTTTAGTCTCCGCCTTTAATTGTACTCCACTATATGGGGAAGAATATAAGGTTTGCAATTATATTGAAGACACTAACTGGCGTCAATCTGAAAAAAACGAAGTTATAAGTAATATGATTAATTCTGGAGGACTTTCTCTTGATGGGGAGTTTGAGTCAACACTTAATAGACCTGTGGAAGATGGTATTCAATTAAATAGGCAAGAAAAAATAGAATTAAAGATTAGTGAAGAGAATAAGGAATTTTTAATAGACTTTTCTTCAATCTCAATATTTGGATATCTTGTTTTTTCTTTTCTTAAAAGATACTATCTTTTATTGAATATTTTATGAGTACTTGTGGAATTACAAATCTAGGTTCTTGCTTAGTTGAGAAATTTTTTGAGTTTGTAATTTATATTATGAACCTACCAATTAGACCTATTTTAGCTCTAATCAATAATTTAATGATTGAACCAGTAAATATTGATATTTTTGCTAGTACTTGGGGAGTAATAATTTATATGCTTTCATTATTTTATGGTATACTTCTTTTAATTATTGGATTTAGGTTTTTAGTTTCTGGTTCTTCTCCCGAACAGCGAGAGAAGGCTAAGAAGAGTCTTTCAAATATTTTAATTATGATGGTTTTAATTCAAGCAAGCTTTTTACTTTATTCTTTAGTCCTAGAAATTGTTGCATCAATGACTTCAGTAATCTACAATTCAATTCCATCAGACTTTTTCCTAGCAACTGCCGATAATTTTGGAAACATTGGTTTAGAATTAGCGATGATTGCTCCCTATTTGGTAACACTTATAGTTACTTTAATATTTTTAACTCTAAGATATATTTGTGTTAGTATTGGAGTGGTCTTTTTTGCTCTTGGAATATTTCTTTACTTTATTGAACCTTTAGAAGCTTATGGAAAACTAATTATAAATTATTTGGGAGTTTTGATTTTCCTACCGTTTTTCTATTCGATAATACTTTTAGCTTCTTCAAAATTCTTAGAAGTTGGAACTTTTTCAAATCTTAAAATTCTCGTAATGATTGGAGGATTTAGCCTTATTATCATATTCACATTGCTCTTAACATTATTTGTAATTTTTAAAGCTGCAAATTCAAAATCTTAAAATGTACGAAATACCCCAACAATTAGAATATAAAGAAATAATCGTCTTCGGATTAACTTTTGAGCAGTTAGCTTATGCTCTTTTGTTTTTTCCATTTATATTCTCACTTTTGTTTAAGATTGATGCTAATATATATGTTCGAATTTTCTTAGCGATGATTCCTGGATTTTTAGCTGTAGGATTTATGTTTTTTGATTTGTCTACCCATATAAAGAACTGGTATACCTGGTTTAAAGAAAGAAATTTAGAAACTGAAGAAGAGATAGAAAAAGCTTTGGAGCTTGGAGTTATCAAGGAAAATTTAATTTACAGAGATAAAAAGAAAATAGCAGTCTTAAGAGTTGAGCCAATAAATTTCTCAATTAAATCTCAAAAGGAACAAGAGACTATAATCTATTCTTTTCAAAAATTTCTTAATTCAATTGATTTTCCAATTCAAATTTTAATGACTACAGAGACTTTAGACCTTGACGTCTATTTAGATTGCTTAGAAAAAAAAGTTATTGATGATAAAAAGAAGGAAATTTACGAATCCTATAAAAATCACATGAAAGGATTAATTGAAGAAAATAGTGCAATGAATAGGAATTTTTATGTTGTAATTCCAGAGACAAGTGATATTAATATTCAAATAAAATTATGCGAAGAGCGGCTCCATTCATTAAATCTTCGAACCACAAGACTAAAGGATAATGGACTAAGAAAAATGTTCATGAAGTTATTCAATAAGGAAAAAATAAATTTTCTTCCAGATAAAATAGAAAATTCTCCAGATTTCTTAAACATTGATGGAAAATTCCATAAAATAATTTACGCTTATGGATACCCAAGGCTTGTAGAAAAGGGATTTCTCGATAGAATTGTTAGTTGCTCGGGAGACTTTGATTTTTCCTTACACATAACTCCAAAACCTATAGAACAAACATTAATTTCATTAAATAAAGAGCTCCAAAAGCAAAGGGCTGATTTATATGCCGCTAAATTAAAGAATCAGCTAAATCCAAGTTTAGAAATAAAGTATGAAGATACAAGAAAGATTCTTGAAAATTTACAGAAGGGAAATGAAAGACTTCTAAACGTTAGTCTATATATTAATTGCAGGGCAGATAGTTTAGAAGATCTTAATCTATTAGCTAGAAAAATAGAGTCAGAACTAAATTCTTTATTAATAATTCCAAAAATTCCGACTTTTAGAATGATGGCAGGGTTAAAGTCTTGTTTGCCGTTAGCAAAAAACTTCTTAGACATAAATAGAAATATTCCAACTTCCGCCCTCTCTGCATTTTTCCCGTTTACTTCTTCTTTCTTTAAATTTGATGAAACAGGAATCTGGTTCGGATTAAATAAAAACAATATTCCAATAATTAGGGATATATTTCATCTTTCAAATTCAAATGGAATATGTTTAGCTAGTTCTGGAGCTGGGAAAAGTTTTATGACCAAATTATTCATTACACGTCATCTTCTAAATGAGACAAAAGTAATAGTAATAGACCCTCAAGGAGAATATAAGGGTCTTGTTGAGAAGTTTAATGGTCAAAGAATTAATCTTAGTAGGGACTCAGAGACTATTATTAATCCATTAGACTTAATGGGTCACGATTATATGGAAAAGAGGCTTTCTCTTATGGATTTAATGCCAATAATGCTCGGAGATTTAACAGAACCTCAAAAAGCATTTATTGATAGGGCAATAACAGAAGCCTATGAAAGAAAAGGGATCTACATGGATGATATTGATAGTTGGGACAATCAACCGCCAATACTCGGTGATGTGTTAAAGAGTTTGGAGAAGATGGAGAAGAAGGCTATTCAATTGGAAAAGAATACCTTACGAAGCTTGACAAATCGTCTAGGGCTGTATGTTAATGGGGTCTTCTCCTTCTTAAATCGGCATACTAATATTAATTTTAATAATAAATTTGTATGTTTTGATATTGGAAATATGCCTAAGCAGGTTAAACCTCCAATTATGTTTCTAGTCCTTGATTATGTTTATATGAAGATGAAAAGAGATTTAGAAAGAAAAATATTGGTAATTGATGAAGCATGGTCCCTTCTTTCCAAAACTGAAGAAGCTTCTTATATATTTGAAATAGTTAAAACTTGTAGAAAATTCAATATGGGGATATTTCTAATAAACCAGGAGGTTGAGGGGATGCTAAATTCTGAAGCTGGGAGGTCCGCTCTTGCCAATAGTTCTTATACAATTCTTCTTAGACAAAAACCGGCAGTAATTGATAGGGTTCAAAAAGTTTTTCATTTAAGCGATGTAGAAAGAATGGCCCTTTTAACTGCAGGGATTGGAGAAGGTATACTTCTAATGGAGGATGAACATTCAGAGATAAAAATAGTGGCTTCGAAAGAAGAGTATAAACAAATTACGACAAATGCTGATGAGATATTGTTGGATGAAGTACCTAAGAAGATTTCTCCAAGAAAACTTAATATAAAAGTAGATGAAACAAAGAGAGTTCATAGGTCAAGGAATTTATCTAAAGATGAAAAAGAATATTTGATTAAGAAGGGATTTAGAGAAGAATCTTTTAGAACTATTACTTCAAAAAGGAGGGAGAACTATTTTGTTAGGCCAAGATTTAATGAGACTTCTACCCATCTATTTGTGATATATAATATAAAACATTATCTGGAAGAAAAAGGGATTAAGGTTGAACTCTATGTTACAAGAAAACCAGATATAATCTTTAAAATTGGTAAAAGGAAAATTGCAATTGAAGTTGAAACTGGTTCCATGCTTTCTCAAAAGAAAGTTTTTGTTGAAAAAGTTAAATCTTTGAATAAGAACTATAGTGAATGGTTCTTTGTGGTGACTAATCCAAATAAAGTCACTGATTACAAGGTTTATGGACCAACAATAGATGTAAGATATCTCCGACGACAAATAGATAAAATGCTAAAGTGAAAAACAGTCACTCGATATAATAGAGCCATCTTTAGTCAAACTTAAAAACCTCCTTGAATACTTCAATAAAAGATGGTAAGTGAATATATTGGATATTTTGGAATTTTGGGAGTAGTTTTAATTGTACTTGGATGGATTCCTGAAACTATTGAAATAATCAGAAAAAAGAAAAACAATCTTAATTTAAAATTTAATATCCTTTATACACTCGGATCTCTCTTCCTAGTAATTTATTCAATTTATATTAATGATTTAGTATTTATTCTCCTTAATGGTTTCGCCTTTTTGATGAGTTCTGTTGGACTTTTCTATACGATTAGAGGGGCTAACTAATCATATTATCAACTTCAATCTTGTGAGTCTCTAAAAGTCCATCTCCAAAAATCTCTTCTATTTTGTGAGTCATTTCGTCTAACTCATCGTTATCTTTTGTGATAAATGCGTAATAAAGATTAACATAACCTACAGCCCGAATAACAATAACAAATCTAGGATCTTTCTTCGTGAATTTAATAAATTCTCCAATATTTTTTTCATACGATGGATCAATTCTTGAAATAAAAGTATATTCTGTATAACCAAGTTTCTTCAAATCAATTATCGGATAAAACCTCTGAATTATTCCCCGACTCTTTAGATTTCTAATTCTCTTAATGATATTGCTCGGACTAGTCTTTAATTTAGTCGACAAATCAAGACTAGAGATTCTAGAATTCTTTTTCAAACTCTTAATAATCTTTAAATCTAAATCGTTTAATTGAATATTATCCATACCTTCCTTAATATCTATTTTGAATTTCTTCTTTGGATTTAATCTTTTAGCAAGATATGTATAGGACTTAAATCCTTGAAAAGATAAGTAATTCCTTATATGTTTCTTGAACTTTGTAATAATTTTTGTTTGAATTTCATCGTATCGCTCAATAGTTTTAGTCCAAACAGAAATATAAATTTTCCATTTACTAACATTATGAAGCATATAACAACAGCTTACCTCATCAATTTCAATTATTGCCTTTAGATACTTGTCTACTTTATCGACCTTAATTCCTTTCAAATCAAGATAAAGTGAGTGTCTACTAAGTCCAAGCTTTTGCCAATTTACATTAATTGTATATTTCTTAATTACCTTATTTTTCTCAAGTTTAGAAATTCTATAACTAACTGTCTGTTTTGGAAGACCAACGTCCTTAGAGATCTTAGTTAACGACCGCCTACAATCTTGAAGTAATTCAAAAAGTATCAGCTTATCTTTTTCATCCATTTTACACCTTCTTTCATTTATAGGTAGATTAGTCACTTATTAAACGTTTTTGTGAATATTGACCAAAACCCCTACGCCAAGACTTTAATAAAAAGATGTCTATAATCATTTAGAGTAATTGAGGGGTGTGGGGTGATTCAAATAAGATGAAACCAATACCACTTACACCAAGAAGTAAGATAAATAGCGAAGGAAAAATAGCTTATAGTGAAAGCTTTCAAGCATGGAACACAATAAAACTAAAAAAAGAAATATTCTCAGAGTTTCCCCAGTTAAAAGAAAAGAGATCAAAGTTTTCTTATAAGCTCATTTACCATAGAGATCCTAAGGAGCTTGAGGAGGCCATACGAGCTATAATAAAGAGAAAAGAAGAAGTTATGCCAATATTATTATTTATGTATAAAGAATAATTAAGAAGCTAAGCCCTAGAACGCTCCAAAGCTGCTATCCTCGCCCACAATAAATCAATTATAAAATTTAGAATTATCGATTTGTGCCCCTTAATACAACTTCACTTTCTTCAATATCACCAACAGACTCAACAGCTTCCCTCTTTCTTATATTTTGAAGAATTAAATCCATTTGTGAATCTTCCCATTTATCTAATTCAGCAACCATATCACTACGAGTTTTATTAACCCTAACTTCATCCAAACAAACCCTATCTATTGGTTCAGTTTCATTTATCTCCCTATTCCAAGACATACAAACTAGATCATAAGCTTTGAAACTTGAAGAAGTTGGAAGATTAAAATCACTTCGACTAATTAATTCCCTACTGAAAAAATCATTTCTAAAAGTATCAATTCTAGAATATTCATCTATTCCTTTTAATTCGGCTGTATCAAAATCTTCTTTAGAAACATCTCGTTGTCTGTTTGTTACTTCAACAGCGATAATGATTGAACTTAATAATAAAAACATTCCTAAGATTCCAAATATTTTATTCATTTTCATTGTTTTCCGTACCTCACTATTGATATTTGACAATCATCTATTGTAGCATCTATTCCTTGAGTTCCCAATGCTGCACTTATCAATAAACTAATAGTTTGTTCTCCTGAATTATTAAATATAAAGGAATTTTGAATACCTGTTCCTTCCCAAAAATCATCATACATAGTATATGCTTTTGAACCTATGAGTTCCGTTCCATTACTATATTGCATAGAAGTATTAATTCTAGTCCTTGGTCCTCCAAAACCACTATCTAAAAGAACTCCTAAAGTATAATCAATTCCATAAATTCCTGATTCTGAAATTGTTATTTGTGTCGTTGAACTATTATAATTATTACTATTAATTATTGGAGTTCCACAATTTACAATTTCAGTTGTATTAGTTAGATTTGTTAAATAGGCTGTTGATTGATGAACCATAAAAGGAAACATATCAATAGTTCCATTTATTGTTTCAGTGACTGTTAAACTTCCTTGTATTTCAACATCATGATCAAAAATGGATTTAACATAACCAGTAATGAATTTACTAACTATTCCAGCTTCAACATTTTCAATAAAATCATTTCCATTAAACTCAAAAGAAATATCATTACTAGCACCAAAGAAAGATTTAAGATTATCTCCTAAATGTTTTATATCTCCATAAAATTCTGTGGTTTTATCTTTTCTAATTACCATAGCGTCTACAGCATTACTGGTACCCGTCCCTACACCAAATTTAATTTTAGTTCCAAAATTACTAGCATCATGTTGTCCATCTGCTTGAAATCTAAGAAATGCTTTTGTTGCTGTCCAATCTCCACCACTTTCATCCCATGCCTTCATATTATATGAGGAAATAGTGTCTCCATCATTTATATATAAACGAGCAGACGGTGTTCCTCTACTTTTTTGAAAAAGCATATTAACCCCTGCAGGTCCATTTTTAGCTCTTGTCCATTTTGTTACTCCCCCACTATTATCATTATCAAATTGGACTGAATCTGTACCACCATTATAAAATGTAAAAGCATTTGTAACATTTAGATTAGTAGTTTCTAAATTTGTCATATTAATAAAATCTATATTAGTTATATTATCTTCTTCAATATCTATATTTCCATCCTTAAAAATAACATCACCAGCGAATACGAAGCTCATTAAAAAAAGACCAACAAATAAAAACACGAACCATCTTTTTATCACCATAACATTGTTAACAATATTGTTTCCTTTATATACCTTACTCT
>JADFNI010000066.1 GCA_022563455.1 Nanobdellota archaeon
AAGCTGAGGATCAAGAGGTCATAGAGGACACAAAGTCTCAAGAAACCCCAAAACCAAAGATAGAATTGATAGATGAAGAACCGAAGGAAGAACTTAAACCAACAGTTGAATTAATTCCTAAAGAAATAGTCAAAGAGATTCCTCAAGACAATTCAAACAAGCCAGTAGTTCAATTAATTCCGTTTAATGGTAATCTTTTGCCATTTGCAAAGAGGTATAACACATGACTCAGGCCATTAATTGCCCAAGCTGTAATCAAAAAATAGCTATAGATGATTCGCCACAACAAAACGAATTAAATCAAGTGCGTTCTAAGATGGAAGAATTAAAAAAAGAGCCAAAGATGCCTTCCTTTATCCCAAATTTCAAGTGTACTGATGGAAACTGTGGACAGATTCATCAAAGTTCACGATATACTAGAAGGCCAAAAGGAAAATGTAGTAATTGTGATCAGTTCAGCTCTACAAAAGAGGGAACCTGTCCTTGGTGTAAAGAAGAAGATTCTCTTGAAGAAGTTGATAAAGACGACTTGGAAAACTTAGGAATTAGGTTGCCAAGTTAGTGCTAAAAACAAAGTAATTAGTAGGGTCAAACAAATTAAATTATTATGGCTTGGTTATTTTCTCGCCTTGATGAACACGATAGAATGTTCATTTCCTTTATTGAATGTAAGATAAGTGGTATGTGGAAAAATTCAACAATCTCTGATGGGAAAACGGAGCATCCAGTATTCCAAGCAGTGAATCCGCAAGATTGTATCATTCATCTTATCGAACCAGATGGCCTCAGAAGGATATTCCAATTCAGACAAGGAAGCGTCATTTCAATTGAACAATCAGTGCTACTCTATAAACCAGATGATGCTGAAGAAATTACAATAGATGAAAAAGCACAAGCAGGAAAAGGAAAAACGAGAAACATTCTCTAACTTTTAATCAATTATTTTAACTAAAATCGGAAAGATAATACCTAATACAAAATTTTGATCTATATTGACTACATTATTGTTTTTAGGTGCAGGATCTTCTCAACCCTTTGGCATACCGACAATGACTCAGATTGTTACCAAATTTGAGGAACGGCTTAAGAAAGAAAATATCAAAGGCCGGTATCTTTATTCAACAATTAAGGAATCGCTCAAAAAAGGCTTTGATATTTCTCAAATAGATATAGAATCAATTTTTTCTGTTATAATCGGAATTGCAGAAGAAATCCAACCTCAAAAAATGGGTTACTACACATATTATTATTTAAAAAAATTTTCATCCGAACATAAATTTTCTCAAACAGAAATCGATGAATCTAAAAACCTACGTGATGAACTTGAAAAATTTATCCAAACAGAATGTAAAATACGTAATGAATCTATTGACATCGATACAATTTACAAAAATTCTTTTGATGAATTATTTAGAAATATTTGGGGAGTTAAAAAACAATTTAATCCTAAAAACGTAGAATATGCTGTAGGATGGAATGCATACACAACAAATTATGATACAATTTTTGAAAGTTACTGGAAAGAGCTTAAACCTCCATTAGATTACTTCAATAGAAGTGATACCCAAACTCCATATTTTGACTCTACACGTGATATCCTTAATCAGCAAAATACATTCATGAAACTACATGGATCAATAGATTGGACAGTTTTAGAAAATGGCGAGATTTTAGAAGATCATCCAGATTTGTATATTCGAACCAAGAGAAAGGGACGTGCTATGCTATATCCCATCCAACAAAAAGATCTGTATCTGCATCCTTGGACTACTTTATTTCAGCACTTACGACATGGACTGAAAACTTGTGATCTCTGGTATGTTATAGGTTATGGTTTCAATGATGAGTTTGTTTTGAATTCATTCATTGAAGCATTTTCAGATAAAAAAAGATTGATAATAATAAATCCTCATGCTAAGGATTTAGTAAAAAAATTCCCTGAAAAATATCATCAATACATCACTTTACTTCCCATAAAATTTGGAAATGAAAAATTTCCCAAACAATTCGAAGATTTTAACAAAGGCATTAAAACTCTTTTATGTAAAGTAAAAACCAAAAGTAGACTTATTGGCCTAACATCTAATTTTCGAATATTACGGGGCGAAATAATTGAAACCGAAAAGGTGACACAAGATGCAGAAGCTGAAATTAATGCTGAACAATCTTGGATAACAATACCCATTTATCATCCTGGTGATAAAGAAGAAATTCATTTATCGATAGAAGTTGAGCACGAATCACCATATGATAAAGATTTAGAATTGATACCTGCGTTTAATGGTGTTTATGATTATGATGTTTCTATATACATTCAAGATCAGTTCAGAGCTTCTGGATATGGTAATACCAGTGAACAAGACCAAGAGTCACAGTTACACTTAGGCAAACCAAT